>NZ_CP095743.1:2919057-3241730 GCF_022049065.2 Niallia sp. Man26
TTCTTTTGCAATTCCTTTGTATACATGATTTTTTTGCAATTGCTGCATTTTGTCATGACACCTTCTGGAACATCATGTTTAGATGATTCTGAAGGGATGGTTGCATATTTCTTTTTTTTCGATTTCGAAAATATTTCCTTTATCATCAATGTGGAAGCCTCCCCATTTTTTTGCATTTTGCGCTTTATCTAAGACCATATTTTTAATCTTAGCAGCACATTATAGTAAAAAAAAGCATACTGATACTTGCCTGACTGGCATTTTTAAAAAGTATCTAAAAATCAGGATAATAAATAAAATAATAGCTAATTTTCTTTAAAGTTGCTTTTTTTCCCTATAGTTCATGATCAGTTCTAGTTCATTTTTGCTTTTTATATTATTTAATAGCAGCAAATAGTCTTCTTTTGTCCAGTAGACATTGGAAAACCCTAAAGAATAATAATAATCCTTTAGAATAGTCCATAAACGAAACAGCAAATAGTTGTCGGCTATATGGACAATCTTGAAAAAGAAATCACTCTCACTGACCTTTTCAGACTCAACCCATTCTGTGATTTCGGCCAGCTCTTTCTCTGTCATTTTTTCCATTGCAATTTGCAAACAATTCAATTGTATAAAGTTCTTTGTTTCTAATACATCCAATTTAGCCTTTTCATCACGCAGTATAAATGTGCTGATTAACTGTACAAGACGATGTCCTTGAAAATCCCGAAGAAAAGTGCCTTCGCCTTTTTTCGTCTCAATAAGCCCTAAAAGCTCTAAAGCCCTCAGCGCCTCTCTTACAGACGACCTTCCTGCATTTAGCCTTTCGGAAAGGGTACGTTCAGAGGGAAGCCTGTCTCCAGGTTTTAAGCCATCCTGCTCAATCATTTCCCTTAATTGATTGACTATGTCCAAATAAAGCTTGGAGCTGTTAGAAGAAGACTCGTTCACCGTTCATCATCACCTGCTTCTTGTTAGCATGTCCTTAAAACTTCTGGTCATCTTTCCTTTTCCCGCCATAAAAACTTCCTGTTTCTGTAAGAAAACTCGCGAACTTAGTGGTCAGACCAGTTGACTTATTAAACAATATAACAAGATTGCAGAGTTGTAAAGTTAATCAGACAAGATTACGTGATTTGTACCAAGCAATTCTTCAAGCCTTTGAAGGCATTCCTTTACAGGATCGATGAAGAAATCTTCATTCAGCTGAATTGTCTTTCCAGATTGCACATAGTGGATAATAACAGGGGTAGCCCCTTTATAATTGTTAATGATGTCCAATAGTCTTCCTTTTATTTCATCTGTTTCATTTTCCTGGACAATCTTAATAAATAATTTATGTTTGTTTGCTTTCTGTGATTGGACGATTTCCAAAACATTTGCAGCATCTTGGATAACAAATTGTTTGTTTCCGTTCCGTTCATCAACTTTCCCTTCCATAAATACAATTTTTTCCGTTTGAATCAAGTTTTGCAGTTTTTTATAAGCTGCCGGAAAAGCGACTGCCTCCATTTCCCCGCTCTGGTCACTTATGGAAAGGAACGCCATCGGTTCCCCTTTTTTTGTTCGGATTGCTTTCCAGTCCGTTATATATACTATAGTCCTGTATTTTCCGCCTGGAGCCATCTCACCTAAATGATTAGAGCGAAGCAATTGCTTGTATTGCTCATATATGGAAACTGGGTGATTAGATAGATAGAGTCCGAGAACCTTTTTCTCTAATGAAAGCTTATCCTCTGCGTTCATCGGATCTACTTGGACATATTTCGGCTTAAAGAAGAAGCCTTCTTCACCGAACAGATCATCTTGTTCCATGCCATCTGGATGAACAAGTTGAGCATGCTGAATTGCTACATCAATGGTCGCAAGCAATGTTGCCCTGTCCTCTCCAAATTCGTCAAAGCAGCCTGCGTATATAAAGGCTTCTATGATTTTTCTGTTTACTATCTTTGGAGAGGTTCGCAAACAGAAATCAAAAAGATCCTCAAATCTTTTTTGCCTTCTCGCACGGAACACTTCTTTCAAAACAGCTGCTCCGACCCCTTTAACAGCCGCTAAGCTGTATAAAATCTCACTGCCTTCGACCATAAAGGCGAAATGACTCTTATTAATAGAAGGAGGCAAAACCTTAATACCCATTTGCTTTGATTCCTGGATATACTGCATAATTTTCCCTTCATTTCCGACTGCTGACGTCAGAAGAGATGACATGAAAAACAGCGGATAGTTCGCCTTTAAGTAGGCAAGCTGGTAGGCAATCATACTGTATGCTACTGCGTGACTCCTATTAAACCCGTAATCTGCAAATCGGACAATCAGTTCATAAATTTCATCTGCGGCCTTTTGTGTATATCCCTTTGCCAACGCACCATTTACAAAATGAACCCGTTCTGACGCTAGCACATCCCGCTGCTTTTTGCTCACTGCTCTGCGAAGCAAATCTGCTTCGCCTAGAGTAAAACCTGCCATTTTAGAAGCAATTTGCATAATCTGCTCTTGGTAAACAATTACCCCGTATGTTTTCTCTAAGATTACCTGTAAATCAGGGTGGTAATAATCAATTTCTTCTTTGCCGTGCTTCCTGTTAATATATAACGGGATGTTCTCCATTGGACCGGGACGGTAAAGGGCATTAACAGCTACTATGTCTTCAAACTCTGTTGGTTTTAGCTTTTTCAAGACATTTCTCATTCCGTCAGATTCCAACTGAAATATTCCTGTTGTTTCTCCTTGGCTCAAGAGTTCAAACACTGCTGAATCATCTAAAGGAATTTCTTTAATTGCGATTCTTCTATGTGTTTGGCGCTGAATGGTTTCCATGATAGATTGCAGCAAGGATAAATTCCTTAACCCGAGAAAATCCATCTTTAATAATCCCAGTTCCTCCAAATGCTCCATGCTGTACTGTGTTAAATAAACCTCTTCATTGCCTCCTTGAATCGGGACAATCTGTACAAGGGGCTCTTCGCTTAACACTACCCCAGCAGCATGTGTAGACGCATGTCGCGGCAGCCCTTCTATTTTGCAAGCTGTTTCAAAGATTTGTTTATTTTTCGGAGATTCCGCAATAAATGCTTGAAGCTGCTTTGATTCCCGCAGGGACTGCTCCAATGTGATTCCAAGCTTCGAGGGCACTGATTTTGAAAGCTGCTCCAACTCTTTCATCGATAACCCAAAAACCCTGCCAACATCTCTTAAGGCAGCTTTTGCTGCAAGTGTCCCAAATGTAATAATTTGTGCTACATGCAGCTCCCCATATTTGTTTTTAACATATTCAATAACCTGTTCCCGCTTGTCATCCGGGAAATCAATATCGATATCTGGCATCGTAATCCGTTCAGGATTCAAGAAGCGCTCAAACAGCAAGTCATATTTTATCGGATCAACGTCTGTAATGAACAACACATATGCAACCATCGAGCCTGCAGCAGAACCCCTTCCAGGCCCTGTTAGGATTTCGTTGTCTCTTGCATATTTCATAAAGTCCCAGACAATCAGAAAGTAATCGCTGTAGCCCATCCGGTTGATTACATCCAGTTCATAACGAAGGCGTTCCATATGTATTTTCGAAGGATTTGTATATCTAGCTTTCAGCCCTTGCTCGCATAAGTCCAGTAAATACCCGTCGGCTGTTTGTCCGGCTAAAAGAGGGTATTTTGGCAATGCAGCGACCTTCTCTCCAAGCTGGAATTCACATGCTGAAGCAACCGCCCAAGTATTCTCCAACGCCTCCGGCTCCTCGCTGAACAGCTCTACCATCTCCTGCTTGCTTTTCAAATAACGCTCTTCAGATTCCCATTCATCCTGTACTACCTCAGCTAAGGTGATGCCATGTTTAATTGCATTCAAACAGCTTTGCGCAAAACGGTCTCCCTTGCTTGTATACTTGACATCATTTACAGCAATCAGTTTTGTTGCTGAAGACTCTGCTAATTCTTTTAGCTTTTTATTCAAGGCTGTCTCTGCTTCTATCCCGTGCTTTTGTAGCGATAAATAAAAATGACCGGGAGCGAGTATGCTCTTAAATAAAGCCACTGTTTCTTTAGCGTGCTCTAGGTCTTCTGCCAGCAGAGACTGCTCTATTTCACCACTATGTCCTGGAGTAAACGCAAACAGCCCGTCAGCATAATGCTTTAGCCATCTGATTGGAATGCCTTGTTTGTTTTTAGTCTGGATGGCACTTGATAATTTTAACAGGTTTTGGAAGCCTTCCCCGTTTTTTGCCAGCAGCACTAGAGGGAAGGCCGTATCTGTGTGCTTTTCACTGATAATATCGACAGTTAAACCGATAATAGGTTTAATATTCTGCTTGATACATTCCTTATAAAAAGCTGCCGTCCCATACATAACATTGCGATCGGTCAAGGCAAGCGCACTGAATCCCCTTTCCTTCGCAGCGGAAACAAGCTGTTTAACGGACGCTGTACTCGACAGCAAGCTGTACGCGCTTGATACTTGCAGATGAACAAAAGACATATAATCACCACTCTTTTACAAAAACTTTCTACTATTATTCTTTATCGCCACAATCATTTAATTGTTCGACTATGGCAACTAATTATCCTTTTATTATAGTTCTATTGCATAAAAAAAGAAAATATGTTCTTACTTTTTCATTGTCTATACGAATTCCTTATAGCAAAGCCTAATTCATTTTAATATGGAAGTTTTTTCGTGTTTCCAAACTCCAGCAATCATAATTCCCCCAGTTTGTCCATATGTATGATTAAGAGAATAATAGGGACTGTGAGGTTGACAAGATGAACCAAGAACCATTTTTCCCGGCATTTATAGAAAGCTATTTTATTGCCCTTGGTGTTGTGCTCGGAGGTGCCCTGTTAGGCGGTTTAGCCGCATTTATGACAGGCAAGCCTCTCTTGACAGAAATAACGAAATTGTCGGATATGATTAGGATTTGGGCGATTGTTACAGCTATAGGCGGCACTTTCGATGCAATCAATACAATTGAAAAGGGTATTTATGACGCCGGAACGAAAGATCTTTTCAAACAGATACTATTGATTGTTTCTGCATTCGGCGGGGCCCATACTGGTGCAACGATCTTACGATGGATAACACAGGAGTATATTTAACATGAGGATACCACCGTTTTATAAAAATGTTTCCCTTCAGCGTTTTTTTGCTGGAATGGTGATAGGAGGCTTTATAAGCTGGTGTGTCTTTCTGTTTATGTTTGGTGTTTGGCAAGAAAGGTACAGCACTGAAATAAAAAATCAAAAAAGCACGATTGCAGACTTAGAAAAAGATAAGGAAATATGGCAGCAGGAGTTTTCCGAGCTGAATAAAAAAGCGGAGGAAAAACTGACAATACAAGGAATAGTCGTGAAAATAAACAGCAAAGACAAGGAAAAATACGATATCAAACCATTTAATGCTTTAGAAATGGAAGATGCTATTAAGGAAGATCTGCGGACAATTGTGGCTAAAGATATGGAGCTTGTATATAAAAGCCGGGCCCTGCTCAAGAAATCTATCGAAAATAAAGTGGTCGAATCAGATCAAAAGCGCTACAGATTTAAAGTCTCTGAGCTTATCATTTATACGACTGTATATGTAGAGCTGAGTGTAACCTTTGCCGATTAGCAGTATGATAAAAAACCCAAGAAATAATTCTTGGGTTTTTATTTTTTATTTACAAAGCTCATCTAAATCACGGATAACGTCTTGTGCAACATCCCAGCTAAATATACTCGCTCCAGATGCGAGGGGATGACCGCCCCCATTGTACTTTTTCGCAAGGACATTAATAATAGGACCTTTAGAGCGGAATCTGACCCTGATTTGATCGTCTTCTTCAATAAAGAACACCCATGCTGTAATACCCTTTACGCTTCCCAGTTCGCCGACAAGTAACGAAGCTTGCGAAGGAACAGCCTCAAAACGGCTTAATACCTCCTTATCAAGCTTCATATATGCTGCTCCGCTTGGAAGCATCGTAAAATTCTGCAGCACATATCCATTTAATTTAACGATATTTGGTTCAAGCTCATACATTTGATTGTACATGTCAGGCCGTGTGAAGTTGTAATTTATTAATTCTCCTGCATAGCTGAAGGTTTTTTCTGTTGTGCTTGGATATAAAAACCTGCCTGTATCTCCGACAATGCCGGCATAAAGCAGTCTTGCTCCTTCATCGTTCAGCTTCAAGCCTTGATCTTTGC
Source organism: Niallia sp. Man26 (assembly GCF_022049065.2). Classification (NCBI taxonomy): domain Bacteria; kingdom Bacillati; phylum Bacillota; class Bacilli; order Caryophanales; family Bacillaceae; genus Niallia; species Niallia sp. Man26. The sequence continues at coordinate 2,925,222 of NZ_CP095743.1, forward strand.
CAAATAAATAAAATTCATAAATCATTTCGCTTACAGAGCTTGCCGAAGTATCGACCCAAACAATATCCCCGTATGGATCGTCATTAGGATGATGGTCAATTTTTATCAGCATACGCCCTTTTGTATATCTACTATCACATACTCTTTCTTGATTGGCAGTATCGCAAACAATAACTAAAGCATTCTCATACATGCTGTCCTCAATTACATCAAGTCTTCGTAAAAAATGAAGCGATTCTTCTTCCTTCCCTACTGTATAAACTTTTTTGGCAGGGAAAGATGTTTTGATGATTTCAGCCAAGCCTCCTTGAGATCCATATGCATCTGGATCTGGACGGACATGCCTGTGGATTATAATGGTTTCAAATTGTTTAATTGCATCTAATATGCTTTGTTTCATCTTCTATTTCTCTCCTTTCTAGTGTCTGTCAATTAACTGGCACATCATCATAGCCTTGCCGACAAGCACGCCTTGATTGAACACTTCTACATCGACTTTCCCAAATTTCCGGCCAACTTCCAGGATTTTCGGGACTATTTCAATGGTGCTGTCAATCTGAACTGGTTTTATAAAATAGATTGTTAAGTTTTCCACCACTAAATCGCCTTTTTTATGCCCTCTCAGCACTCGGTTTGCAGCTTCTGCAACAATGGTGGTGAACACTCCATAAGAAATGGTTCCTAAGTGATTTGTCATCTGCGGGGTAACTTCGCAAGTAAAGGAATTTTCTGACTTCGGTTTGCCTTTAGAAACATTGATTTGTTTTGTAATGATATCATCAATTGTTTCGCCAATCTGCGGCTGTCTCTGATTCATCTGCAGCGCTTTTAAGACATCCTGTCTGCTTATGATTCCCTGGAGCCTATTTGCTTCATCAACTACTGGAAGCAGCTCAATCCCTTCCCAAACCATAATGTGGGAGCAAGAGGCTACACTTGTTTTGCCGCCGACTGTAACAGGGCTTTTCGTCATAATCTTTTCAACTGATATTTCCTTTTGTTTACCGATAATATCTTTCGAAGTAACCATGCCTTGTACTTTCATGTTGGCATCAACAACTGGAAACCTGCCATGCATTGTCTCTTCATTATATTTCTGCCACATGGAAACAGGATCATCTGTCTTTAAATAAATCGTCTCTTCCAAAGGAGTCAGAACATCCTCTACAAGCACTATTTCCTTTTTAATCAACTGATCATAGATTGCCCTGTTGATCATGGTAGCAACAGTAAAGGAATCATAGCTTGTTAAAATAATCGGAAGCTGCAGCTCATCAGCAAGCCGCTTCACATGTTCCTCTGTATCAAATCCACCGGTAATTAAAACAGCCGCACCTGCTCTTAATACATGCTCCTGAGCCTTTATTCTGTTCCCAATGATCATTAAATTGCCTGCACCTGTATAGCGCATCATTGCATCTAGTTTCATCGCTCCAATGACAAATCGGTTTAGGGTTTTATGAAGTCCATCCCTTCCGCCAAGAACTTGTCCATCTACAATATTTACTACCTCAGCAAATGTCAGCTTTTCAATATTTTCTTTCTTTTTTCTTTCAATCCTTATCGTTCCAACCCGTTCAATCGTGCTGACATACCCTTTATTCTCAGCCTCCTTAATAGCACGATAGGCTGTTCCTTCGCTTACGCTCAGCGCCTTTGCGATTTGCCTGACGGAAATTTTTTCTCCAACGGGCAGTTCGTCGATATAATTCAGAATCTGTTCATGTTTTGTTGCCACTGTTCACCCTCCTTTTGGGTTTCATTCTCTATGTAGTCAACTCATAAACCTAATGAAAACGGGTAAGTTTAGTGAGTTTAGCTCTTTCGGTTGTCTTCTCTTTTATTATAGAATGTCCACTCGTTCGATTCAATCCAATATGTATATAACAGTGAAATTTTTATCGTCTTAATTATTAGTACAGTTTTGACCATTTAGTTATTTAATACTTGTATGACAAAGAAAAAAGAAAGTAACGAAAGAATTGTTACAAATAATTCATATATCTGTTATAGAATTAGAAGCAAAAAAAGAAGCTTGCCAAATCCCTTCTTCATTATCCACCAATGTTGCCCAATTATGCGAATGGACTCACCTGTGATTGAGAAGCTTTGACAAGCTTAAGTATTTTATTGATAGTAACGGATTTTTCTTTTCTTTTGCAGCTGCTGAAGTGTTTTTTTACTGTTCTGTTGTTTTGCTTTTGGCGTATACAGCAATGCAGTTAAGTTTCCTGCAAGCACAAAGATGGCAAATGCGAGCCAAGTAACAGAAAAGATTCCTGCCAAGCCAGCATCATACGGAGCAAGCCTTGGTACACCATAATATAAAAGAACACCACATAACAGAATGCATAATAAATACCGATTCTTCTTCATATTTTTCCTCCTTTTTTCACTTATAACCATTCTATGCGGACAAGTTTAAAAAAAGTCATTCTTCTTGAATATTTCGCATTACTAAAGGTTTACAAGCAATGGAGTTGTTGATAATCTTAAGAAGCGATAACATATATTAAGATAATGTTTAACTTTATTAAAGGAGGAATTATTCCTTGGAGAAGCAATTAAAGGAACTATCAACATGGATGGAACAAGAGGCAATCGATTTCACCTTCTTGACATCAACAGATAATATTTTTTACTTGAGCGGATTTTACAGTGATCCACATGAAAGACTACTGGCACTGATACTTTTCCCAAAAGAAGAACCGATTCTTGTATGTCCTGCAATGGAGCAAAATGATGCAAGAAATGCAGGCTGGAAGTATGACATAATCGGTTATAGTGACACGGATAATCCATGGGAAACAATTCAGGAAAAAGTCAGCAAAAAATCAGCAGCAAAACGAATTGCTGTTGAAAAAGAACATATGAATATTTCTAGATATGAAGCATTACAGCAATATTTCCCTGCCATTGAGAAATACTTGCCTGCAGAGGAAAAGCTGAATGAAGTGAGAATGGTCAAATCAGAGCATGAGCTTTCCAAAATCCGCGAAGCTTGCAAGTGGGCAGATTATGCGATTGAGGTTGGCTGCAGCGAGATTACAGAAGGCAAAACAGAAATGGAAATTTTGGCTGCCATTGAGTATGAATTGAAGAAAAAAGGCATCGGCAAAATGTCCTTCTCCACAATGGTGCTAACAGGCAAAAACGGTGCGTCACCACACGGCACTCCAGGGAATACAAAAATCAAAAAGGGAGATTTAGTTCTGTTTGATTTAGGCGTTGTTGTGGATGGCTATTGTTCCGATATTACAAGAACGGTAGCTTTCGGGGATATAAATGATGAACAGCAAAAGATATATGACACAGTATTGAAAGCCCAGCTCGCTGCTCTTGATGCATCTGTTCCTGGAGCTAAATGTATGGATGTGGACATGGCAGCACGAAATGTGATTAAGGACGCTGGTTATGGAGAGTATTTTCCACATCGCCTTGGACATGGTCTTGGTATAAGTGTTCATGAGTTCCCATCCCTCACATCAACAAATCCACTTACATTAAAAGAGGGTATGGTTTATACAATTGAGCCAGGTATATATGTGCCAAATGTAGCTGGTGTGCGAATCGAAGATGATGTGTATGTAACGAAAGATGGCGTGGAAATCCTGACGAAGTTTCCGAAAGAGCTTCAAGTAATTTCATAATGAATGAAGAAGGGGCTGACTCAAATGACCGTTTAACGGAGTTTTGAGTCAGTTTTTTTGCTTATTTCTCTTCTTGGCTGCGGATAATCAAGCTGTCAATGGCGCCGTCATTATAGGCGTCCATCACTTGTGCCGTAACTTCCAAATGACCATTTTCATCATAATCAAAGTTCGGGTTTCCCTTTATTTCCCTCATGATGGCTGTCCCCTCCTGTTTTGAAATGCTTTTTTATTTTTGCTTATTAAAGTTAATGTTATGCAATAGGAGGGTATATAATTAAATAGAAGAAATAGGAGGGTGTTAATATGGGGTTAACGTATAAGAAAATCATTGTTGCTGTCGACGGTTCGGAGCAAGGAGAAAAAGCCTTTGAAAAGGCTGTATCTATTGCAGCAGAAAATAATGCAAAGCTTATTTTAGCACATGTTATTGACACACGTTCTTTCGCTACAGTTGCAGCATTTGATCAATCTGTTGCTTCGAAAGCAGACGAATTTGCCAAAGAAATAATGGAAAAGTATACAAGGAAGGCAGCCCAAGGCGGTGTAGAAAATGTGGAGAAAGCAATTGAATTCGGATCACCAAGAGCTGTTATTCCAAGGGATATTGCCGAGAAATATGATGCCGATTTGATTATTTGCGGCGCTACTGGTTTGAATACAGTGGAACGTTTTATTATCGGCAGTGTTTCTGAGGGAATTGCCCGCAATGCGCCATGTGATGTGCTTATTGTAAGAAATGGAATATAAGAAAGAGAGAGGCATCCCAACGGATGCCTCTCTTAAATTATGCCTTCGCAAAAGAATCAAGGCATGTTTTTGCTTTTTTAATAGCTTGTTCGACTTGCTGGAATCCAGTTCCGCCTGCACTGTTTCTTCTTTGTACAGCCGTTCTTGGATTGAGCACCTCGTAAATATCTCCTTCAAACAGCGGGCTTGCAGCTTGAAGTTCATCCAGCGGCAAATCTGCCAAAAAGCATTGTTTCTGCACACAGTGCAGCACTAATTTGCCTACAACCTCATGTGCTTCTCTAAACGGCATGCCTTTGTCTGATAAATAGTCGGCCAGTTCTGTTGCATTAGAAAAGTCATTTTTTGTTGCTTGCTCCATTGCATTTGTCTGAACCTTCATCGTCTGAACCATGCCAGCAAAAATCTTCAAAGAACCTGCTACTGTTTTGACAGTATCAAACATTCCTTCTTTGTCTTCTTGCATGTCTTTATTATAAGCAAGAGGAAGTCCCTTTAAGACAGTCAGCAATCCCATTAAATTACCGTAGACTCTGCCTGTTTTTCCTCTGATTAGTTCTGCCATATCCGGATTTTTCTTCTGCGGCATGATGCTGCTTCCTGTTGAGAAGCTGTCATCCAGTTCAATAAATTTAAACTCCTGGCTTGACCAAAGAATGATTTCCTCACTGAATCTAGATAGATGCATCATTAAGATACTGCTCGAAGATAAAAACTCCAAGATAAAATCACGGTCGCTGACAGCATCCATGCTATTCTCATAAATACCTTCAAAATCCAAAAGTTCAGCAGTTCTGTAACGATCGATAGGGAAAGTTGTCCCTGCTAATGCTCCTGCACCAAGCGGCGAGACATTAATGCGGTTCAAGTTTTCCTTGTATCTCGCTTTATCTCGTTCAAACATCCAAAAATAAGCCATCAGATGATGAGCAAAGGATATAGGCTGTGCTCTTTGCAAATGTGTATACCCAGGCATAATCGTTTCGATGTTGGCTTCCGCCTTTTCGAGCAACGCACCTTGAAGCTCCTCTAAAAGAGCAATGATATTCTTTACTTGCTTGCGCAAATACAAATGCATATCTGTTGCAACCTGATCATTACGGCTTCTTCCAGTATGAAGCTTGCCGCCAACAGGACCAACCAGTTCTGTCAGTTGGCTTTCAAGATTAAGATGGATATCTTCCAATTTAACAGAGAACTCAAGCTCTTCCTTGTTTGCTTTTTCTTTTAATAGAAGCAATCCAGCTTTGATTTTTTCCGCTTCCTCTACACTTAGAATTCCTGTTTCAGAAAGCATTGCCACATGGGCAATGCTTCCGTCAATGTCTTCTAAGACTAGCTCTTGATCAAAGGAGATGGATGCGCCGAATTCGTCTACCCATTCTTCTGCAGATTTTGTAAATCTGCCTCCCCATAATTTCTTCACACTGTCACCTTCTTGCTGTTTTCCACAATGCTTTGCACTTTTGTTGGCAGCCCCCATAGTTTAATGAAGCCAACAGCAGCTGCATGATCGAATTCATCATCTGAAGTGTATGTTGCCAGCTTTTCATCATACAAGGAGTTAGGAGATTTTCTTCCTTCAACGATTGCATGACCTTTAAATAGCTTAACACGTACAGTTCCTGTCACATTCTTTTGCGTTTCTTTCAGGAATGCCTGAAGAGCATTTGTTATTGGAGAGAACCATAAGCCTTCATAAATAACTTCCGTGATTTTCTTTTCGATAACTGGCTTGAAGTGAGCAACTTCTTTTACAAGCGTAATGTCTTCGAGCTCTTTATGTGCTTGGATAAGTGTAATAGCACCAGGGCACTCATAAACCTCACGTGATTTAATCCCAACAAGGCGGTTTTCTACATGATCAATACGTCCTACTCCATGCTTACCTGCCAATTTATTCAGCTCAAGGATTAAATCAGACAATTTGTATGAAATGCCGTCAATGCTGACTGGAATACCTTCTTTAAAGTCTATTTCGATAATGTCCGGCGTATCAGGCGCATTTTCTAGACTTACTGTTAAATCATATGCATCTTCCGGCGGTGCCGCCCATGGATCTTCTAAAATTCCGCACTCATTGCTGCGTCCCCATAAGTTTTGGTCAATAGAGAATGGGCTGTCTAAGTTAATTGGAATCGGAATATTTTTCTCTTTCGCATATTCGATTTCTTCTTCACGAGACCAACCCCATTCGCGCACTGGCGCCAACACCTTTAAGTTCGGGTTAAGAGCTTGGATAGAAACCTCAAAACGCACTTGGTCATTTCCTTTTCCTGTGCATCCGTGTGCAACAGCTACTGCATTTTCTTTTTCTGCCACTTCAACAAGTTTTTTTGCAATTAACGGTCTTGAAAGTGCAGAAACTAGCGGATATTTTCCTTCATATAATGTATGTGCCTGCATCGCTATCAAAGCAAAATCCTGTGCAAATTCTTCTTTTGCATCAATTACATATGATTGAACAGCTCCAACTGTTAGAGCCTTTTCTTGAATAAATTTCAAGTCCTTACCTTCTCCAACATCAAGACAGCAAGCAACTACATCAAAACCTTGATCTTGTAGCCATTTGATTGCTACGGATGTATCTAAACCACCTGAATATGCTAATACAACTTTTGGATTCGCCATGAGCGTTTTCCTCCTATATATACGAATAATTATTCATTTATTTATATTTTTATTCAAAAACTATACTAAACACTTTAGCAACTTTTTAAGAGAATTTCAAGCTTTTATTCTATAAAAATACAAAAATATTTATATTTATAACAATGCCTCTATACATACACTCAGGACGTCTAAAAGTATTTGTTGTCACATCAGTATTTTCATTGCCGGTTATAAAAAAAAACCGTAAAAAAAAGGAGGCTCTCCTCCCTTTTATGCAAAATCTTATTCAAATGTTCCTTATTTTTTATGTAGTTCACTGATGACATGGCTGAGCTCTGGAAGTATAAGTTTCTTCATTCCAAGCATTACAGCTCCTGTTGAACCTGGCATTGCAAAGACTGCACGCTCGCCAACCGTCCCGGCAATTGCTCTTGACAGCATAGCTGCTGCTCCAATATCCTCTGTATAGCTAAGCATCCTAAAAAGCTCACCAAACCCGCTTATTTCCTTTGTTAACAATGGTGCGACTGCTTCAATTGTGACATCTCTTGGAGAAATCCCCGTTCCCCCGTTCAAAATAATTGCTTGTGCTTCTGTATTTTTCAATAGTTCTGTTTGAATTTCCTTTATTTCATCTTTGACAATCACATAATTAGCTGTATAATGGCCTGCCGCTTCCAACAATTCCATTATTGTCTTTCCGCTTTTATCATCAGCCTCTGTTCTTGTATCACTCACTGTAATTACTTTGCACTTAATATGAGTATAATTCTTATTATTATGAGTATTTATGCTCAAACCTGCTTCCTCTCCTTTATTTTCTGCTTAACTTTGCAGCTTTTCATACAGATACCGGCGCTGGTAAAACTTATAAATAAATTCTGTTATCTTTTTCGTATACTGATAATTGGCCCCCGCACCGATAAACATGCTGACAAAAGGCATTTTCTTATATGTCTTTTTACCAAATAGAAAAATAAAAAACATTTTCATTGTCTGCTGCAACATGACCTCTGCCACTTCCGAACTTGCAACGTTTTCTGTTCCTTCATAAAAATAATTGTTCGGTCGTCCCAGCTCTTCCATTAATTCTGCCCAAGCCTTGCCTTGAAGTCTTTTTGGCAGGCATGCACCATGAAGAACCTTTAATGCAGTCATTATTTCAGTAGGAGTGTTGCCTGGTGAACCAAACAAGGAAGATATTTGCTGACAAAATCTTATATTGATTGCCATCAGTCCCAAAAAGTCAGAAGCTGCCGCTGCAACACCGCCAGTTCCTGTAATACTGCCTTGAAAACAGGCATACAAACGGTGTTTCGCCATTTGCTGCTGCCCAATAAAGTGGAGTTGATCAATTGTTAAAGACTTCATATCCGTTATTTCCGTAATATTCTCATTAAATATTCTAGCGGTTGACAGCATTCGCTCATTTGCATTTTCGTGAAGGCTGGAACTTAAAAGCATCGTATATGCATGAAATAAAGAATTATCAATAACTGCATAAATATCCTGCCACTTGCTTTCTTCTATATATGACATGCTTTTTTTCACATACTTTTCATATAAACTCACCATATCATTCTTTTCATATGAAAGCAGTTCTCTCTCCCACTCAGATAGCTCCTTAAGTACTTCTTCTTCTCTAAATGTCAGCATAATACAGCTCCTTTCAAGTTACCAAAGCCTTTAGTATTTACAGTATATCATTTGGCCAGGCACTAGCATTGTATCCATACATAAAAAAAGACAATCTTTTGCAATTACAAAAGATTGTCTTTCCCTTTTAATACAGCTTACACACTTGCAATTCTTGCAACGTCGCGTGCAATCATAACTTCTTCATTTGTTGGGATTACCATAACTTTTACTGGTGAGTGAGGATAGTTAATAAATGATTCCTCACCAGAAATTTTATTTAGTGATTGATCCCAATAAACTCCCATAAATTCAAGGCCTTTCAACACTCGTGCACGAACAACTTCACTGTTTTCACCGATACCAGCTGTGAAGATGATTGCATCTACACCGTTCATGCCAGAAGCGTAAGAACCAATATATTTATGAATATGCTCAGCAAATACTGTCAATGCCAATTCAGCACGGTCATTTCCAGATTGAGCTTGTTCTGTAATATCACGAAGGTCACTTGAGAATCCGGAAATTCCTAGCAATCCGCTTTTTTTGTTCAATACTTGCAGTACTTCATCTGCAGATTGGTCTGTTTTTTCCATGATATATGGAATCAAGGCAGGGTCGATGTTACCTGAACGAGTCCCCATTGTTACACCAGCAAGCGGTGTGAAGCCCATAGAAGTATCAATTGATTTACCGCCTTCGATTGCAGCGATACTTGCTCCGTTACCTAAGTGACAAGAAATCAAACGAAGCTGGTCAATTGGACGGCCTAGCATTTCTGCAGCGCGTTGTGAAACATATTTATGGCTTGTTCCATGGAAACCGTACTTACGAATACCGTATTTTTCATAGTATTCATAAGGAAGACTGTATAGATAAGAGCTTTCAGGCATTGTTTGGTGGAAAGCAGTATCAAATACAGCAACAGCCGGCACATCTGGAAGAACGTTTTGGAATGCACGGATTCCAGTCAAGTTAGCTGGATTGTGCAGTGGAGCCAATTCAGACAGCTTGTCGATCTTCTCCATAACTTCATCTGTAATTAAAGCAGAATCAGCAAACTCTTCTCCACCATGTACAACGCGGTGTCCGATACCTTCAATTTCATCTAATGACTTAATGATTCCAAGTTCTGTCAACTTATTCAAAAGAATAGTAACTGCTACCTCGTGATCAGGAATGTCTGTCACTTCTTTGATTTTTTCACCATTAACGGAAATATTGAATACTGCCTCATTTAAACCGATTCGTTCAATAAGACCTTTTGTGATTACGTCCTCACTTGGCATTTCAAACAGCTGGAACTTAAGTGAAGAACTTCCTGCGTTGATCGCAATAATTTTTGCCATAAAGTATTTTACTCCCCTTTTATATAACAACATTTTATTGTGCTAATCTGACATTGAACAGCTTCATATAATAACCTTACTGGACAAATATCTCTCAATTTCTCATTTAAACATTGTGTCACAAACATTTCAAGTTATATTGATACAGTTCTTTGTTTTTTTCTTGTTTTTTTGTTATTTTCGTGAATTTGTCCAAAAAACAAGGAAAAACTTTTATATAATAGTGTCAGACTGTATTAGTACAAATGCTGTTTTTTTATAGAACAGGTATACGTGTACTTTTGGCGTTACGGTCTGTTTTTTACTGCTTGTTTTCTGTCAGCCATTGTTCAACCTGGCCGAGTATTTTTTCCATTGCCTGCATATTAGAGAAGCTTGGAATGCTTGCAAGGAGCACTTGTTTCGGTGCCTTTATAGTATCTCCTTTTTTCTGCAATATCAAAATGCTTTTTCCTGCCTGTTTATTTTTAAATAATGTCAATGGAAGCTGCATGATGGCTTGAATATGAACGGCATCCTTTAAATAAGCATGAAGTTTAGGTGCCTGTTCACTTTCAAATAATCCATTTGGAACCATAAAAAATCCAAATCCACCAGGTTTTAAATGATTGATGGACTGCTCGATAAAAAGATGATGGGCATAAGAATGACCGCTGTCTGCCTTAAGCTCATACTCACTTGCACCAACATCATTTGGATAGTATCCTACTGGCAGATCACTTATAACAATGTCCACTGGATCGATGAACAATTTCTCAAGACTGTCCTGATTAAAGAACTCTATTGGCTGTTCCTGAAGATTCGCATTGACATACGCAAGCTGAAGAAGTAAATCATCGATGTCTACCCCAATCGCCTCTGCTTGCTTGTCACCTTGTTGGTTAATGACAGATGTTAACAAATTGCCTGTGCCTACAGCCAAGTCTAGTAGACGCAGTTCTTTTTCTGTATAGAACTTTTGCACAAGATAACCAATAAACATTCCGATTGAATCTGGTGTCATCTGGTGATTAGGCTGTGTGTTTTCTTTCATGCCTTTTAAGATTGCCAACTGAAAGCTTTTACGGATATCCTCTTTGCTGAATGCTGAAAGCGAAATGGTCTCATAGCTTTTAGCAAGTCTTTTCTTTGCAATCTCGCTAATTTCTTCCTGCAAGATTGCTTCCTGGAAGATATTTTCTCCCGTTTCAGCTAACGCTTCTAAATAGGTACAGTGCAGTTCTTCTTGAAGCACTGTAGCTGTTTCATTAAAAATAGTAAATAATTGTTCGACAGGACTTATTTTCATGCCTCTCACCTATCTTTCCTATATGTTAAGTTAATTTTTACTAATCCCGCACAGAAAAAGCCTCGAAACTCTTTCGAGACTTTCTGCGTTATTCCCGATTACTCACAAATCACTTATTATTTTGCAGCCTTTACTGCTTCTATAGCTGCATCATAATTCGGATGATTACTCGCCTCTTCCACATATTCGGCATATGTAACAACGTCGTTTGAATCCACAACAAAAGAAGCTCGTGCAAGCAAACGCAGCTCTTCCATTACTACACCGTACGCTTTGCCGAAGGAAAGATCTTTATGGTCTGATACAGTAATGACATTTTCCAATCCGGCAGCAGCACACCATCTTCTTTGAGCGAAGGGAAGGTCTGCACTTACTGTAATTATTTCTACATTATCAAGTTTTGCAGCCTCTTCATTAAAGCGTCTCGTTTGAGCATCGCATACACCCGTGTCAATGGATGGGATGACACTGAATAAGCGTACCTTTCCTTTAGAGCTATCCAGCGTAATTTCCGTCATGTCGTTTGCCAACACTTTAAAGTCAGGAGCCTTGTCTCCAACCTTTACCTCATTGCCAATTAATGTGACGGGGTTGTTTTTGAATGTTACTGCAGGCATTAAAGTCACCCTTCCCGTAATTTTAAATATGTATATGTGTTTATCATAGCGATACACGGGTCTATTTGCAAAGAAAATGTCTGCTAAAAAAATAATAGTCTGATTCCACAGGCTAAAAAAGACTGCCTTAAAATGTGGTTTCAGACCTATTATCTATTATTAAAATTCAATATCTTCCTTCTTGCTGGCAGTTTGGCTGGAAGATTGCTGCTGCTGTCCGGAACCTGACTGGCTGTCTCCGTTTTTAGAGAACATTTGCTGAATTTTATCAACAGCTTGCGGAGCAAAATCCAATAGTTTTTCATATAGGTGTGTGCTTTCGTCAAGGTGAACCATTTTTACTCCTTGGCCATTAACAATTAAGAATGCTATTGGCGTAATAGAAACTCCGCCGCCGCTTCCGCCGCCAAATGGGTGTTTGCTTACACCATTGTCATGCAAAGAATGATCTTCAAGAGTAAATTCACTTCCACCTGCTGCAAACCCGAAACCAACCTTTGAAACAGTAAGGATTACACTGCCGTCCGGAGTTTCAACAGGGTCTCCGATAATCGTATTGACATCGATCATTTCCTTTAAGTTTTCCATTGCAGTTGTCATTAAGCCTTGTATTGGATGATCAGACATGTTTATTCCTCCATTTTCGTTATTCATTATTATTTTTGGATGGCCGGCGCTTCATTATTTGCTTTTAAATGAGGCATACCGCCCTTCCAATATTTCACTAGTTTAATTCCTGCAATCATAGCATGCCCTAAGCGAAATCGAATCATACACTTAAATAAAGTTTCTGAAGCATTGCGCTGGAATTGCGGATATATATGTATATGAGGCATATTTTGCATTTTCATATAATTGCTGATGATACCAATAATCGCACCTTTAACCGCCCAAACAGCTCCTGCTATCGCCCCTGTATGGGCAGCATCTCCCAGTCCGATAATGGAGCTCCATTCGATATCCTTTATGCGGACTTTTGACAGTAAATAGCGGAAAATGCGGTGAAAGCCTACAACATGCTGAAGCAGTTCCTTTGTGTTGGAAAAGGTATTAAGTAAATCGTCGCCTGTAAATTGGTTTGTCTTCTTATCACCTTTCTGTTCAGGTCCATCCTCTCCAACCTTCACTTTTGTTTCTTCTTTAACAACAAGAGAAGGAGAGTTATCATCTACTTTAATCAGCGGGAATTTCTTCTTGATTCTTATCAGACCAAAAAACACTCTAATTTCAATAGAGAGATCATCATTGTCTTTTGCATGGTAATATCGTATCCTTACAGTAATTTTCATCAATAAAAGCAGTAAAAACAAAAGAAGAAGGCATAGAATAATGATGCCGATGATGAATATAACTCTCACACTGTGCACATCCTTTCAGCCTTACTATTATTTGCTAATGAATAAAAAAATAAACCTGCCATAAAGGCAGGTTTCTCTTGAACTTATATGCTAACGTCTTTCGTGTACAACAGCAGTATCTGCAAATAAATCATGCAAGCCTTGTTTCTTTGGCAGAAATGCGACTAGAAGATAGAGAATAAAAATACTTGCAGATATAAATCTGCCTATCCACTCCCGGAAAATAACGGTGTCCCACGTTAATTGATCTTTCTTCAAGGGAATTACCTTCAAACCGAAAATCATTTTTCCTAACGTCTGCTTAAAATACTTTGTCATCAATACAAAATACAGGTAGAAAACGAATGCTGTCAGAATATTTACGGCAGAAAACAGGCCCGTGTTTTCCGTAGACAAGTCCATTAAGCGAAATATAGGATAAATTATAATCCGGTGTATGCTAGTAATGATAATGATATCAGCAATATACGCCCAAAACCGCATCCAAAAACCAGCATAATGATGTAAATCATTTTTCGTACTTGCCTGTTCTTCAGCATGTCCAGTGAGTTGATCGGTTCCTGTGTTTGTTATATCCATATCCATTTATCCGACCCCCTATTCTGCATACAAGTACATAAGCCGCGGTGAATTTGCATTAGTTGCGATTGTAAGAATATTGGCCAACTCACGCTCTTCTCCGCTAAGCAAACTTTTTGCTGACATGCCAAACATGGAAGCCAAGCTTCCTGAATCGCTATAGCTCACAACCATTGCATCATTCCACTTATAGTCAGCTTTCATCGCAGCAATGACATCATCCAAGTAACCAAAATCATCTATTAAATTCAAATCCTTCGCCTGTCTGCCGTCATAAATTCGGCCATCGGCAATCTCTCTGACTTTATCCTCTTTTATGCCTCTGCCTTCTGAAATAACCTTTACAAATCCATCATAGGAATTGTTAATCATCGTCTGAAGAATATCTCTTTCTTCATCTGTCATTTCTCTTGTAGAACTCATGATATCTTTATATGGACCGCTTTTGATTGTCACAAATTCAACCCCGTACTTCTCAGCAAGTCCTTCGAAATTATAACCTGACATAATAACACCTAATGATCCTGTCATCGTTTCCTGGCTGGCGTAGATTTTGTCAGCAGGTGCCGAGATATAATACCCTCCCGAAGCCGCCATTGATCCCATTGAAACATATACAGGCTTTTTAGTTTCTTCTTGTATTTCGACGATTTTGTCATGGATTTCTGCACTTTCGACAACTCCTCCGCCTGGGGAGTTCACCCTAAGAATTATCCCTTTAACATCGGAATCATCCTTCACTTTATCAAGCTTTTTCATAAAGGCTTTGTGATTGTATCCCGCAGATGAAAGGATTGATTGAGTATCTCCAGTATCCTGAATCGTCCCATCCACTTCAAGCACAGCTATTTTATTAAACTCATCTCCACTCTCCAACGTAGTTTCTGCAAATTCCTCTTCACTGCTTGCCATCAAATCGGAAAAAACACTGCTGAAATCAGTAGTTAACGCTGTCGACACAAAGCTTGTGATTATTGAAAACACAAAAATGAATCCAGCGATTCCAAGTGCCGCCCATCTTTTTTTATTCATTGCTTATGTATCCCTCCTTCTCCTTACTTTCTACGAATGACTATAATAAATGTTTCAAGATTCTTCTGTTTTATAGTCTGCTTATAAGAATAAGTTCATTCTTAACTAGCAAGAGACTCTATATGCCTTCTTAAATTTCTGCGCTTTTTTTGCCTTTTGCACTGCTTGCATGAGAAAACAGCTTTGTCTTTGATAAAGAATAAATCGATAATGCAGCCCAAATAAACAGGAAGGATAATAAATGGGTTGTTGTAAATGGTTCATCATAAACAAATACACCTAAAATAAGAGTCAAAGTTGGTGTCATATATTGGATGAATCCCAGCATGGATAGTGGTATTCGTTGAGCACCTTTAGCAAAAAATAGGAGCGGAACTGCTGTTAACACACCAGAAAGAATGACTAACAAATCCAATTGTGGTGAAACTGCCAGAAAAGCATGGTCTCCCTTAACAAATAAATAAGCAATATACATTAATGCAATTGGTGTTATAAACAATGTTTCTAATGTGAGCCCTATACTTGAATCAATTGAAATAAGCTTCTTGGCCAAACCATATAATCCAAACGTGAATGCAAGGGACAAAGCTATCCATGGAAAGCTTCCATGGGAAAAGGTTAAAATTATTACTCCAATGGCTGCTAAACCGACAGAAACATACTGAGTTTTTGTCAATTTTTCCTTCAGCACAATCATGCCAAGCAATACGCTGACTAAAGGATTAATATAATAGCCAAGACTAGTTTCAATAATTTGGTCTGCATTAACTGCCCAAATATAGATAAACCAATTGCAGCTAACTAACAAAGAAGCAACAAATAGCATCAAGCCTTGTTTTTTATTAGTTTTGAAACTGGAAAGCACTCCAATCAGTTTTTTCCATTTCTTTGTTACTGTTATTAGCAATACCATAAATACAAAAGACCATAACACTCGATTTGCGAGAATTTCGTCTGCTCCTACCCCTTGAAGATTCTTCCAATAAATCGGAAATAACCCCCAGATTAAGTAAGCGATGGCAGCATACAGCACTCCCGTTTTCATTTGGTTATCCTTCATCTTTATCTCTTCTTTCTATTTTCGAAATATTTCATATTATAATTCTATTCCAGATAATGCACAACCCGAAATTTTCCAAAAAAGAAAAAGAGATTAAGTATTCCTTAATCTCTCTCTTCTTTTTGATATACAGTTTCACTTGCAATAATAGTTTGTACAACTTGTACTTTCTGGATATCTTTAGGCTCTATTGTAAATAAATCTTGATCAAGCACCGTGAAATCTGCAAGGTATCCTTTTTCAATTACGCCTCTGTCTTTTTCATGGCAAATAGCATAGGCGCTGCCCTTTGTATACAAGCTTACTGCTTCATATACAGATAATGCTTGTTCCGGCATATAGCCTGCTCCGCTTAAATCTTCTGTATTCGTTCTCGTCACGGCAGCATAAATACCTGCAAGAGGGTCAGCGGATTCAATTGGTGCATCAGAACCGCCTGCACAATGAAGTCCGCTTTTGAGCAATGTTTTCCATGCATAACAATATTTCATATTATCCTTGCCAAGTCGGTCATACACCCATGGAAAATCTGATGTAACAAAGCTAGGCTGAATATCTAGTATAAGGGGAAGGCCTTTCATACGGTTGATTAAGTCTTCACGCAGCATGGTTGCATGAATGAGTCTGTCTCTGCCGTATCCCTTTAACGGATGCTTCTCAATCAATTGTAAAACCATATCAAAAGCGGCATCCCCAATAGCATGCACTGCTACAGGCATATTATTTTCTCTTGCCTTCTTGATTAGCTCCTCTAACTGCTCCATTGTAAAGATGCTGACACCTTGTGTGGACGGATCATCAGCATAAGGTCTGCTTAAAAATGCTGTCCTCCCGCCAAATGCGCCATCTGCAAATATTTTCATGGCGCCAAATTCTACCCAATCTCCCCCAGATTGATAAGTATTTCCGGACTTCACCATCTCATCAAAAACACGATGATGTACAAGCAAATGTGCCCTAAACAGATGCCCCTCTTCTTCTATCACTTCCTTGAAGGCTGTTTGAGTTCCCTCAAAACCGTGATAATAAAATAAATCTTCTGTATGAGCACCTGTCAAACCAAGTCTGTAAGCATCCTTGATGCCTTCACGTAATGCATTTTTAACATATTCATGACTTTTCTCAGGTATGACCTTAGTAATAAGCTCCTGCGCTTTATCCTTCAATACCCCAGTAATGGCACCTGTTTCATCTCTTTCTATTACTCCGCCAAAGGGCTCTTCTGTCTTATTTGTCACGTTTGCTAATTGTAATGCCTTTGAATTCACTGCAATGGCGTGTTTGCAGATTCTGTCCAAAACAACTGGATTATTCGGGATTGCTTTATCAAGTTCTTCTTTAGTGAGTGGAGATTTGTCATCCCAAATATTCTCATTCCAGCCTCCCCCTAAAATCCATTCACCTGCTGTTGCCTTCTTTCCTGCTTTCGTTATAAGCTGCAATGCAGCTTCTTTTGAAATACATGCGGACAGGTCGAGACGAAGCAGTCTTTCCCCATGTCCAATAAGATGCATATGACTGTCCACAAAGCCCGGCAGCATGGCAGCACCTTTTAAATGGACCTGATCCGTTATGTTGCTTCTATATTTTTTTTCAAGCGTCTGTTTATCGCCATAATCGACTATAAGCTGTCCTTCTGTATATACAGCCTCTATCATTTCGCCCTCTTGCTTCATTGTGTATATTGTTCCACCATAAAATAAAGTACCCATTCTTTTCCTCCTAAACAAATAAGCAGCTATGTATATATTTTGCATACATGCTGCTTATTCCTTCTTTGCTTATAGGGTATTTCATAAACCGAAATTTCGGTTATCCATTGTTTTTCTGTTCATTATCCCTTAGTTCCACTCTTCTTGTTTTACCAGAAGCTGTTTTAGGAAGCTCATTGATAAATTCAATCTTACGCGGATATTTATAAGGCGCAGTCATAGTCTTAACATGTGTCTGCAATTCCTTCACTAACTCATCTGTCCCTTCGATACCATCACGAAGCACAATAAATGCTTTTACGACATTTCCTCTGATAGGGTCTGGACTTGCGACAACAGCACACTCTTTTACTGCAGTATGTTTAACTAGTGCATCTTCGACTTCAAATGGCCCGATTGTATAGCCAGAGCTTATGATGATATCATCACTTCTGCCTTCAAACCAGAAATAACCGTCTGCATCCTTTTTCGCTCTGTCGCCAGTAATATAGTATTCGCCTCTGAACTGCTGTCTAGTCCGCTCCGGCTCTTTAAAGTACTCTTTAAATAAAGCAGGTGTGTCTTTATGGACAGCAATATCGCCAACTTCTCCCACTGCACATGGTTTACCATTTTCGTCGACAACTTCAACAATATTTCCAGGTGTTGGTTTGCCCATCGAACCTGGACGAAGTGGAACTCCTTTTGTAATGCCTAACAGCAGCGTATTTTCTGTTTGGCCATATCCATCTCGTACATCAAGATTGAAATGAGCTTTGAATACATCGATTACTTCTCTGTTCAGCGGCTCTCCTGCTGAAACTGCACTTCGTAAGCTAGGAAGCTTGAATGAACCGATATCTTCTACTTTAGCCATCAGGCGATACTCTGTAGGAGTACAGCATAATACATTGATTTCATAGTCTTCGAGCAGCTGTAAATATTTGCGAGGATCGAACTTGCCGTGGTAAACAAATCCGACTGCACCTGATCCTAATACGGAAAGAAGCGGACTCCAAACCCATTTCTGCCAGCCAGGTCCAGCTGTAGCCCAAACTAAGTCGCCACTTTCAATACACAGCCAGTTTGGCGCAGCTGTACGAAGGTGAGCATATGCCCAGCCATGTGTATGTACAACACCTTTTGGATTACCTGTAGTTCCAGACGTATACGAAATAAATGCTGTATCTGATTTTTTTGTTATCGTTAACTCCAACTCATCAGAAGCGTCTGCTGCTGCTTCATCTAAATATCTCCATCCATCTGCTTCTTTGCCGATAGCAAATCGTTTCAGGCTGTTGAGCTCTTCTACTTTGTTAAGCTCGTCCAAAAATGGATAATAGCTGATGACAGCTTTCACTTCACCGTGTGTAATCCTGTATTGCAGATCCTTCGCCCGAAGCATTTCTGAGCTTGGAAGGATTGTAAGCCCTAATTTCAGTGCAGCTATGTATACTTGGTACGCTTCAATCAGTCTTGGTACAATGACCAATACAACATCACCTTTTACAAGGCCCGCTTCCTTAAAAACATTGCCCATCTTATTTGCCTGCTGCATAAGTTGGCTGTATGTAATTTCTTGCTTATCTCCGCTTTCATTTTGCCAGCGCAATGCAAGCCTTTCTTTGTTTTGCGCAAACTTTTCAATCTCGGAAACGAAGTTATACATTTCCGGAGCCAATAATTCTTCCCGACCCATTTCATTTCCCCCTAGTGATTAGGTTTAAAAATACTTATGTCATTATACTACTAACTCTTTCATTTTTAAAATATTTCATTTTCGCTAAGGAGATAATTAGTGATTTATAAGCAAAAAGAGATGAGGCAAAGGCCTCATCTCTATCGCCATATTATTTTATTATTGTTGGTATCCGCCACCAAGTTGTTGTTCAGCCATTTGAACTAGACGTTTAGTGATTTCACCACCAACAGAACCGTTAGCGCGAGCAGTTGTTTCTGCACCTAAGTTAACGCCAAATTCTGAAGCGATTTCATATTTCATTTGTTGTAGAGCTTGGTCTGCACCAGGTACTACTAAGTTATTGCTGCTGTTGTTGTTTGCCATGTGTATCACCTCCTTGTTGATAATAGAATGTGTAATACACATGGACTTCATTCATTTTTTCTAATTGGTAATTGTTCACATTATTACCACTACTAGCAAATAGGTTACTTTCTGTTAAAACAAGCTGTCTAACAGACTGTTTTCTTCCTGTTTGCCAGTTAGTATAATTGTTTCTACTTTGTCGACAGCTTCCTTAATCATTGGCTCAAAGTCCACAAAACTCTCATAAAACTCCACCTTCTCTTTTTTCGGTTTTGTTTTTGGAGAAGCAGGAACAAATACTGTACAACAATCCTCATAAGGTCTGATGGAGATGTCATATGTTCCAATAGACTTAGCAATGTCGACAATATCTCCTTTATCAGATGCGACCAATGGTCTGATAATCGGTGTATTTGTAACTGCATTTATCGCATACATGCTTTCAAGGGTCTGGCTGGCAACTTGACCGAGACTTTCCCCTGTAATGATTGCTAATGCTTCTTGCCTTCTTCTGATTTCATCTGTGATTCGCAGCATTAGCCTTCTTGTCGCAGTCATTGTATAGTTTTCTGGTATTTGTTTATGAATTAACTGCTGTATCTCTGTAAAAGGTACAATGTGAAGGACAAACCGCCCATTCATGGAAGCAAGCACATTGCCAATATCGACAACCTTTTGCTTAGCTCTTTCACTAGTGAATGGAGGACTAAAGAAGTGAACCCCTTCAAGTTCAAGCCCTCTCTTCATAGACAAGTAGCCTGCAACAGGACTGTCTAACCCGCCTGATAGCATAAGAACTGCTTTTCCGCTCGCACCAGAAGGCAGTCCACCAGCACCAGCAAAGTTTTCACTCGACAAATACACTGCCTCACTTCTCACTTCGACCTGCAGTGTAATATCGGGATTTTTGACATCTACTTTTATACCAGGAATATTTTTCAAAATATGAGAACCAAAAAAATGGTTCAGTTCATTTGTGTCTAGGGAAAAGGTCTTATCAGATCTTCGCGCACTCACTTTAAACGTATTTCCATCCTTATAGATTGAAGATACAAGCTCTAATGCTGTGTCTTTCAGCAAGTCTAAATCTCGGTCGACCTTAATAGCAGGGCTGAATGACTGAATTCCAAAGATGTTCCTTAATGAATGAACGACAGCTTCTGCTTCCGTCCCATTTAAAATGACATACATACGGTCACGCTGTCCGTCAATTTTGATGTTAGGAAAACTGCTTAAAGCATCTGCAATGGAATGTCTTAATTTATCAACGAATTTTTTTCTGTTTTTTCCTTTAGTAGAAAGCTCTCCATACCGAATTAATATACGATCATACTTCATCTGTTCATTACTCCTCTTAGCCAGTTGATAGTTTCCTTTAATACAGACATTGCTTCCCGAATATCTTTTAACTCATTATCATAAGCCAAGCTGATTCGAAAAGAACTTTCTGCGATATTTTCCGGTACTCCCATAGCCAATAATGTTTTGCTGACTGTGTTTGTCTTTGATGAACACGCACTAGTAGTCGACAGAAAAATACCTTTTTCCTCGAGGGCGTGAATCAATACCTCTGCTTTGATACCACTTGCTGAGAAATTAATAATATGCGGAACACTGTTAACCGGGGAGTGGACAACAACATTATCCATGCTTTCTAACTGATCACGGATGAACTTGTTCTGTTCAAGCATTTTCCCAAACTGATTTTTGTAGTTATCAAGCTGCATTCTTAAAGCTTTCGCTGTTGCTACTGCACCTGCCACATTTTCCGTTCCGCTTCTTACATTGCGCTCCTGTCCTCCGCCGGCAAGCAATGGAGAAATATTAATTCCGTCCTTTGCAAACAGGATACCATTGCCTTTTAGTCCATGAAATTTATGTGCGGACATTGTATATAAATCTATATGATAATCTTCTAATGAAAGAGGCGTTTTTCCTATTGCCTGAACACCATCTACATGAAAATATATCTTAGGATATTCGTTCAATAACTTTCCGATTGCTTCAATCGGTTGGATTGCGCCTGTTTCATTATTAACATGCATGATAGAAACAAGTATTGTATCACTCTGTATATGTTTTTTAATATCCTCAACAGATACAATCCCATCCTCGTTAACAGGAAGGTATGTTACGGAGAAACCGTCTTGCTCCAGCTGTTCCATTACCTTCATTATCGAATCATGCTCTATGCTTGTTGTGATAATATGTTGACCTCTTGACTTAAACCTTCGAGAAATCCCTTTTAGTGCCATATTGTTTCCTTCTGTACCGCCAGAAGTAAAATAAATCTCGCTTTCCTTAACATCTAGCAACGCGGCAATTTGAGCCCTTGCTTGTATCAAAAGCTTCTCTGCTTCCATCCCTATTCGATGCAAAGAAGAAGGATTTCCAAAATAGTTTGCTGCAACTGCTGTATAGGATTCAATCACTTCCGGAAACGGCTTTGTTGTCGCACTATTATCCAAATATATCATAAGCCCCTCCTAACTAAGAACTCCAGCACTTTATGGTATCATAGTAAACATTATTTGAAAATATAATAGAGCTATGCGTTAAAAACAAAAAGATAGTTTGAATTGCACTGCAAAAAAAAGATAGCCTTGCTCGGGCTATCTTCTTTTTTCTATTTCATTTGCTTTTCCCTTAAATCGCCAATCAAAGCTTCCATTCGCTTCATACTGCCAGGTTCAATTTCCTCAACCGCCGCAGCTGCTTGCTCTAACGCTTCCTTATAACGATACTTACGGAAAAGCATTTCCGCTTCTGCAAGCGACTTTTCAGCCTTTGGATATTTACGGCGGTATCTATTACCATATTGGATGACCTTCTCAGCCAACAGAACCGTCTCAACCAGTTCTTCCGTAGCATTCACCAGCGCATGTGTAACATGCTCTGCATTTTCAACCATGCTTTGAACCGTCGGCAAATCAAGTGGCGCCTCCTGCAATACGGTTTTAAGCTTAGCCATAGCTTCCTTTGTCTCTTCTGCAAGCTCATTGTATTCTGCTGTAACACCAGGCAAATTACTGTTCGCAACCATCCGAAGAGCATTTGTCATTTGCTTTGTGAGCTCTGTCATTTTTTCATGTGCAGCTACTTCATCTTTTCTTAAGGCATGAAGCTTGTCAAAGAGGTCCTCCTGTTCTTTTGAAGCACTCTCAAGCTGCTCTTTAAGAACCTTTAGTTCCTCACTTAAAATCGTATGTGCCGCAGACTCTGTCAACAGCTTATGCTCAAGCACCTCATATTGCTTGTATAATAGCTTCAGACGTTTCTCGAGTTTGAACTGCAGCTCTAAATCTTCATCATTCAAATTATAGCTTCTCTGCAGCAAGGATACCTCTACTTGAAGGCGAGAGTTCCCTTCCCTGATTTCTTCAAGGATTGCCTTAGCAGGATCTAAGTTTTTGTTCCAGTAGTTTCTTGCAATTACTTCTTTTTCAAGCAAGTCATACAGAAGATCCAGTTTTTCCTGTACTTCTGCAATAACATTTTGCACCTGCTCTATCTTTCCTTCTACAAGCAGCTTGTTGCTTTCTTCCAGTTCCACTTCAATTTCCTTCACTTCTGTTTCAAGCTGGATATGTTCAAGAATGAAGCCTTGTTCCAGCATATCTGCATATCCATCTTTTAAATCATTCAGCTGTTCAGGAAGCTTCGTTTGGCACTCAATAAGCAACGGAGGCACATTATCAATCAAGTAGCGAATATCGCCAGTGAGCTTTTCGATTGCATGAATAATTTCCCTTGCTTCCAAATAATCGCCATTATTCGTTTTTTCTTCATACTCTTTTAGCTTTACAGTAGTTTCCTGCAGCATTTCTTCTATTTTGCTTTCTGTTTCTCCGAAAGAGTGTCTATGTGCTAGCAATGTCTTTTTGCTTTCTCGATAGGATTCCTTTAAAGCATCAATTTCAGTTCTGTTCTTTTCTTCGCTTCCAATTAAATTATTAAGCTCCTCAAGCATTGTTTCGATGCTGCTCTCCATGCTCTCCAATTTAACGCGGATTTTTTTCTGAAGCTCTTTTGCTTTTCTGAACTTATATTTATCAATCGACTCTTCTGTATCAAACAAAAGCTCTTCGAGTTCCGGCAACTGATCTGTCACGATACCATCCCAATCAGCTCTCCATTTTTCAAAGAGTTCCTCCGTTTGCCCAATCATATTAAGCTTTTTCACTTTCGAAAGCTCATTCAACACAGGCCGATTCATTATATCGATTTTCCAGCTTTCCAGCTCATCCACTGTTCCATAATATTTTCTTCTAATAAAATATCCTGCTGCAAATAGGCAGATTAAAATGCCTACTCCTCCGATTATGTAGTTCATTTGAAGCCCCCTGTTCATACACCGACCAAATTTATTTCAACATACTTTTATATGTAAAGGTTATATATTTGTATTTATGATACCATGTAAACGACAATTTTTGACTAATATTTTATTTTTTTTTAAAGAAAATTGTTATTTTCCAAGACAGTTTTTCTTTGTGTGAATTTACGTAAGGCAAACAATAGTTCTCCCCGCATCTTGCCGGCACTTACTCCCTAGTGAAATTCAGTCCGATTTCCGTCTGTTTTTAAGCATTTATAGAATATTTTAAAAAAAGCATTCCTGTATATCGGAACAATAAAGGTATAATAAATATAGCCATACTGGGAAAGGGTGAGAGTCATGTACAAAAGAGATGGTCATATTCATACACCATATTGTCCGCATGGGACAAAGGACGGATTAAAAGAATACATAAAAAGAGCTATAGACCTAGGATTTAAAGAGATAACGTTCACGGAACATGCCCCGTTACCGAAGGGGTTTGAGGATGCAGCCCCGACAAAAGACAGCAGCATGACAATGGAGCAGCTGCCTTCTTATGTCGAAGATGTCTTAGAAGTAAAGGCGGAATTCAGCAGGGAACTGATCATTAATCTTGGTCTAGAGATTGATTATATTGAAGGCTATGAGAATGGAACGATGGAGTTCTTGCTAGAGTGGGGGAAATTTTTAGATGACAGTGTATTGAGTGTGCATTTTTTAAAAAATCCACACGGAAAATATGATTGCCTTGATTACAGCCCCGAAATATTTGCTAGTATGATTGAGAAATATGGACATGTTGATTGTATCTATGAATGCTATTTCCAAACACTCTCTAAATCGATATTAGCTGATTTAGGTCCATTTAAACCGAAAAGAATCGGACATATGACGCTTGTCCATAAGTTTCAAAAGCAATTCCCTCCGGTTCAGGATTTTTCACTTGCTATAAAGGAAATACTTCATCTTGTGAAACAAAAGGAGCTTGAGCTGGATTATAATGCAGCAGGATTATTTAAGCCATTATGCGAGGAGACATACCCTCCCATTTGGGCGATAGAGGAAGCAGTGCGTCTGCAAATCCCGCTTATATATGGATCAGATGCCCACCAAGCCAAGGATTTAGGACAAGGGCAACATCTATTAATTGGGAACGGCTAAGCGCTGCGGAAAGCAAATTACTTCATCAATCCATTTATCGATTTCCTCTAGGTATTTTTTGATGAAATATGGTTCATTTAAATAAATATGAAGAACCTCTTGAATATACGATGCATTTAGAAAAGGCATAGAAAGGAAGCTTTTTAACTGAATGATGCTGTATGGAACAGATTGTTTTTTAAATTCCTTTTTTTCTATGCCACTTTCCAAAATGCTTGATAAATAATAGCGTTCCTTTACATAATAAGTAGACAATATTTCCCTGACAACTTGGGAATCAATAGATACTTCTCGGAGTACGAACCTTGTTAACTGTAAATTCTTCCATTGAAATTCAATGATTTCTTTTACGACTGTTTTCAGCTTTTCCGACATGCTGCTATAATTATGGCGGCAAACCTCCTCCAGGACAGCCATATAATTCTCAAAATAATTAGTGAAGCAATACTCAAGCAAACCATTCTTACCATTAAAGTAGTAGGAAATATTTGCAATATTTACATTGGCATGGCCTGCGATGTCTCTGATAGATGTACCATTGTAGCCTTTTCTGTTGAATAATGTAATCGCAGATTCGACTATTGCTTCCTTTGAATTTCTTTTCACCCATATCGCCTCTTTTCTCTTGCTATTCAAAGTAATATATGTTTGAATAATAATTATTTTTGTGCAGCATAAATGATAGAAGAAAAGCCTCTATATAAATTTCTTGATTATATTGGCCAATCCTTTAAAAGAAAGTCGACAAAACTTTTTCATATTCGCTCTAATCTGCTAAAATAATGAGAATAATAGAAGGAAAGTTAGGTGATTTGCTTGTTTAACGTCGAAACATACAAAGGCAATCGAGAACAGCAATACGAATTGGTAATTAAACAGCTGAAAGCTCTTCTTGAAGGCGAATCAAATACAATTGCAAACTTATCAAATGCAGCTGCTCTTTTGAATCAATTTTTGGATCGTGTCAATTGGGTAGGCTTTTATTTAACAGAGGATAATAAGGAGCTTGTACTCGGCCCGTTCCAAGGTTTGCCTGCATGTGTCCGTATTCCTTTCGGAAGAGGTGTTTGCGGAACTTCTGCCGAGAAGAAGGAGACAGTATTAGTGGAAGATGTCCATCAATTCCCGGGACATATTGCTTGTGATGCTGCTTCCCAATCAGAAATTGTCGTGCCATTGGTGAAAGAAGACGGCACATTATTAGGTGTTCTCGATATTGATTCACCTGAAAAATCCCGCTTTGATGAAACAGACAAGAAGTATTTAGAATTATTTGTTTCTGCCCTAATGGATTTTGTGAATTAATTTGTTCTAGTTCATACGAAAAACACCCCGAAACGTTTGAAGTGACCCCTAAAAGTTAGACACGGTTATTTCGTCAGGCAGCTTGTATAAAATGAGTTCGGTATTGTATCGGACTCATTTTTAATTTTGCCTTCATGCGTTTTGTGTTGTAATACGTTATGTAATTTTCAAGTTCCAATTTAAAATGTTCCATACTTTCAAATTCCTTTAAGTAGAGGAATTCCGATTTAAGAATTCCAAAGAAATTCTCCATAACTGAGTCGTCGTAACAGTTTCCTTTACGAGACATACTTTGCACAATGCCTCTTGATGCAAGTGCGTGACGATATTGTTTCATTTGATAATGCCACCCTTTATCGGAATGCATCAGTAATTGGTGTTCCTCTGGTAACTTTTCTAATGCTTTCTCCAACATTTCTGAAACAAGGGAATACGTGGGTCTATGACCAATTGTGTATGTAATTATTTCCCCATTAAATAAGTCTAAAACAGGTGATAAATAGAGCTTTTCACCAAATAATTTAAGCTCTGAAATATCGGTTACCCACTTCGTATTAGGGACTTCAACTGTAAACTTACGGTCTAAAATATTAGATGCGATTTTACCGACTGTCCCTTTATATGATTTATACTTTTTCATTCTGACTATGCACTTTAAACCAAGGGTTTTCATGATGCGTTGAACTTTTTTATGATTCACTTTTCGCCCACGATTTGCGAGTTCATCACGAATTCGTCGGTACCCATAACGACCCTCATGTTCGTTGTAAATCGCTTGAATCTCGGTTTTTAACTCGGCATCTAGATCGGGTCGATCTAATTTCTTCACTAAGTCATAGTACGTACTACGTGGAATCTGTGCAAATTTGGCAAGTGCCTTCACCGAGTATTTATGCCTTAATTCATAGATGACCTTTACTTTGTCTTTTTTGGTGATGTTTCCTTGGCTTGAACTAAGGCATTCAACTTTTTTAAATACTCGTTTTCCATTTCAAGTTGCTTAATACGTGCTTGAAGTGCTTCTGTTGACCCTTCTACTGGTGTTTGTTTTGGTTGTTTATTCGTTTCTTTTTTCATGGATGGACGCCCCTTTTTCTTTGATTGAAGGGCATCGAATCCTTTTGTTTCAAGTTGTTTGTTCCAACTTCGAAGTGTAGATGGAGTAGCTATATTAAATATAGCCGCAGTTTCGATAAAGGACGTACCATGTTCAATCATGTAATTTAGTACGTCTAGTTTAAACTGTGCTGAATAATTTGTATACCGTTTAATAAAAGCTTCTACACCGTTATACTCATATTGTTTCGCCCATTTAAGAATTGCTTTATGGTCTGTTCCAATAGTTTTAGCAATTTCATGTGAGCTTTCTTTGCCTTCTAAGTACCGTAGTGCTGCTTGTAATTTTTCCTCTGATGTATATTTTGCCATAAAAAACTGCGCCTCCCATTGTTAGATGTGTCTAACAATTGGGGCGCAGTTCACGTTTCGGGGTGTTTTCTTTTTGAAGCAAGCATTATTTTTGCAAGAATGCGTCCTGGACGATGACTCGGTCCTTCCCTGTTTCCTTAGCAATATACAGCGCTTTGTCTGCACGCTTAAAGAGTGCATGGTAATTCTCCTTCTTATGTCTCATCCAATAGGAGACCCCGCAGGAAATAGTCACAGGCGGGGCAGAGCTTTTCCTGACTTTTTCCACAAGTCTTTCTGCAATAGCAACCCCTACTTGGAGCGGAACTCTTGGCAAGTAGATTGCGAGCTCCTCACCGCCCCATCTTGCTCCAATATCTGTCGCTCGAATGTTTTCTAAGATGATATTAGCAACCTGAATAATAATTTCGTCACCGACTTGATGTCCATACGTATCATTAACTGCTTTAAAGTTATCAATATCAATGAGAATGAATGTACCTTCTGCATCCTCTACAAGGGACCTTTCTAACTTTTCATCTAAGAAGCTTCTGGAATAGAGTTTTGTTAGATGATCTGTGACGACCATCTTTTCTAGCTCTTCTCTAAGCATAGAATTAGTCAGTGCTAATGTAGAATGATGGATAAGTGATTGCAGCAGCTTAAAAGTATCAAATGAAAAATGATACGGCTTTTGATGCATCACGATAGAAAAACCTTTTAAAATGCCTGTTTGCATCATCGGCACTGCCATAATCGATTTGAAAACAGCATCCTCTTCGGCAGGCATACTGAAATCTCCTAAAAACAAAGAGTCTTTTTCTTGTTTAATCTTTTCTTTAAAATACTGGATATAACTTTCAGCAGCTTTTGAGCAGAAAAAGTCCGTGCTTCCGTTTAAGACAGTCACTGTATTTGATTCAGCAG
The DNA here is from genome assembly GCF_022049065.2 of Niallia sp. Man26. Taxonomy (NCBI): domain Bacteria; kingdom Bacillati; phylum Bacillota; class Bacilli; order Caryophanales; family Bacillaceae; genus Niallia; species Niallia sp. Man26. Next base: position 2,954,012 of record NZ_CP095743.1, read on the forward strand.
AAAATAAAATAAATCCTACCTCTTCAGCCTCAAAGCTTGTTGATATTCGATTCGACATATATGTCATCATTTCATTAAGCCTTAGATTAGCGTTTAACCGATGGGACGCTTCATTAATAAGCTGAAGATCAGACACCAGTTTTTTCGACTGCTGATACAGCTGTGCGTTTTCAAGTGCACCACCCGCAGTATTAGCAAGCAGAGAAATGAACTCTACTTCTTTTTTAGGGAACTTAACCGAGTTTTCAGCAATTACTTGCAAAACACCGTATACCCCTTGCTTTCCTTTCAAAGGAGCATATAGTATCGAATTTCTGCCCTCTTGAAGATACTCAAACTGAATCTCACCAGTTACGTAGGCTTCCATCGCAGCAAGGTTTGAGCTGTCATATTCCAAATCCTTAATGAGCAGATCTCCATGTGTGTTATTATCATGAGACAATAACAGATAATAGCCGAGCGATGGATAGATATCCTTTAAAGTATTGATAATCGCCCGCAAAACCCCTTCTGTATTCATGGAGGAGTGGAATTTTTCGGTTACCTTGAAGAGTTTTTTATATCTTTTCTCCTCTGCAACCACTTCCAGTAAATTTTGAACCTTTATTATATAGTAACTAAATTCTTCACTTATCAGCTTATACAGACAGTCATCACCAAGTGATTTGCTTTGTTCGGATTCATTTAATCTCACAACAAAAAAATTATAAAAGCCATCTTTATTTTTTAAAGGAATTAACAAATCATATTCTTCTAATTCATCAATACCAATTGGCTTTTTGCTGACTGCTCTTGTCAGCAGCCTGTTTTTTATATCTACTGTATACGGAAGGATGGATGCTGCAACTGTTGGGTTTGTTGACGCCTCCACAGCCCATTCATCGTTCCACTCATTAGCACTATAGTAAGTCACTTCTGCAGCATGCAAAAAATTTTTAATAATATAAAGCATTTCTCGCAGAATTATTTCGTAATTAAAGCTTTTACTTTCTATATCAAAGAGATCAAAGAAACGACTTTTTAGCTTTACTATTGATTGGTGGTCAAGCATATCCATCTAATTATCACCTATTCATCTAACTATTCATTGTATTTTTCCCAATTTATCCAAAGATATTGCCGCTGTCTTCTATTTAATTTTATAATGACAAGACTTAGTGCTAGACTAAAGTTAGCAACATCCAGTCCTATATAAACAACAGATACTTTTCGCCTAATCCAAAAGTAGGAATTTTATATACTTAAATTATCGGACAATTCTTATAGTAAAGTAAAACAATTATATCACAAGGCGCTGTAATGAGAATACAAGAGCATAAAATTTTCCTGCTCCTATAAAGGTAAATTTCTACTAGCATAAAATTAATAAATCTTAGCTTGACTTTTAGGCAGTTGAAATCATATAATATTCTTTGTGTAAAATATTGCAGCATATGCAAATCACTTTGTTGCTTTATTTTGTTCCTCAAAAGCTTTTTTGATGGTGTATTGTGTAACCCTTAGCTGCTAGGGCGAAGGTACATGAAGACAAAATAAACATAAAGGCTAGTTGCATCTGTTTTTATTTTACAAAATAAAAACATGAAGGAGGAGTCATCAATGGCTCGTTATACAGGTCCAAGTTGGAAACTTTCTCGTCGTCTTGGAATTTCTTTAAGCGGTACTGGCAAAGAGTTAGATAAACGCCCTTACGCTCCAGGACAACATGGTCCAAACCAACGCAAAAAATTATCAGAATACGGTTTACAATTACAGGAAAAGCAAAAATTACGTCATATGTATGGTGTAAATGAGCGTCAATTCCGTAATTTATTCGATATTGCTGGCAAAATGAAAGGTAAACACGGTGAAAACTTCATGGCGCTTCTAGAATCTCGCCTTGATAACGTTGTTTATCGTTTAGGTCTTGCTCGTACACGTCGTCAAGCACGTCAGCTTGTTAACCACGGTCACGTTATCGTTGATGGTGGACGTGTTGATATCCCATCATACCGTCTAAAAGCAGGTCAAACAATCACATTGCGTGAAAAATCACGTAATCTTGATATTGTTAAAGAAGCAGTTGAAGTGAACAACTTCGTACCTGATTTCTTGACTTTCGATGCTGATAAATTAGAAGGTACATTCACTCGTTTACCAGAACGTTCTGAATTGCCAGCTGAAATTAACGAAGCTCTTATCGTTGAGTTCTACTCTCGTTAATAGATTTGCTAATACAGCATTATCAAACCCTAGAAACCGCGTTGTATCAACGCTTTCTGGGGTTTTTTTATTACGCTTCGTAGAATGATGTATTATCCATTATTGATTTGGGGCTTATATTGGGACTGAATTATTAGTGTGGACAGACACATCCTCTATATTTCAGTAAATAGTTTAACTTGAAAGCTAAAACCCTTCCTTTACACCATTTCTCTAATTTATTTTTCCTATCTTTAGTTGTTGTGAAAAATATCAATACTGGAACTGCATTTTTTATCAATGCATTAATTCTTTATATCGTTGTATCTTCTTTTTGTTATCGATCATATCCCTCGTTTTATCCACTTTGACTAAATGACTTGTATAATTAATAGGTACATTATTGTAACAGAAAGCTAATTTTGCCTAATAATTTTTTAGAAGTCACATTCTCCTTATTAGGTAACTTCTTGCTGTTTGTTCATTTCAAGAAATTATTAGCTTTTAAAAAAGAACATAAAAAGACCTTCACAACTTTTGTGAAGGCTTAAATCATGAATCCTTTATAAGAAAGTACAAATAATTCTGTTTAATAAAACATCTAAAAGACCCAGAAATTACTGCAATTTCTGAGGCTTTTTTGTCATCTTCTTTGATACTGCCCAATGTTTAATTCCGAAAAATACGGCTATAAGTCTAATAAGGAGCAAAGGCGTTTTAGCGATCCCCAATTTTCTCACCACTGCCTTTGCTCCTTCCCCATAAAAAAAAGACCCCCCCAGGTCTTCTGCATTCCAATTATTTTATCAAGCCTATCGCTATAGTCTCGATTAATGTCCTCACAGAAGCATTTCGTTTTCTGATGGCTTTCATCATTGTCACAAGCTTCCTTATTTCATCCTTGGACTGTTCTTCTATCAGCCACTCAACTAGCTCTGTACTTTTAATTCGAAGCGGACCACCTTTAGCAGGAACCTTAAAATCTCTTTCCCGTTTCAATACATTTCTTACATGTGCTTTGTCATAATCATATAATGTCATTAAGTTTTCTTGCAACGTTCATCTTCCTTCGATTTATTTTGTATATGTAAGCCTCAATTCAAGAAGCTGCTTCTCCTTTATGTATCATCATTTGTAAATTCATTAAATTATCTAATCTCTTACTAAGTAAAATTGTTTCTTTAGAAGTGAACCCCTTTGCCATTCCTGTTGAAATCATATTCTCTCTCAGCATTTCAATTTGTTCATTTAAATGAATACTCATATGTAAACTACCCCTTTAATAATTTCCATAGAAATTTATTCTAACAAGGGTAAACGGATACAAAAAAGGATAATCTTTCTTCAAATGTCGACAATATATAACAAATTTTGACTGAATCTACCTGTAAATTCAAGCTGTTTAGATAACATCAGTTATAAAGAACTATAAATTTCCTCCTTCAATAGTTCTTAATTCCTACTATTCTTTTTGTAAGAATATTCTTTTATTTAATTCAAGGTCTTCTGCTATATAAAATATTAAAAAAGTTACATCCTTCTTCCATCCTTAAAAATAAAGGAAGGCAGGATGCTTCTCCTACCTTCCTTTATTTGCTTATTTTTTATGACCGGTATTTTGAAGGGGAATATCTTCTCCAGCGACATTTTCCATCACGCCGTCAATAGTGCCCTCTGTATAGGTATCTGATGATTGCTCATGGGTCTCAGCAAGCCCTTTTGAGACAACATCGTTCTTTTGATAGTCTTCTGTTTCGTAGGTTTTTCCCGCTACAGGAGCATTCTGTGATTTTTTCATCGTAATTCCTCCATTTCTTCTATTTATTATTGTTGATACATGTTGTTAGAAGGATAGGAAGATGCCTTTGAATTAAGTGTTGAACAATCTGTCTGCATTGGTTTATTTGCTGCATTCCATTGATTGAGTTTTGCATCATTATCCTCCTAGAACTTCCGGCTTTGTGTTTTCTGTGATACAAAACATATTTTGCATGGATTTGAACAATCCATGCAGTCAATCGTCTGTTTACAAAAATTTACCTACTCAGAATAAAGCCTTATATGCTTGGTAAGCAAAATAAAGTCCGAAACCAATCATTGATAAAGATGACAAAACAGAAATTACATACAGCATATTAGAATGAAGCAGCCTTCTTGCAATGCCTGAAATGAGGGCCATTATGAGATCCCATAATAAAATTCCTGAGATAATAGCCAAGCTGCATAATATGAAGGACTTATTAGAAAAGCTCTCTGCTGATTTTGCCAATACAGAGCCATATATTCCAAGCCAGAAGAGAATGGTTAAAGGATTGGAAATAGACATTAAAAACCCAGAAAAAAACGACTTAAACAAAGAATTGTCCTGTTTATTCCTTTCTGTCACATTAATTTTGGCTGTATTAATCAAGCTTTCTATTCCGGTATACGTCAGTACGAAGAAACCAAACAAATACAAAAAGGTTTTCATAAATGGTGTGTTTATAAACTGACTTACTCCAAAATAAACCATCATCATATAAATGACATCAGCCGCCAATGCACCAAGCCCGAACACCCAGGCATGAAAAAAACCATTTCTGATTCCCTTGTCCAATTGTGCAGCGTTAACAGGACCAACAGGTGCCGCCAATGAAACGCCTAATAATATATAAGGAAAAAAAGTACCCATAAATCCCTCCGCATATGTATATTTACTTCTAATGTATTCAGCGGCAGGGACTTGTACCACAGAAAATTATTTTCTATTTAGAGAATAAGTCGGCACTATAAAAAAGCTTCTTGGACAAACAGTCCAAGAAGCTTTAATTTATTAATATTGAATTAAGTAGTATTTCTTTTTCCCTCTTCTAATAACGGTGAACTGTCCTTCAATACGATCCTCTTCACCTAAAACATAGTCCAAATCCTGCTTTCGCTCACCATTGACGTACACAGCACCATTTGTTATGTCCTCACGAGCTTGCCTTTTCGATGATACAATGCCAGCAGCTACTAACAGGTCAACTAGAACTGCATCACCTTCTTCATGCTTGTATGTTGGAACATCCTTAAAGCCTTGCTTAATCTCAGATGCTGTCAGGTTTTTAATGTCTCCGCTGAAAAGTGCTTCCGTAATTTTCATGGCCTGCTCTAACGCTGCTTCGCCGTGAATCATTTTTGTCATTTCTTCAGCTAGAGCTTTTTGCGCCTTTCTTAAATGAGCTTCAGCCTGTAATGATTGCTCCAATTCTTCAATTGTTTCTTTTGAAAGGAATGTAAAGAATTTCAAGTATTTAATCACATCAGCATCTGCTGTATTAATCCAGAATTGGTAGAACTCATACGGTGTAGTCTTTTCCGGATCAAGCCAAATAGCACCACTTTCTGTTTTACCAAATTTAGTTCCATCAGCTTTCGTTACAAGCGGAATCGTTAATCCGTAAGCTTTTGCACCTTCTGCACTATTTTTACGGATAAGCTCTAATCCTGTCGTAATATTTCCCCATTGGTCACTGCCGCCAATTTGCAGCTTACAGTTATGGTTTTCGTAAAGATGCAAGAAATCAAGGGCCTGTAAGATTGTGTAGGTGAATTCTGTAAAGGAAATACCTGTTTCCAATCTTGAGGAGATTGTGTCTTTTGCCAGCATGTAATTGATGCCGATATGCTTGCCGTAATCTCTTAGGAATGTAACGATATCCATCTTGCCAGCCCAGTCATAGTTATTAACCATCACCGCACCATTATCGCCACCGAAATCAAATATTTTCTCGAGCTGTTTTTGCAGACATTTAACGTTATGTCCGATTGCATCTAGTGTTTGCAGATTTCTTTCTTCGCTCTTTCCGCTCGGATCACCAATAAGACCTGTTGCTCCGCCGACAAGCACGATTGGTGTATGTCCTGCATTTTGGAAGCGTCTCAATGTCAAAAACGGCAGCAAGTGTCCGATATGCATGCTGTCTGCAGTCGGGTCCACCCCGCAGTATAAGCTGATTTTTTCGTCAGCTAAAACATCTTTTAAGCCCTCTTCATCTGTTTGCTGGTAAACGATGCCTCTCCAATGTAAATCCTCAAGTAAATTCACTATAATTCCTCCATTCGTTATTCCTTTTGATTGTTATTAACAGCGCGTGCTTTTTGTGCGGCTCTTTTTTTCTGGAACAAAAAAAAGCGTCCCTGCATGAATATGCAGGGACGCTTTTTTAGCGCGGTACCACCCTAATTGAGAAAAGAAAACTTCTCTCCACTTAAAAAAGATAACGGCTCACAACCGTCTGCTGCTACTAACCCATATGAGGATTTCCCAACAGAAGCTACGGGAGGTAATTCATCCTTTTATATATGCCATTTCACACCAACCAATGGCTCTCTTAGTATAGTGATAAAAGAACTACTTATTCCCATCAACGCAATAACGAATCAATATTAGTTTGAGTTATTTTTACCATAAAAGAACGTAGCATGTCAAATGCTTTTGCGAAAAAGGTTGGAAATTATCGAACATTGTCCATATTGCCCATTGCTTTATGCTATAATGTATGTGATTTTAGGGGGAATGATACCATATGAATGAAAGCCCGAAGTGGAAAAACTATCTCCATGGTTTCCTAAGCTTCTTCACCAATAAAAAAACCGCCAAAAGAGCTCGTATCACTTATGAAGTCTCTTGGAATATTATATTGATATTCATTATTCTACTGATAGTCGGCGGTGCTTTTGCTGGAGGAATCGGTGCAGGCTATTTTGCTTCTCTTGTTAAGGAGGAACCTATCCGCTCCTACAAGACGATGCAAAAGGACATTTATAATTATGAAGAAACGTCCGAACTGTATTTTGCCGATAACGTTTATTTAGGAAAACTGCCGACAGATTTAGAACGAGAAGAAGTGCAAATAGAGGATGTATCACCATATTTAGTGGATGCGATCGTTGCCACAGAGGACGAGAACTTCTATAAGCATGATGGTGTAGTTCCTAAAGCGATAATGAGAGCATTGGTTCAGGAAGTTTCTAACAGCTCCACACAGTCTGGAGGAAGCACCTTAACACAACAGCTTATCAAAAACCAGATTTTAACGAATGAAGTTTCCTTTGAACGAAAAGCAAAGGAAATATTACTCGCATTAAGGCTGGAGAAATTTTTCTCTAAAGAGGAGATTCTTCAAGCATACTTAAATGTGTCTACTTTCGGCAGAAATGCCTCTGGCAGAAATATTGCCGGTGTACAGTCTGCTGCAAAAGGAATCTTTGGGGTGGAAGCAAAAGATCTTACATTGCCGCAGGCAGCATTTATCGCTGGACTGCCGCAAAGTCCGTTCGGCTATACTCCGTTCACCCAAGATGGAACAGTCAAAAAGAATTTAGAACCTGGTTTGGAAAGACTGCAGACGGTTCTGACAAGAATGTACAACCAGCATAAAATTACAAAAGAAGAGTACGAAAAAGCATCTGCCTATGATATAACGAAGGATTTCGCGAGCCCTGAGGCAAGTCCGACTGAAAAATACCCTTGGGTTACTTACGAAATTGAAAATAGAGCGACCCAAATCATCGCTGAAATGCTTGCAAAAGAAGACGGCTATAATGCGAAGGATTTAGAGGAAGATGAAGTTCTGGAAGAGCAGTATTATGAGCTGGCTGATCGCCAAATCCATCAGAACGGCTATGAAATTCACAGTACAATCAATAAAAAAATGTATGATAAATTTCAGGATGTAGTAGCTAAATACCCATATTACGGTCCTGATAAACCACAAACTGTTACAAACAGCGAAACAGGAGAAAAGAAAACTATCATGGAGCCTGTAGAAACAGGTGCGGTGCTGATTGATAATAAGACTGGTGCTATTATCAGCTTTGTCGGAGGAAGAGATTATGACAGAGAAGCTACAAACCATAGCACAGCCCCAAGACCGAACGGTTCCACAATGAAGCCGCTGCTCGTATACGGTCCTGCCATTGAATTAGGAACACTTTCACCTGGAACAGTCCTTCCAGATGTGCCTTTGGCTCTGGACCCAGCAAGACCTGGGACAGTCTGGCCGAACAACTATGACTTCCAGTTTCATGGTCTTGTAACAGCAAGGGTTGCACTCGCTAAATCTTATAACGTCCCTGCGGTAAAGGCTTATGCTCAAATTCTGCCGCAAAAGCCTGCTACCTACTTAGAAAAAATGGGCTTTTCAACATTAACAGATGCCGATTATTCTAACAGAGCAACCTCTATTGGGGGAATAACAAACGGCGTCTCTGTTGAGGAAAATACGAATGCCTTTGCAACATTTGCAAATGGCGGAGAGTTCGTTGATGCTTATATGATTGATAAAATTGTTGATAAAGACGGAAAAGTTATCTATAAGCATAAAGCAGACAAAGTGAAAGTATTCAGCCCGCAAACATCTTATTTAACTATCGATATGATGCGGGATGTTATTAATCAAGGAACCGCTACGGCAGTTAAAAGCCGCTTGAAGTTCAGCTCTGACTGGGCTGGAAAAACAGGAACAACACAGGAATTTAAGGATTCCTGGTTTGTGGCTACTAACCCGAATGTTTCCTTCGGGGTATGGACAGGTTATGACACACCTAAATCACTCCAGAGTTCCGGGACGATGAGCTACAGCATGCGTAATAACTATTTATGGGCAGATTTAATGAATGCTGCTTACGATGTCGATTCGAAGCTTGTAGACCCGTCTGAAAGCTTTACAATGCCAGGCGGAATTGTCAGACGATCTGTCTGCTCCCTTTCTGGTTTGCTTGCATCAGAGGGATGTTCAAAAGCGGGACTTGTTACAACAGATTTATTTAAAGCAAATGCTGTTCCGAACAAGACAGATGACAGTATCGTTGCAGGGAAATATGTGCAGATTGGCGATACGAAATATATGGCTTTAGACTCCACACCAAGTGAATTTGCTGAAAATGGAGTTATATTAAATCCTGACTATATTGAAAAACTGTTTGGAATTACTGTAACGGATCCTAGTACCTTGATTCAAAATAACACAGCGCTGAAAAATGTCGTTGTTCCATCAAATAAAATAACGGACAACGGAAAAGCTCCAGGAGCTCCCAAAATCAGCAGCAGCGGTAACACGATCACCTGGTCAAGATCCGGGGAAAAAGATGTTATCGGCTATCGTGTGTATCAAAACGGCAAAAAGGTCGCAAGCATTAAAGCGAGTGACAGTCTCTCCTATAGAGCTGGCAGCGGGGCTTATATTGTGAAAGCAGTTGATATTGCTGGTAAAGAATCTTCTAACTCTAATAAGATAGAAGTCGGCAATAAGACAAGCGATAAAAAAGAGGAAAACTCTAAAGCGAAAGCAGATACGGCGAAAAACACAGAGAAAAAGGAAGAGAATAAAACAGAAGCTTCGAACGAGGATAAAAACAAGCAAGAACAGACAAATGATGAATCAACTGATTCAGATAAAGAAGACTCTAACGCTGCAAGTGAGGAAGAAAAAAGCGATAATACTTGATCTTGCTGCAAAAAAGACGTTCCGTTTAACGGAACGTCTTTTTTTATTTTAATACTGTTATATATTTAGCAGAAACATAGCCGGTCTTTGAGCCTGATTTCACCTTATACCATGTCCCTTGCTGTGAAAGAATGATAACTGTTTGCTTTTTCTTTAGTTTTGTCATCACTTTTGAAGAGGTGCTTGGCTTTTGTCTTACATTTAGCACTGATGCCTTAACACTGCCTTTTTTCTCTTTAGCAGGCTTTGAAATCGTTACTTTTTGTTTAATGGTTTTCTTATATCCGTCCAAGTTTGCTGCCGTGATTTCAGCAGTATAATTGCCGTTTGCTATTTTGCTGATATTCCAATCAGCAGAAATAGAGCCAGATTTCACTGCTTTATTATTGGCTAATGTGGAGATCGTCTTTCCTTTTGAGTCTTTCATTATAATGGTCGTTTTGCCAGCTTTATTAATCTTCATGGACAGCTTAACTGTATTCTTCTTGTAATCGGTATTAGCTTTAAAGCTTGAAATAACAGGTGCAACAGTATCTTTCTTTACTGTTTTGTTAGTTGATGTGTTCGAGTTACTGCTTGCATTACTATATTCCTTAACAAGAGTGGTACGGGGATAATAGAACTGTAGTATTTGTTTATAATTGTGTCCAGCCTCTGCTCTGTTTTTGGCGCCATACTGACTAAGGCCTACACCGTGACCATTTCCGCGGCCTTTAATAAAAATTATTCCGTTCTTTAATTCAGAAACATCAATTAAATAGCTTGGCATTTTGTCGATGCCAACCATCGCCCGAATCTTTGATGCTGGAACACCATTTAATTCTAGTGTTTTCTTTTCAGCAGTCTTGCCATCAGCTTTTATCAGCAGATATTCAACCTTTACAGATCCTTTAGAAACTCTCCCACCAGCTGACAATGCTTTTAAATCGAGTTCCAGCTTTGAAATTGTGGAGATTTTTATCTTGTTAACATCACTTGTATAGCCTTCTGTTTTCAACCAGGTTTTCATATTTTTCAGCACTTGCTGGTCTGCATCTGCTTCCTTCACAGATGTCCACCATGTGTCAGCCGCATCCAAATCCAGCTTGTCTGTCACCTGCTGCTGTTTTAGTTGGATTACCCAAGGGAACTTTTCCTTTGTAGATGGGTGAAAATCATACGCATCCTCTTCTACTGCAAAATAAGGAACTGCATTTCCTCCCCAAACACTGCTGTTTAGTTCTGTTTTGCCCCCATTGCTTGCAGAAAATACTGCATCTATTAACGTATTATTGTATTTCAGGACAAGCCCTTCTGTTTCCTTGACAGCTGTATCGCTGCGAGAATGACTTCCTGTAATCCCCCCATACACTTGCTTTGCAATAGTATCCACCATATTTGCATCATTTATATGTTTTAAGGCGTATGTTCTTGCTGCTACTGTTTGCGCCTTTAATGCTTCCATAGTCCACAGTGCTGGCATTTCTTGCGGAACGACACCCCTTAAATATGTTTCTATATCAATTTTATTGATTGGACGAATATACAATTTATTATTCTTCGTGTCTTTTTCTAATACAAATTGGAAGGACCCATAATAGCTGCGGCCATTTAATGCTAGAGAGCTATCTGTTTTCAATGGAGTTGCTGTGATTGTTCCATTCTCTAGAAGAACCTGTCCTTTGCTTGTAGACAGTTTTAACGCATTGTTAACAATACTCATGACAGTCTCTGTTCCTGCACTGACTTTTTTACCGTTGGAAAGGGTATATTCTCCATTAAAAACAACCGTAATGGAAGAATTATTGCCGAGATAATTGACAAGCTTCACTTCTAACATTGGGACTGTTTCCGCCTTTATTTGTGGTGAAAGGACAGAAATTACAACAGCACAAATAAGCAACATACACATTATCTTTTTCATCTATTTCCCCCTATTACCCATGACTATCTATCTATTAGTTATAAAAATAGTAAAATAACAATATAATACTTCTTCATTTTATAAATCTAAAGACATGATTACTAGGTGTAATTAATGGGAAATAAGACATGCAAAACAAAAAAAGATGGCATCTACCAAAGCCATCTTTTTTTGAAAAATTATTATTTTGTTGATCCTCTAGACTCAATACGGTGAGGCAATACAACGATGCCATCTTCCACTGTTTCTTTGTTCATATACTTAGTCAACAACCTCATTGCCACTGCGCCAATATCATAAAGCGGCTGAACAACAGTTGTTAATTGCGGTCTTACCATTAGTGTAAGCTTTGTATTGTCAGAACTGATAATTTCAAAATCGTCTGGAACCTTAAAGCCTTTATCTTCTGCACAGTGGATAACGCCGATTGCCATTTCATCTGATCCAACGAAGATAGCAGTAGGCTTTTCAGCCAATTCCATTAGTTTGTCAAATGATTCCATACCAGATTCGTATGTGTAATCTCCTTCTACAACAAGATCTTCATTAAAGGCAATGCCTGCATCCGCCAATGCTCGCTTATATCCTTCAAGCTTATGCAACTTGTTAATAGGCTCTTCTAATGAACCCAGCACTAGTGCAATAACCTTATGTCCTTTTTCTACAAAAGAAGTAACAGCATCATAAGTTGCTTGCGCATAATCAATATTTACAGAAGCAATCTTTTTGCTTGATTCAACGCTTGCTGCAAGTACAATCGGCACTGGAGACTTTTCAAATTCCTGAACATGCTCCTCTGTAATGTTACCGCCCATGAATACAATCCCGTCAACTTGTTTTCCAAGCATTGTATTCAGAAGGTGAAGCTCTTTATCTTTATTTTGATCTGAGTTGCTCAAAATAATATTATATTTGTACATTGTTGCAATATCTTCAATCCCTCTAGCAAGCTCTGCATAGAAAGTGCTTGAAATATCAGGTATAACGACACCTACAGTCGTTGTCTTTTTACTTGCTAAACCGCGCGCTACAGCATTAGGTCTGTATCCTAAACGGTCAATTACCTCAAGGACCTTCTTCCTTGTTGCAGGTTTCACATTCGGGTTTCCGTTTACAACACGGGAAACAGTAGCCATTGATACACTCGCTTCCCTAGCGACATCATATATTGTAATATTCATGTTCTACACTCCTTTTAAACGTACATTCACTATATTTATTTTACGGCAAGTAGCTAGAACCTAAACATTGTTTGTTTCAATTTAGCTAATCTTGTCTGATTATGTATTTAATCATACGATAACGTTGCAAATGCCGCAATGACAAGCTTTCATTTTTTTTCAAAAAAGCTGTTTTTTTTAATTAATTAAGGTTAGCCCTGTTGTCAGAGCGTTTTCATTTCTAAATATTCTAACATATATGAATCTAAAATGCCCGTGATACCTATTATCACTACTCATTTTATAGACATTTTCCAACAAACTTATACCTAATGAAAGAGCAAACAAAAAAGCAGATGGTATCATCCATCTGCTTTTTTCAAAAAATTATGCTCTTACGTATGGTGACTCAAGAATTGATTTGTAGAACTCATCGAATTGCGGAATATCCATTTGCTGTGCAGAATCTGACAGAGCAACTGCAGGATCCGGGTGAACCTCAGCCATAACGCCGTCTGCTCCGATTGCAAGTGCTGCTTTAGCACAAGGCAACAGCAAATCTTTTCTTCCAGTTGAGTGTGTTACATCAACAAATACAGGAAGATGTGTTTCTTGTTTTAAGATTGGTACTGCAGAGATATCAAGGGTATTTCTTGTAGCACGTTCGTATGTGCGGATACCGCGTTCACAAAGCATGATTTGGTCATTACCTTGAGAAATAATATATTCAGCTGCGTTAATGAACTCCTCAATTGTGGCAGCAAGTCCTCTTTTTAACAAAACAGGCTTCTTCACACTACCAGCTGCTTTTAATAACTCGAAGTTTTGCATGTTACGAGCACCGATTTGAATAACATCAATGTAATCCAATGCTTCTTCAATATGCTGTGGGCTTACGATTTCACTGATTACACGAAGATCGTATTCATCAGCAACACGCTTTAGGATTTTTAGACCTTCTACACCAAGACCTTGGAAATCATAAGGAGATGTTCTTGGTTTAAACGCTCCTCCACGAAGCAATGTTAAACCTTTTGCTTTTACACTTTCAGCAACTTTTGCAACTTGCTCATATGACTCAACTGAACATGGACCAAAGACGAATTTAGGTACTCCATCGCCAATTTTTGTTCCTCTAATATCAACAATTGTATCTTCCGGTTTCTTTTTACGGGAAACAAGAAGTGCTTTGCTGTCATCTTCTTGCTGCAGCTGCAGACCAGCTTTGAAGATTTGTTTGAACAAGTGGGCAATCGTTGCATTATCGAACGGCCCGTCGTTTTTAGCTAAAATATCGTCAAGCATTTTGCGTTCCCTTACAGGGTCATAACGATGTGCTCCATGTGTCACTTTTGTTTGTGCGATTTTTTGGACTAAGTTAGCTCTCTCGTTAATCTTCTCTAAAATTTCTAAGTTTAACTCATCAATTCTGTCACGAAGCATTTCCAATTCTTTATTGCTCACTATCTCCATCATCCCTTCTATCAATAATCCAAATCAGTGTTTTCTATAACCTGTTTGGACAACTGCCGATTATTCTTTATACCAACTAAAAAATATGTTACATTTCTTTTAATTGGGTTTATTATAAAACAACTTTATTCGGTTGTCACTACTTTTCTTTATTAATTAAACGCTTTTAAGCACTAAAGCGTTTTTATTCATATTTTTTCTGTAAATATAAGTTAAACAATAACATTTATTATGTACACAATAAACCCATTTTTTATCATTTTCATTAAAAGAAGGTGTATTTTTTGCAAAATAAAGAAAAATTATTTGCATTAGATATTGGTACACGATCCGTAGTTGGCATTATCATTGAAGCTGATAGTGATAATTATCATGTTTCAGATATTCTTTCCATTGAGCATAAAGAAAGAGCAATGCTAGACGGACAAATACATGATGTCCTTGCAGTAGCTAAAATCATTCAGGAAATTAAAACTAAAATGGAAGAAAAACATGGTCCTCTCCGCAAAGTCAGTGTAGCTGCAGCAGGGAGAGCACTAAAAACAGAAAAAGCTGCTTATACGGTAGAAATCGCAAGAAAACCAATGATGACTAAGCAGGATATTCTACATATGGAGCTTGCGGCCGTCCAGCAGGCACAAAGTGCGGTTGCTGAAAAAAACAGTCGCGAAAACAGTCAATTTTATTATTGTGTTGGTTATTCTGTGCTTCGTTACACACTTGATGAACAAGAAATGGGGAGCTTGATTGACCAGCAGGGAAATGTTGCAAAGGTAGAGATCATTGCTACTTTTCTGCCAAAGGTTGTCGTAGAATCATTGATTGCCGCATTGCACAGGGCAGATTTGGAAATGGAGGCTTTGACACTTGAACCGATTGCCGCCATTAATGTATTGATTCCTCCATCTATGAGAAGATTAAATGTCGCTCTTGTAGATATTGGAGCAGGAACATCCGATATTGCTATTACTGATGAAGGCACTGTTATCGCTTATGGCATGGTTCCTGTCGCTGGGGATGAAATAACAGAAGCAATCAGCGATCAATATTTATTGGATTTTCCATTAGCAGAAGCAGCAAAAAAACAGCTCTCTGAACTGGAGCAAATAACGATTACTGATATTCTTGGCTTTTCTACAGACATAAGCAGAGCAGAAGTTATCAAGCAAATATCTCCTGCATTAGATAAGCTTGCAGACGCCATTTGCCGGGAAATACTGCTCCTGAATAACCATCAGTCACCAAAGGCTGTCATGCTTGTCGGCGGAGGTAGCCAAACACCTGCACTTCAAGAAAAAATAGCAGAGCTGTTAAATTTGCCTGCGAACCGAGTTGCAATTAGAGGCATTGATGCTATTAATAACTTAACCTTTGAGGATTCGGCTATTAAAGGACCTGAGCTTGTTACACCAGCAGGCATTGCGATAGCGGCAGGTCAATCTCCTGTGCAATATAAAACTGTTTATGTGAACGAACAGCCTATCAGGCTGTTTGAAGTAAATAAGCTGACAATTGGAGACTGTCTGCTTGCCTCTGGCCTCTCCGTATCTAAACTGTACGGCAAGCCGGGAATAGCAAAAATCATTTCTTTAAATGGGCAAAAAATTACTATCCCAGGAAGCCATGGGGAAGGACCTGTCATTACAAGAGATGGGGAAATTTGTTCATTAGATGATTTAGTCGAAAACGGGCAAAGTCTGAAAGTGGTAAAAGGCAAGGATGGAGAGCAGACACAAGTACAGATTAAGAGCTTGCTAGATTCAGATACTGGCAGAAGTGTGCGCATTAATGGCAAGGATTACACAATTTGTGACAGAGTTTTCTGCAACGGGCAAGCAGCCTCTCTCGATAAATGGATAGAAGATCGTGATGTAATTGATGTAGTAACAGTCTATACCATTCAAGAGCTCTTGGAAGGTCTTGAATTATACGATATGTTGGAGGAATTGCGTCCTTTCCAAATAAAAATCAATGAAAAGGATACTGTCATTCCAGCTTTTTCCGGAAAGCTTTATCGAAACGGACTACCCTCCAAGCTAAATCACAGCTTTGATACTAACGATGAAATTATGATTGAAAAAAGGCAGATTCCAACAGTCTCAGAATTGGCGGAAAGAAGACAGGTGCTGTTTGTTCAAGTGCTCCCTGTCACCTTTAATGGAAAGAAATTGACCCTCTCCAAACAGCTAGCTCAAGTTTCAAGAAATGGGCAAGCATTAAACCTAGAGGATAAAATTTATCCTAACGAAAAAATTCAAATTGAACAGAAACCTTTTGAAGGCTTCTTATTCCAAGATTTATTTGCATATGTGCAAATAGATATGCCAAAAAGTAACCAAGGAAGCTTTGAACTGATGAAAAATGGGGAAAAAGCAACCTTTTTAACACCTATCGACAAAGGTGACGACCTTTCCATTGTCTGGAAGGTTGCTGCAACATAAAAAAAAGATGGCATGGGGAGTATCCCGTTGCCATCTTTTTTTATGCTTGTGCACTTGCTTCTTGAAGAGAGTCGACTGTAATTCCACCGTGTGATGCATTCCATACAACAGAACGGTCAGAGAACAACAAAGCTTGCGGCGATTCATGTCTAACCCCGAATGTTTCAGCAATATAGTTAGATAGCGGTCTAGCCTCCTGTACAGCCAAATAATAGGTATCGATATCTTTATTTGTATCTGCATATTGGTTATATTCGTCAAATGCTGCCGCACTAATCGGACATGTTAAACTATGCTTCACAACGAATGCTTTCTTGCTGCTGTTCAAAACCTCTTCCAATTGTTCTACTGTCTCAATTTTTTTCATGGATTTCCCTCCAGTTTTTGTCTTTACATAAAAAGGCAGCCCCATTAGCTGGGGCACCTTATTATTGGTTATATCTGCTTTCTGTTTCATCAAACGCTTTTTTTGTTTCTTCCAGTTTCTTTTGGATTTCATCATACTCGCGCTTGAAAGGGTCGTCAGTTTCCGTACCTGCAGCAGCTTCTACATTATCTGTCTGCTGTTCGTCTTTCCCTCGATTTTTTACTTTCTCCATTAAACCATTGGAATGCTTCGTTACCGTATTGCCTAAGCTGCCTGTCTTATCTTTAGCAATGCTGATATACTCAGTTCCTTTATCCTTAACTGTGCCAGAGAGCTCAATTCCTTTTTCTTTCAGAAGTCCTGCCTGCTGATTCAAATCCTGAATCAGTTCCTTACCAGGCTTTGGAGCAAGGAATAGAGCTGTCGCTGCTCCAACAATTCCGCCTACAATGGCACCTAGCAGAAAGTCTTTTCCGTTTGAGCTTTCATTTTCTACAACTGTTGTTTCGTATTCCCTTGTCATCATTACCCCTCCTAAAAAATTAATGAGCTTTTACTTTTATGTTACTCTCAGCAGCTTTGCGAGCTTTCCACTGATCTCTGATGTTAAAGAACATCTTGCTGTATTGAAGTACTTGGGCAATCTTGTCCTGATTGTGGACAAGCTTTTGCTCCACATTTTGATTGATGTTTTGAATAGAATCATTAAATCCTTTAACTGAAGTGCCAATACCTTTAACAGCATCGACAACACTGTTGAGGCTTTCTGATTTTTGCTGAATATCCTCTGCCAAAACATTTGTCTTATGCAGTAAAATGGTCGTTTCCTTCGTGACACCATCAAGCTGTCTTTCAAGGCCAACTAATGTTTTGGAGACACTATCAAGTGTGATATGTAACGATTTCAATGTTCTGGCAACATAAATTACCAAAATAGTGAAAGCAATGGCAATCAATGCAACACTGCAATATAAAATAATAATCATTTACTATACACCTCCGCTTTTTCAATGTTTTTCCCAATTTGGCGAATGCCTAAACCTTTCTTCTATTATAGTTGGAAAAACAGCCAGAAACAAATAAAACAGGTAAATTCATCCTATAACTTTTGTGTCAAAAGACTCCCCTAGTTTAGGTTATTTCAGACAATATTATTTAAGAAAAATATTTTTTAGGGTACAATAATATAGTTGACCACATAATCGGGGGTTCGACGTATCTACATACAAAGAAGAGTCGAAATTTTTTAATAATATAGGAGGCATTTTATGAAAGATCCACGTATTGAGCTGTTAGCTAAAAACTTAATTAATTACTCTATTCGATTGCAAAAAGGAGAAAAAGTACTTATTGAAAACTTCGGTTTGCAAAAGCAGCTAGTCAAAGCTCTTGTGAAGGAAGCATATGCTGCAGGCGGATACCCATTTGTTTCATTAAAGGATAATGATGTGAACAGATCATTGCTATTAGGTGCCCAAGAAGAACAATATGAAATGATGGCTGCCTTTGAAGCGAATGTAATGAGCCAAATGGATGCTTATATTGGACTTCGTGCAGGTGACAATATTAATGAACATGCAGATGTTCCTGCTGAAAAAATGAAAATCGAAGGCTCTACAATCGGAAAGAAAGTCCACAGGGAAATTCGTGTTCCGAAGACAAAATGGGTTGTGCTTCGTTACCCAAGTCCATCTATGGCCCAGCTTGCAAAAATGAGCACAGATGGATTTGAAGATTTCTACTTTAATGTCTGCAATCTAGACTATGGCAAAATGGATAAAGCAATGGATAGTCTTGTTGATCTAATGAACAAAACGGATGAAGTAAAAATTACTGGCCCTGGAACTGATTTGACTTTCTCTATTAAAGATATTCCTGCCATCAAGTGCTCTGGCCAAATGAATATACCTGACGGGGAAGTTTATACTGCTCCTGTGCGCAATTCTGTAAACGGAACGCTTACCTATAATACACCATCTCCATACCAAGGATTCACGTTTGAGCAGGTTAAGCTTACATTCAAGGATGGCAAAATCATTGAAGCAACTTCTAATGATACAGAACGCTTGAACGCAATCCTTGATACAGATGAGGGCGCAAGATTTATTGGGGAGTTTGCGATTGGGGTAAATCCATATATTCTTCATCCAATGCAGGATATTCTGTTTGACGAAAAAATTGATGGAAGCTTCCACTTCACACCAGGACAATGCTATGATGATGCATTCAATGACAATCATTCTAATATTCATTGGGATATGGTCAATATTCAAAGACCTGATTATGGCGGAGGAGAAATTTATTTCGACGGTGTGCTTATTCGTAAGGATGGAAGATTTGTTATACCTGAACTGGAGTCATTGAATCCAGAAAACCTTAAATAAAATGACAAAAAAAAGATGCTGCTTTTAGCAGCATCTTTTTTATACTATTTACACAAGCGATTTTTCATACGCCTCTTGGAATTTCTGAACATCTCCAGCACCCATAAATAGGATAACACTCTTTTCGTGTGCTTTCAGTGCTTCAATTTTTTCTTCTGAAATGACTTTGCTGCCTGGAATTTTCTCTGCCAAGTCTTCAATGCTAAGCTTGCCATGGTTTTCTCTTGCAGATCCGAATATTTCACACAAATAAGTGGAATCAGCCAAGCTTAAGCTTTCAGCAAATTCATTTAAGAAAGTTTGCGTACGTGAGAATGTGTGCGGCTGGAATACTGCCACAATCTCTCTGTCCGGATACTTCTGTCTTGCAGCTTCAACCGTCGCTTTGATTTCCGTTGGGTGATGTGCATAATCATCAATGATTACTTGATCTCCGATTTGTTTTTCAGAGAATCTGCGTTTTACACCTTCAAATGACATTAAGCGTTCCTGCACAATGCTTGCATCCAAATCTTCGTAATGACTTAAAGCAATAACAGAAAGTGCATTTAAAATATTATGGTTGCCAAATGTCGGAATTGAGAATGTATTATAGTAAGTATTTCTTACATATACTTCAAACGTCGTACCTTCTGTTGACTTTACAACATTTCTTGCTTGGAAATCATTTTCATCGTCAAATCCGTAGAACACAACAGGCACTTTTGCTTGAATTTTTTGAAGCTGTTCATCATCACCACAAGCAAAGATTCCTTTGTTCACTTGCCAAGCCATTTCCTGGAAGGCAGAAAATACATCATCAACATTCGCAAAATAATCAGGATGATCAAAATCAATATTCGTCATGATGGCATAATCTGGGAAGTAAGATAAGAAGTGTCTTCTGTACTCACATGCTTCAAATGCAAAGTACTCCGCATTCTCCGTACCTCTTCCTGTTCCATCCCCAATTAAATATGCTGTCGGCTTCGCGCCTTTTATCACATGAGCAAGCAGCCCTGTTGTGGATGTTTTACCATGGGCGCCTGTCACAGCCACACTCGTGAACTGCTTCATAAAGTCGCCTAAAAAACGATGGTAGCGGACAACTGGTAGACCCAGTGCGTTTGCTTCCACAACTTCTTCATGCGTATCAGGGAAAGCATTGCCCACAATGACATTCATTCCCGGCTGAATATTTTCCTTTGAGAAAGGAAGAATTTTAATTCCTGACTGTTCTAAAGCCACCTGTGTAAAAAATCTTTTTTCTACATCTGAACCTTGAACTTTTAATCCCATATCATGCAGGATTTGTGCAAGTGCACTCATCCCTGACCCTTTAATACCTACGAAGTGGTAAATAGTCATATAAAGAACCTCCAACTATCGTATATCTTTTACACAGTATATGAAATGAACCTATAATTTGCTCATAGCATAAATTTCGCCACTATGGGCCTCGTAAGGGATATTACCTTTTTAAAGAAAATGCTAAAACAAGGTAATATCCAATCAGGCCAGATTTAACTTTTTTTTCCTTTTTTCACTCACATTTATTCATTATACCATCTTTTATGGAGAAAAACTATGTATCAATCATATTCCCTACTGAAAGGATTTATATTAGTGATACAGACAGTTTATGAAAAATTAATGTTGTTCCGTGTCATGAAGCTGCAAAAATTCCATTTCCGTAATGAGTACATCTCTTGGTTTTGTGCCTTTTGCCTCTGAAATATACCCGTGTTTCTCCATCATGTCAATAAGTCTTGCTGCACGATTATAGCCGATTTTAAAGTTTCTTTGCAGGCTTGAAGTTGAAGCACCGCCTTGCTCAATCACAAATTCGCATGCCTCATAAAACAGCTCATCTTCCTCTTCAGACATCTGGACTTTTTTAAGAAGCTCTTCTTGCTCAAACAAGTATTCCGGTTTTCTTTCTCTTCTAGCATGTGCAACAACCTGATCAATTTCCTCATCTGAAACAAATGTCCCTTGTAAGCGGACTGGCTTTGATGTCCCGTTTTCTAAGAAAAGCATATCCCCTTTACCGAGGAGCTTTTCTGCACCGCTTATATCAATGACTGTTCTTGAGTCGATTTGAGACGATACAGAGAATGCGATTCTTGTCGGTACATTTGCCTTAATCAGTCCTGTAATAACATCAACAGACGGCCTTTGTGTCGCGATTAACAAATGGATACCGCATGCTCTTGCTTTTTGGGCAATCCTGCTGATGGCTTCCTCTACATCTGCAGGGGCCATCATCATTAAATCTGCAAGCTCATCAATAATGATAACAATGTACGGCAGCTTATCCGCATATTGTTTATGCTCCTCTGCAAGCTGGTTAAATTTAGTTATATCCCTTACACCTGCATGTGCAAGCAGCTCGTATCTCCGCTCCATCTCCTCAACGGCCCATTTTAAGGCAGCTGTTGCTGTTTTAACATCTGTTATAACAGGGCTTGCCAGATGAGGAATGTAATTATATGGAGCAAGCTCCACCATCTTAGGATCAATCAGCAATAGTTTAAGCTCTTCTGGCTTCGCCTTATACAGCAGACTTACTAACATTGTGTTAATACAAACACTTTTACCAGAACCAGTTGCTCCTGCAATTAATCCATGCGGCATTTTGCGCAAATCAGTAACAATCGGCTTACCTGAAATATCGAGACCTAACGCAACTGTCAGTGGAGACGCAGACTCTTTAAATTCATTGCTATTAAGAATCTCACTTAACAATACAGGTCTGCTTGTCCGGTTTGGAACTTCAATCCCAATCGTATGCTTGCCAGGAATCGGCGCTTCAATTCGAATATCCTTTGCAGCAAGGCTGAGCTTTAAGTCATCTGAAAGATTGGTGATCTTGCTGACTTTCACACCAGGCTCTGGCTGTACCTCATATCTTGTAACAGACGGCCCTTGTGTGACATTAACAACTCTCGCATGAACATTAAAGTTCTTAAATGTATGATTCAAGAGCTCAGTCTGTTCTTCGATCCAGCCGTCATGCTCCACATCGAAAATCGGCGGGTTTAATAAATTCTCTTCAGGAAAGACATAGTACGGCAGCTCTTCCTGCACCGCAACAGACTCAAGTGAAGCTGCTGTTTCTTCTGTCACAGGTTCTTCTTCCACATCGTTAACAGGCTCAGGCTGAGGCACTGGTTTGCTTATTGGCTGTTGTTTTCTTTTATTTTCAAGAGATTTCCGATCAGTATTTAGCATTAACACATTAAAAGGAAGAGCTTTTTTCTTGGCAGGCGGAGCTTGGTCAGCCTCGTTAGCCTGCTTATCTCCCACTTCCTGTTCCTGCTGTCCATGTTTGGCTGTCTCTTGCTCACTTGAAGAGTTTTCATCTAACCCAACAGCTTCTGAATGATTAGAAGCCTTATTTTCAGCAGCATTTAGAACAACAGGTTCCACCTCTTCTGGAACGCTTGCCACTTTTTCCATTTCAAGTAATATTGTCTGCTCTGCTGGCTGAATTGCATTTTCCTCTCGCAATTGTTCGCTTACTGGGTTGGAAATACTCAGCTCTTCTGCCTCCATGACAGGTTCTTCGGCCCTTTCGGTAACTACTGCTTCTGCCTCCATTACTTCCTCTGCCTCTAGTGCAGACTGAACTTCCGACTCAATTGTGTACGGCTCCACCTGGACAACTGATTCTTTCGCCATTTTGACAACAGCGGCTTCTTCCTCTGGTGCAGTCTGAACTTCTGTCGCTACTGTATCCGACTCCTCTGCCTGCATGAATGGTTCTTCCACCATTTCGACAACTGCTGTTATTTCTGCTTCAACCACTTCTTCCTCTAGCGCAGATTGGATTTCCGACTCAGCTGTGTACGGCTCTTCCGCCTGCATGACTGGTTTTTCCGCCATTTCGACAACTGCTGTTATTTCTGCTTCAACTTCATCTTCCTCTAGCGCAGATTGGATTTCCGACTCAGCTGTGTACGGCTCTTCCGCCTGCATGACTGGTTTTTCCGCCATTTCGACAACTGCTGTTATTTCTGCTTCAACCACTTCTTCCTCTGGCACAGGCTGAACTTCTGTCTCAACTGCATACGGCTCCTCTGCCTGCATGACAGGGTCTTCTCCATTTTCAATAACTGCTGTTATTTCTGCTTCAATCACTTCTTCCTCTAGCACCTGCTGGATTCGAGCGTCTAAAGTATCCGGCGCTTCTACCTGAAGGTTTGTTTCCTCTATCAGCTCCACAACGAAAGGCATTTCTGCTTCTGCCTCTATTGACTCCTGCATTGCTATGCTTACTTCCTGTTGTTCTTCATGAGGAATTGGTTGCTCCGCAAGCTCTAAGGTTGCAGCGGATTCGATTTGCTGTTTTTCTTCTGGGAGAAGTGCTGTCTCTGCAGCATATATTACTTCTTGTTCTTTTGCTTTGTTTCTTTCTGTTACTTCTGTAAGAAGATGTTCGGCTTTTTTCTCTATTGCTTCAGGGGTGAGTTCAGCTTTCGTTTCCTCACCACTGTTTGGGCGCACTAATGATTCTTTATCCAGCAATGAGCTCTCGATTGGCTCTTCTTTCTGCTGTGCTCGTAAGGCTGCTTGTTCCGCCTCTTTTCTTCGCATAATAGATGTCAGAAAATCGCTGCTGTCCATAACGGGACGGACCGATTTTGGTTCCATCTTTGGTTTAGCTTGAACTGCCGGCCGATTATATCCATAAATAGGAGACGGTATTTCTGTCGGTTTAAACGGCATTTTTGACTGATAGCTCTTCGGACTGCTTTCTGGTATTTCCCGTGGCTTTGTTCTGTTATGTAAGGCATCGGAGCTTGGTTTTGTTTCAGCAGGCTCCTGCCTATTTGAAACAGCAGACTTCCTTCTGCCTTGTTGAAATTCAGATCTTTCCTTACCTGCTGAACCATACTGTCTTCTTTCTAGCGGGCGCTCTTGTTTGCCTGCATTGGCTGCCCCTTGCAGGGTTCTTTCACCTGGCTTCTCAAACCTGCCTGCAGTAAATGCATTTTCTTCGGGCGGTGTTTGCCTGCCTGTAAAAGCTGGTGTGCTTTGCTTTTCCTCTTCCGGCGGTGATTGCCTTTTAGCATAGGCTGAACCACTCTGCCTTCGTTCAGCTGCGTTCTCCTGTCTGGCTGGTCTGCCGGAAATGCCTATTTCATCATCTGATATAACAGGAAAACGAAACTTCCCCTTTGGATATTGATAAATAATCTTTGAATCTACTTCTTTTTTCCACTCATTATTCCAATCGTTTTGTACATGCGGTGCTTCGCTTTTTTCTTCTGCAGCTTCAAATTGGTCCGTTTCTTCGTGGTCCTCTTTAATAAACTGCTTTATTACTTTCTTGAACCAACTCACTGTAAATCACTCTTTCCATCTTTCTCTCTACTATTTTAACAGTTTATTAATAAAATCGAGATAAAAATCGCTATTATCCCTGCTTTTTCTATTATATTTTACAAAATTTTAATTGCAAGAAGGCAAAACATTTATTCGCATCTATTATTTACCAAATATCCTATTGAAAAAAGGGCAGTTGCTTGTTAATAAGACCCTCTTAGTCTTAATCAACACGCACACTACCCTTATTGTAGATAACGAATATTACATCCTGTTTTCATTCAGGCAATATTATTAAATCAAATTGATTAAGTTTTGCATACAAAGCACTTAATATTATTGCTCTTTTTTCTTATTTTTACCTAATATAAAAACAGGCTCAAGGCTGCCGTCTTCATACAAGAAGGACAACGCAGTGATTGGCACTCTGCCGCTGGCAAAGAAACTCATCGTCATCTGTGCCAAAATATCATAACCAGTCTCATTTTCAATATCCGCTATAATTAATACGTCTTGATGAGGTACTGCAACTGCCATCGTCCCCTTCACTGTCTCGCTCATTTCCTTCAGGAAAGAGTCATTAAGGATGCGGCTAGCATCATATCCGTCATTTGTATTTAGGAAATAAAAAGTGTTGCCTGCTACAACATCTTTTTTAAGGGCCGTGCTTAAAGAGCGAGCATTAAACAAGGCTACTTCCTTAATTCTGCTATGTTTCCAGTTTTCCTTCGCCATGATTTTCTCATCAATGAGTCGATACGTATTTCCCATATCCAAGGCATAATATATTCTTGTTTCTGCTGTATGTTCATCTACTACAAAGGGTATTTCTTCATTCGTTTGAACTGGAAACGAAGTGGAACGAATAACAGGGTAAATATTTTTTTCTTTCCCCTCAAGTGTAGGGTCATCCACTAATGCTGTTAAACCATTTTCAATATAGTATACAACCTCGTCAACAGCCTTTTCCTTTTCCAGCTCCCATTTTGCAATAATTCCTGGCAGAGAAACGGTTACACCCTTTCCTGTATCCTTGCTTTCTATTCGAAGTTGATCCTTTTTAGAATCAAACGTAAATACTCTTCCTTCGGCTTTAAGCCTGTCCTGTAAGAGATTTTTCATTTTTTTGCTATCCATCTTCATTAATGCTTTTTCCCCCTTTAAGAGTGGGTAATGATCTATGCTGTTCCTATTATAATAGCAGTTGACCGTCTTTTCAAAGAATGTAGAATTTTGTTGTGCAGAAAAAAACAGCGTTTTTACAGAGACACGCTGTTTTTCATTTTTCTCTTATATGATTATAACGACTCAATAAACTGCTCAATTTCCTCTTGCGTTTTACGATCTTTGCTGACAAAACGGCCTAGCTCTTTCCCGTTTTCAAATGCGATAAAGCTTGGAATTCCAAATACATCTAACTCAATGCAAGTATCGATGAACTTATCGCGGTCAATGTGAATAAATGTATACTCACTGTATTTTTGCTCTACTTCTGGCATGAATGGTTCAATGAAGCGACAGTCTCCGCACCAGTTAGCAGAAAATAGGAAAACATGTTTATTACTGCTGTTTTTCAACTCATTAAATTCTTCTTGTGACTGTAGATCTCTCATCGTCTTAATCCCCCTGATTAAAGCTTTTTATTAATTGATACTAACAAAATCTCTGCTGTTTCACTACTATTATGCTTACTCTTTATTATGAACGTGACTTAGCATCATATTCGTATTGTCCAACCAATGATTCGATAACATGTGCAAACATTTTTTGTCTCGTAATTCTGCCGTTCGTAAATACGCCAATAGCACCTTCATGATGACGGACATTCTTTTTGTTTGCATAACGATCCATTACAGGACCAAGCTCTTCCCCTTCCAACAGAGCATCTGCCACTTCCGTGGGCAAAGGAATGCTCGCACCTCCGCCAATATAGGTTCTGCCGTCGCGAAGTACAAGGGCTCCCCAGTTGCAGACGAACAGGCCGTGTTCAGTTTGCTTTACACCGCCTTCAAGACCAATGCCAATGTCGCCTTTTCCAGCAGCTAAAGCATTTTTTGCACGATTAATTGCCCCAGTCATTGTTTCTTCATCAGAGAATGGCTGGGCACTTACCTCTGAAGAGACATCTATTTCTATGAACTCTACGTCTGTCATTGTGCTGAATCCTTCTTTAACAGCACTTGTTTTTGCTGGGTTTCTTGTTCCGATGCAAACAATCATTTCCATCCGCCTCTCTTTAAAAACCTTTTTCTTCATGGAAAAAGAGACAGTCTAATTGTCTGCCTCTTGTTACTCTCCTCATACATTTGCTTTAATTGAATCCACCATTGCTTTATCTGTCGCTTTTACAAGCTTCACAACCAGTTCCTTTGCAGCTGCATAGTCATCAATATGAATGATGGATGCACTTGTATGGATATATCGTGAGCAGATGCCGATTACAGCACTAGGCACTCCATCATTTGCTGTATGCACTCTTCCTGCATCTGTACCGCCAGGGGAGATGAAGTATTGATACGCAATATTATTGCTTTCAGCTGTATCGAGGATAAATTCTCTCATGCCTCTATGCGTTACCATTGTCCGATCGTAGATGCGAAGCAAAGCACCTTTACCTAATTGGCCAAACTGGTTTTTATCACCAGAAGTATCATTTGCAGGACTCGCGTCTAATGCATAAAAAATATCTGGCTGAATCATATTGGCAGCTGTTTGCGCGCCGCGCAAGCCAACCTCTTCTTGAACAGTTGCACCAGAATACAAAGTATTTGGCAGCACTTCTCCTTGCAGCTCCTTCAGCAGCTCAATTGCAAGACCGCAGCCATAGCGGTTATCCCAAGCCTTGGCCATAATTTTCTTTTTATTAGCCATTGGAGTAAAAGGACAAATTGGAACAATAGGCTGCCCTGGCTTGATGCCGATTGAAACAGCATCTGCTTTGTCGTCAGCACCGATATCAATAAGCATGTTTTTAATATCCATCGGTTTATTACGCTGTGCGTCATCAAGTAAATGTGGAGGAATTGAAGCTATTACACCGATAACTGGACCGTTGTCTGTCATTACCTGAACTCTCTGGGCAAGCAAGACTTGGCTCCACCAACCTCCCAGCGGCTGAAAACGCAGCATTCCGTTTTCTGTGATAGAAGTAACCATAAAGCCAACTTCATCCATATGTCCTGCAACCATTACTTTAGGACCATCAGTACTTCCTTTTTTCACACCAAAAATGCTGCCAAGATTGTCTTGAATGATTTCATCGCTGTAAAGGGCAAGCTCCTTACGCATAAAATCACGTACTTCATGCTCATTTCCTGCAACACCGCGTAGCTCAGTCAGTGTACGGAATAATTCCAATGTTTGCTCATTCATCGTATTGCTCCTCTTTTTTTAAAAATTATGTATATATTTATTTTATCGAAATATTAATTTCCTTGCCACCATTAAACATATTGCTCGCTAAATAGATTATTATTAATATAACCAAAATAGGTTTATTACTGGTTTTTTTGGTTTTATTTCACTTATCTCTAATATTTTGGCTATAATAAGAACGAAAGAAAGGAGCTAAAATCATGAACTGGAAAACGATAGTTGCAGGAGCAGCTGTAGGATTTGCAGCAAGCTATGCAGTAAAGGAAGCTGTTTCCAGAAATTATTCCCTGTCAAGTGACCGCGTTCTAAAAATAGTTAAGGCTGTTTTTAAAGAGCAAGGACCTATTACAGGCAGCTGGATCAACATGCAAAAAGAACCCTATGAAACAGCCGGTACAACACAGCTCATTTATCGCGGTGGAATCACGAGAGATAATGATGGCAAAAATGAGTCTTTCGAATTTCTAGCAGACAGCAAAACAGGAAATTTGCTTGATATATATGAGCTTTAAAGATACATAAGTCCATTGCGATACTTGCAATGGACATTTTTACTAATCCCGCTTTATTGCTTCTGTTATTTCTCCTGCTTCATTCCATTTAACACTTCGGTATAATGCATCATGATAAAATGTAAACCAGGCATTTTTGTCTGCTCCCCATTTAAACCATTTTTGTTTTTCTGATATGGATGTCATCGGGTAATCATCATATGCTGTCACCCACAGAACATTTTGATGTGCATGTGTTGGCAATAAATCTGCCATATGGATGGCTGTCTCGCCTCCGTCTTCGATAAGAAGAATAGAATGACCATCACTATGGCCTCCCGTATGAATAAGCTTTAACGGACCCATGCTCCATTCTGTTTCAAAGGTTTTGACTTGTGCTTCAATCGGCTGCCAATTTTGTTCCCAATATGTATTTCTAGAGCGGATATTCGGGTTTTTCATTTCCTGCCACTCCGTTTCTGAAGTAATGATTTCTGCATTCGGAAAAATAGACACCAATTTGTCATTTTCTAACTTAGATAGTCCGCAAGCATGATCAAAATGCATATGTGTCATCAGCACATAATCAATTTCTGTTGGAGAAACCCCTAGTGCTTGTAAATCTCTTTCAAGAAAAGATTCTTCATCAACACCATAATTGCGCATTTGCTTTTTCGTAAGCTTCCCATTTCCAATTCCTGCATCAATCAGTATTCGTTTTCCATCCCACTCAAGAAACATCGGGTCTGAAGGAAGTGTTACTTGATTTACCTCATTGCACTCATACTTTTTGGACCATAATGGCTTTGGTACAACACCAAAAATAGCACCACCATCCATTTTTGTAACACCACCATTTAGCCATGTCACCGTAATTTCACCAATCTTTAAACTGTTCATTCAAGCTAGCCTCCTAATCATTATTCTTACCAAAATTATAGTTGATTTTTCTTTAGACAACAAAAAAAGAGACTAGCTTTAGCATTAGTCTCTTTGTCTTATCATCTGAATTGGGTTTCACTGCGGTAAATTCTGCTGCCACGCTCAGAGAATTTCTCTTCATATTCAGTCATTATATTACCTTCATAATCGCTGTTATGAAGATCAAGGCTGACATACTTCAGCAGCATGCCATACTCAGAGAAGCTGCGAAGAGAATATTCAAATAACCCTTGGTTATCTGTCTTAAAGTGAATTTCACCGTTCGGGATAAGGACTTCCTCATATGACTTTAGGAAATTCTTATAAGTTAGCCTTCTCTTCTCATGTCTAGTTTTTGGCCATGGATCAGAGAAATTCAAATAAACGCGCTCTACTTCCCCTTTAAGGAAATAGTCAGTCAGCTTAGATGCATCGAGATTCATCAGCTTTAGATTCGGAATTTCCGCCTCAATCACTCTGTCTAAAGCGGAAACGATGACACTTTCTTGCAGTTCAATCCCGATATAGTTAATATCTGGATTAGCTTTTGCCATCTCTGTAATAAATCTGCCTTTTCCTGTACCTACCTCTATATGAATGGGTCCTTTAACGCTGAAAGCTTGATCCCATTTTCCTTTCCATTCCTCCGGATGCTGCACTGCATATTGGGGATATGCCAGCAGCTTGTCCTTTGCCCACGGTTTATGTCTTAATCGCATTGTGACACTCCTTCTTTACGTATATATCCATCAACAAACAATACCATTCTTGCGGCTATCATGCAATACTCTTTTCTTTTCCATAACACGCTACAATTATGTCAAAAAATACAGGGTAATTTTACAAATGCAAATATCGTATAAAGAAAAAAAAGAATTCACAACCTATTAGTGAATTCCTTTACTGGTATTTGACCATTTTTTATAAAAGAGACCTGAAGAAAGGGTGCAACTAGATGCCAATTACACATGAACATCAATTAGGTATACTAAAGGATATTTTAAACAACCATCAAGAGGACTGCTGTGGTTCTGTTTCTGAATGTGAACAACTTGAACGTCTTGTTACTTCCTTAAAGGTCAATGGCAATATCGACCAAAACATTCTTCCGATTTTAGAAGAAATAAGCCAGTACAGCCAAAGAGGAATTCAGGCAAACAATTTAAACAATCATATCCAATCCTCTCAAGAGCAGCTGTCCCAATGGGTCGATGGAATAAATGACTTTTCAGGCTAAATCCTGGTCATTTAGGAATTGTATCCACTTTTCCATCTCATGATAGCGGGATTTCTTTTTATACCATTGGATAGAATTTAGGGTTTGGGCTACCACATACCACTTCATGCGCAGCATCAGGTTGTCAGTCAGCTCAAATCCATATTTTTCAAGCCATTCTTTCCAATCTGATTTTGGGATATACCAGTGAAGAAGCATTCCTAAATCGATTGCCGGATCTGCAATCATTGCGCCATCCCAATCGATTAAATACAACTGGTTGTCTTCTGATAGCAGCCAGTTGTTATGATTTACATCACAATGGCAGACAACTTCTTCCTCCGTTTTTATCGATGGAAGATTCTGTTCTAAAAAGGCAATTGAATTCGTGATGGTTGTATTCCCCGTCAGTTCTTCATCCAGTTCTGCTTTAATAACAGCAAGGATCATATTTGGCATCAAGGTTGTTTTTCCAAGCCTTTTCAGCATTTCCAATAACGGTTTAGATGTATGGATTTTTTTCAGCAGCATCACAACCCTGTCATCTGTCATATCAGATTGGCTGAATTCCCTGCCGATAAGCCACTGCTGCGCAGTAAATACATCTCCGTTTTCAAATCTTTTTGTCCAAACAAGTTTTGGGACAATTCCTTCTGCAGACAAAACAGCTAAAAAAGGCGAAGAGTTTCTTTTCAGAAACAGCTTCTGGCCATTATTCTGGGCGAAAAAGGCCTCGCCTGTTTCCCCGCCTGCAGGGGTTATTTCCCAATCTTGTCCTAATAAATGTTCCAACATTGTTCACCTACTATATATATTGCTCCATGATTTTAGGATGAGTCATTCTTGTTTGAACCTTTTTTATCCCTTGTAGGAAGAACAAACAGATTGATTCGTTCTAACTAATAAAAAACTCTTTATTCTTAGCGTTCTACGCATTTAAGTGCAATATTAATCATCATAAATAGAAAAGGACATAGTACCCCAAAAAACATACTATGCTAATGAAAAAAATCAATGTATCAAGAATAATTTATTGTTATAAAAAAAGAGAGCTATTACAATCAGTAACTGACAACAATAGCTATCACATTAAATATTATCTCTTATTTGGTTTTTTAGTCAAGTCTATCTGCAATATAATATTATTTTTCAAAAATTAAATTTCTGCCTATTCAGTTTGTCTCTTTTCGCTTTCCAATAATTGTTATGCCAATCGGGTTTATATCGATGGTTTTTTCCACATCAGGAAGTTCATGGAGATACACTTCTTCTCCCTTTAACAGCAGCTTCCAATTTCCTTCTTCGACAGCTGCCCTTTGTGAATCGTCATCAGCGTTGATATAGATAATAAGTGTTTCCCAATCACCATAGTCTTCAATATTGTTCAGTTTGTATTCTACGAATAAAGGGGAATGTGATTGAATAGTGACATGCTTTCTAATAGCTTCAGCGCTTGTCAGCCGCAGTGCAGCGGTTGATTTGCGCAAAGATATAAGGTCTTTTATAAATTGGACATTATCAAGAAATGTATCTCTTCTATCCCAGTCAAGTCTGTTAATTTCATCAGGCGATTTATAGCTGTTTTCTACACCGTATTTCGTTCGGAAAAACTCCTGACCGCTGTGAAGAAATGGTATGCCTTGGCTGAGTAAGACGATGGATGTGGCAAGTCGATGTTTTTTACGTTTCAAGCTCATCTCCAAGTCAGGAAAGCACGCCTCAATTTTATCCCAAAGCGTATGGTTATCATGCGATTCTACATAATTGATTGTCTGATTCGGCTCTGTAAATATTCCTGCGTTTTGTTCTGCTAATCCAATGCTGCCAGAGAGAAGCTCATGCACTGCTGGCTGACTCCCATTCCCTAATGCAAAGCCTGTATGTTCCAAATCAAATGTACTTCCCTTTATTTGATCGCGGAATTGATCATTGAACTGGCCGATTCGAGGCATTTTATGTTGATTGCTAATTATCGCCTTGAGATCATCTGGTAGAGGTGTCTGCAGATTCCACCCCTCTCCAAAGGTTAAAATAGACGGATCTTTACTGTCACAAATCTCCCGAACCCCCTGCATTGTCTCTACATCCAATATGCCCATCAAATCAAAACGGAAGCCGTCAATCTGGTATTCCTCCAGCCAGAAGCGAACGGAGTCCAGAATATATCTTCTTACCATCAGACGCTCAGAGGCAATATCATTGCCTACACCTGTACCGTTAGAAGGCATTCCGTGAATGTCATAGCGGAAGAAGTAGCCTGGGAGAATCTTCTCAAACGGCGAGTCTTCTTTTTTGTACACATGGTTATAAACAACATCCATAATGACCCTTATTCCTTGCTCATGAATTGCTTGGATAAGCTGTTTTAATTCTTTAATCCTTGCGTATGGGTCAGTCGGATTTGTTGAATAACTGCCTTCAGGGACATTGAAATGTGATGGATTATAACCCCAGTTATATCGTTTAAAAACATTTAATTCATCCACTTCTTCGAAATCATGGACAGGCAGAAGTTCAAGATGAGTCACGCCGAGTTCTTTCACATACGAAAGTCCGGTCCATTCTCCAGTTGGGGTTTTCGTGTTCAGCTGGGCAGCACCTAAGTACGTCCCTTTCTTATCTGCTCCACTGTTCGGATGGATAGTAAAGTCACGGATATGGGTTTCATAAATAATGCTGTCAACAGGGGAGGCAAGTGCTGGCAGTTTAGGTTTCACCGTTTTTGTTTTTCCTAAATCAACGATGACACCCTTTTCACCATTGACGCTAACAGCAACTGCATACGGATCAACCGCTTCTCTCCACTCAAGATTAATAAGAACTAAATAAGTATAGTGAAAGCCGTCTACATCCTGCTCTACCTCAGCTGTCCACACACCCTTTTCTTGTCTTGCCATCGGGATTTCCATACGCCGCTCAGAATGTATAGGATCTTGAAGAACGAGCTTTACTTGTTGAGCTGTTGGAGCCCATAAGAAAAAATGGCTTTTCTCAGCGCTGTATTGCACACCTAACGGACCTTCATAAAAATAACGCATATCAAACTCTTTCGTTCTTATGACTGCACCAATCTGCAAATCAGTGCTGCCATTGTGGTTATCAATAATGGTATAGCTTTTGCCTGCATCCAGCAATTCAGAAGAGATGCAAGTATATTTAACATATTGCTGCATCGTTTCCTTTTTCTTAATGGTTAATGGTACAGAGTATTCTCCCTGTACTGTAAAGGCATCCGCTTCACCGCCATGATACATATAAGGCAGCAGTATAGTAATAACAGACAGCTCATCTAAATAAGCATAATAGTCCCTTTTAATAGATAGCATCATTCCCCACTCCTTCTCTTGTTACCTAAACACTATTCGTTTATGATTCCTCCTCCTCTGGAGCATCCCAATCATATCTTCGAACAGAAGTTGTTAAACAATATTGCAGCAGACTTTCTGCCGCTTTCAGCTGGATAGCCTTGATAGGTGATTGCTGGGTTCTCATCATACGGAACCACTCATCATAATTTCTTTTTTCAATAATCTTTAAATCATATGGTATCGTTGGATAATCAATATAGCCATTCCTTGTCAGGATAGCCTTTTGAATAGGCAGTGCAACATCATGCCTGTCGAGAATTCCGCGGACAATTTTTTCTGTCCTGTTTAAAGCAATCAACGGGCTTAACGTCTTTTTTTCTTTGTCATTATATTTCTTTACCCAAAATTTTTCATTTGAACCTAGGTAAACAGCGGAATCTTCCTCTTCTAGGATAGTGATGCACCACACAGCAGTTGGTGTCACCATCATGACTTCCAGATCAATAGGAGCATTTTTTAATAAGAAAACTGGTTTGTATAGCACTAAATATGTATCAGGAAATCGTTGCAAAAAATATTTCAAGTGCTCATCATAATAAAACGCCTTCTTAACAGTTGATTTTTCTGTAAGAGTAGAACTAGCCCATTTCAGCTGAAAACGAAAAAGCTGATTTAAAAATTGCAGCTTCAATTGTTCTTCTGATTGAGGCTCATTAAGAGCATTGGCTTTATAATCAAAGGAAAATATTTGCTCTTCTTTGTCTTCTTCTTTAACAGCTGCCGGAAATAAAAGGAGCTCTTCTTCCTTCGGCTTTTTATTCATCATTCCTCTGATTTTTAGAAAAAGAGATTCCTTTTCCTCTGTTATATCGTCTAAACTTTCATTATCCTCGTAGAATATTTTCATGTCTTGTGTATCAAATGCCTTTTTAACACCTTCCCATTTCTGCTTTTTTAAGCGGACATAACGGGACGGATACAGCAGTATATTTTGTTGGTAACGTGATATATAGTCTTTTAGCTTAATTAATTGTGCCAAAGCTTTTCCCCCTAAAAAAACCTGTACTTTTCTATTAAATAAATTTTTTTGTATATATTGCTTCATATTTTGGTTCTTTATTTAAATGTGTCTGAAATAAAGAAAATTGCTCTACTTGAAAGGAAGGTTTCGCATCACTGAATGGGTTTTGGGAATTCAGCATGTTCTGGCGAAATCTCTCTGTTCCTGCCCATTTCCTTGCAATCGTAATATGCGGATGATAGGGCCTAGTCTCTAAAGTAAAGCCTGCCTTTTTGCACTTAATATATATATTCTCTCTTAACTGGTGCAGCGATGGATGATTCTCCAATCCTAACCAGAAAATCCGTGGACTGTCCTGACTGCCGAATACTCCTAATTTGTCGATATTCAACGTAAAATGGTCTATATCGTAACTATCTTCATTTAGAATAGTGATAAGTTCGCTCTTTTGTTCTTCCGTTGCTGCTCCCAAAAAAGCTAAAGTAATATGGTAGTCTTGCGGATGCACCCATTTTTTAAAAGGAAATGCTTCTTTAAGCTTACCCCTTACAGCCTCTACTTCTAGCCGGACAGCTTCCGGCAAACCTATCGCAATAAAATAATGTGTATTCGTGTTCATAAAAGCATCCTTTTCTTGTTTATCCTATTAAAGGTAAATTATTTTTCTTTTATGGGCAATTATAGCTATAATACTATTAAACATTCGCAAAAAGTCCTTTTATGTAAAGAATATATTGTTATTATATATCCTTTTCCCTTGTTTTTAATCTTAATCTTCATGAATCTCACTTTAATTGAAAGAAATAGAAGACAAGGACATTCTTGTACCTTATCAGCAATCACCATCTATGTGAGATTTTATTCATATTTAGTAAAAAGAAAGTAGGAAATAACAATGAAATTGTATGGATCCGTATCTGAGCTTATTGGTGACACTCCATTAGTTCGTTTGAACTCTATTGGTGATAAAAATGGTGCTGTCATTTACGCAAAACTGGAATATTTTAATCCTAGCAGAAGTGTAAAAGACAGGGCGGCATTCAATATGATTGAAGCCGCAGAAAAGGCAGGAAAGCTTGTTCCTGGTTCCACTATAATTGAACCAACAAGCGGCAACACAGGCATCGGCTTGGCAATGAATGCAGCTGCTAAAGGCTATCGCGCCATGCTTGTTATGCCAGACACGATGACAAAGGAAAGAATCAATATTTTAAAAGCATATGGAGCTGAGGTTGTGCTGACACCAGGTGACGAAAAAATGCCTGGAAGTATAAAAAAAGCATTGGAGCTGAAGGACGAAATTCCAAACTCTTTTGTACCCATGCAATTCAGCAACAGCCATAATCCTGAAGCGCACCGGAAAACAACTGCTCCAGAAATTATTAAAGCAATGGCTGAACTGAATAAGTCTTTGGCTGCATTCGTAGCAACAGCAGGGACTGGTGGAACAATAACTGGAACTGGCGAGGTACTAAAAGAGGTATTTCCAAATATACGCGTCCATGTCGCAGAACCAGCTGGATCTCCAGTTCTGTCTGGCGGTGCTCCTGGAAAGCATAAACTTGTCGGCACAAGCCCTGGCTTTATTCCAGATATATTAAACCAGAATGTTTATGATCAAATCCACTTAGTAACAGATGAAGCTGCATATGAGTATACAAGAAGACTTGCACTTGAAGAAGGAATACTGGCAGGACCATCCTCTGGTGCAGCCTGCTATGCTGCCGTCCAAGCAGCAAAACAATTGTCCGCTGATGATGTCGTCGTCTTTATTGTATGCGATACTGGTGAGAGATACTTATCAACAGATGTATTTGCACTAGATTAAGAAGAGTCCCTCTTATAGATAGAGGGACTCTTCTCATTTTCACAGAACATATTAAACTAATTGTCCACATTCACTTTCAATTGCATCCTTAAACAGTTTCTGCAAGTTTCTCGTAACAGGACCTATTTCACCGTTGCCAACAGGCACATTGTTTATGGATATAATCGGCATCACTTCAGCTGTTGTACTCGATAGAAATACCTCATCAGCATCTATCAGGTCCTCGATTGTAAAGGCTTCTTCTACTACCTCTATTTCGTTTTCCTTACATAACTGAATGATCTTCTGTCTTGTAATTCCATTTAAAATAAATTGGTTGGCTTCATGTGTTTTCACACTGTTATCCTTCATAATCCATATATTAGAGGAGCTTCCTTCTGTAACTGTCAGTTCCCGATATTGAATGCTTTCATAGCAGCCAGCTTCCGTCGCTTTCTGCTTGGCAATCACATTGCCAAGCAAATTCAAACTCTTAATATCACATCTCGACCAGCGGATATCTTCTACCGTAATGGCTTCCACACCGTTATCAAGCTGCTCATAAGGAATACTAACCTCTTTCGTATAAGCTATATAAGTCGGAGGAGTATCTTCTGCAGGGAATGCATGGTTCCTCGAACTGGTGCCTCTTGTGACCTGCATATAGATGATTCCTGTTTCCAGTTTGTTCTTTTCTACAAGCTGTTCCATTAACAGCTTGAGTTCTTCGACAGTATACTCTATCTTGATACTCAGCTTGTCACCGCTGCCAAGCAAGCGTTCGAGATGCTCATTTGCAGTAAACAGCTTTCCATTATAAACTCTTATCACTTCATATATACCGTCACCAAACTGATAACCTCTGTCCTCAATATCAACCTTTGCTTCAGATCTATCAATAAAAGCTCCATTCATCCATACAATACTCATTTTCTCTCCCCCTTAACCATGTTAGTAATATTTATTTTGCTAGCTCATATATAGCTTGGGCATAAATTGCTGTTGCTTTAAGCAAATCCTCGATAAACATGTATTCATCCTTCTGATGAGCAATATCATCTCTGCCTGGAAACAGAGGGCCAAAGGCAACGCCATTTTCCAGAGATCTTGCGTATGTTCCGCCGCCGATTGAAATCAGTTTCGGCTCTTCACCTGTCTGTTCTAAATAAACCTTGCTTAATGTTTGAATCAGCTCAGAATCCTTGTTGACATGATGAGGCTTGGAGTCTGTAAAATTCTCAATCACAAATCCATGGCCAGCAAGCAATTTATCTAACACAGCCTTTGTCTTTTCCATTTCATTTGTGACCGGATAACGGCATGTTAATCCTATTTTGCCGCCGACTTGTTGATTATATTGCAGGATGCCTACATTCAATGTTAAGTCTCCCGTGATATCATCGTTATAAGCTACTCCTAATTTTTGACCTCTTGAGTCATCTTTGAAGTAACCGTTAACAAACTGAAAGTAATTCGCTGCCTTTTCATCAAGTGGCAAATCAGCTAGAAAGGACGCAAGCTTAAGACCGGCATTTACCCCATTATTCGGCTCCATTCCATGTGCGGAAACACCTTCAAGCTCTAATACTAGTTCACCTGCATCTACTGTATATTGACCTGTTAAATTGTCCCTGCTTAAATATTCCTGGAAGCGCTGAATGATTTCCGTCTGATCTGATAGAACATGCAGCCTCGCTTCCGCAAAATCTGGGACCATATTGTATCTTCTTCCAGAAGAAAAAGAAACTATGCCCACTTTTCCAGACTCATACTGGGCCATCTCGTCCAAAGACTGAACCATATCAAAATCAGATATTCCTTTTTCCGCATAAATGATCGGAAAATCCGCATCAGGTGCAAATCCCATCGTTGGCATTGGTTCTTCTTGGAAGTACGTTGTAACGCATCTCCAATCACTCTCTTCATCTGTTCCAATAATCATTTTAACTTCCTTTGTTAAAGGCAAATCCAATTCTTTAATTATTTTCATGGCATAATAAGCTGCCATCGTAGGACCTTTATCATCCAAGGCACCTCTTGCGAATATTTTCCCATCGCGAATTTCTGCGCTGTAAGGATCACTTGACCAGCCGTCTCCTTCTGGAACAACATCAACATGACAAAGGATTCCAATGCTTTCATCACCAGCTCCAAACTTCACATGTCCTGCTACGTTCTTAACATTCTTTTCTTCAAACCCGTCTCTTTTGCCAAGCTCCAGCATAAAGGTCAAGGCTTCTTTAACACCTTGTCCAAACGGAGCATCTTCTGTTGCATTTTCTTCATCCAGCA
Source organism: Niallia sp. Man26 (assembly GCF_022049065.2). Lineage (NCBI taxonomy): Bacteria > Bacillati > Bacillota > Bacilli > Caryophanales > Bacillaceae > Niallia > Niallia sp. Man26. The sequence goes on from NZ_CP095743.1 coordinate 2,993,134, forward strand.
CACTTTTTATTTGAAGTAAGCCTTGTAAATCTTGGATGAAATCATCTTTACGAATATGTACTTCTTTTAACCAATCCAGTGCTTTCACTAAACCAGCCTCCTTAACCTAATATTCCAATATGTTTTTCCTTTGCAGAATATCTTGCTTTAGCTTTATTCTTATGTTTTTTAGAATATATAAAAGTATTTTACCATAATCCCACCAATTCTTATCAATAAAAGACAAGCCCTGTATTGATTTTGTCTGTTTTTGGTTGCTTTTCTTATCATTCCCACACATAAAGGAATCATAAGACATTCAAAAATTTTCGGTTTTACGCTTCTTCCTGTAAAATATTAAAAAAAGGTTCTGAAAGGGTTGGCGTTATGGAATATATTAAGGAGCTGCGGCAAAAGGTTGGCAAGATGCCGTTAATACTCGTTGGTGCTGTTGTTATTATGGAGGATGCGGACAAAAGAGTGCTCTTGCAGGAAAGAACACATCCTCATAAAGTATGGGGGCTGCCTGGCGGTTTAATGGAATTGGCAGAGAGTACAGAAGAAACAGCTAAACGAGAGGTTTGGGAAGAAACTGGCTTGCAGGTAGAGGAGCTAAAGCTATTAAACATCTATTCTGGAAAAGAGTATTATACAGTTGCAGCAAACGGAGATCCCTTCTACTCCGTTACAGCAGCTTATTATACGAGGAAGTACAGCGGCCAAATGAAAGTTAACAAGGAAGAGGCCTTTCAACTGCAATTTTTTGATTTAGAGAAGTTGCCTGCAAATATGGTTGGCAGTCATCGGCGATTTTTGCAGGACTATTGCACCTTATAAAAAATAACAACAAGCGGCTGATGTATCAGCCGCTTGTCTCTTATTGATATATATAACTATCAAACAAATCTAAAATGTCTTGATAATTACTTTCTGTCGCATAATCATAGGCTGTATAGCCGTACGCATCTACTATGTTTATATCTGATCCATTATCAATTAAAAGCTGAATAAGCTCCATATCTGCACCTTGATAAACTGCATACATAAGCGGTGTCATTCCGTCTTCATCTTGAGAATTTGGATCTGCCCCACTATCAAGCAGCGTTTTCACTGTATCTATATCATTTTGATATGCTGCTTCATGAAGCTCCGTATAATAACCGTCATAATATAAATCTTCATCTTCTGGGTATGAAAACTCTGTTCCACCAGATTTTATGAATTCAGCAAAATCAGAATGTTGAATGAAGGATGTTATTCCAGCAACTGCAGCGCTAACTAACCCGATGAAAATAATAACACCAGCTACAAATACGGAAATACCTACCCACATGCCTCTCTTCGATTCCTTTAATGGCTTTAGGTCAATTTCATTATAAAAGGACTCAATTGCATAAACTCTTTTAGGCAAATGAGGATGTGTAGACAGCTTTTCATTGAACCATACGAAAAAGCCGCTCTCTTTTTCCAATTGCTCCATATATGCCTGTTTATTCACTTTATTGTATAAGGTTGTACCAATCCCAAGCATGGTCAAGGCATTCTTTGCTGCAGTAAATGATTGAACATAATAGGCTGCTGTTCTGTCACAGGTATATTCGCATGCACGTAAATAAGCATTTCCCAGGAAAGGAATATACAATGCCGGCAACAGGAAAAAACCGTAATGAACATGTTTACGTTTCAAATGGGTAAATTCATGAGCCATGATGAACATGACTTCTTTTTCCGCACCTCTGTCAACCATTTCAAAAATACTTGAATACAACACTACCATATTCCTGCGCACAAACTTGGTCGCAAATGCGTTAAGGATACCCTCTGATTCCAGTATATATATATCTGGGAGCTTGCTCAGCTCAAGATCTTTGGCGATACCAACCGCCTTTGCATAAAGCTCAGGAAATTGATCTTCTCCCAGTTTAACTCCATTTCTCCTAATGCCAGCCATCGAAAGTGCATGTAAAAACAGCATGACAGCAATTATTGCTGCATAGATAATAATACCAATAACCGAAAAAAGCAATAAAATAAGTGTGCCGATACTTACAAGCAGCACGAGTACAAAATAAATGTTCTCTCTAGGATGAACTAGCTGATCTTTTCTTATGTTTTCCAATCACATATCCTCCAAAAATGTTTATCGTTTTTGATTATAATGGAAAAAAAGGTGTTAATAAACATTTTTATTGTACTTCATGCAATTTGTTATCATAAAGTTAATAGTTTGTACCATATGATATGGTAAGGAAAAAACCAGGGGGTGGTATATTTATACATTAATAATCAAATATTTTGTAAATTTGAGCAAATAATGTAGAATTAAAAAGTAAATAGGGATACAATATTTATAGAAGTTCATTTTTGTTCACTATAGCCATTTGAAAAGGAGTTGTCTGTAAAGAAGAAAATTACATACGCTTGAAGAATAAATCTTCAAATAAGCTGTCGGTCGCAGGAATTTGCCAAAGGTTTGAAAAAAGGATAGGGAGTGGTTTATTGAAACCTTCAACTAACCGGATGTTAAACCGTATCAAATCCGTCTACATGTTTATTAGTAAGCGTGGAACAGTAACAACACAAGAGCTAGTGGAGGAATTTGGTATTACTCCTCGAACGATTCAAAGAGATTTGAATGTTTTAGCTTATAACGATTTGGTGAAAAGTCCAAGTCGTGGAAAATGGACAACAACTAGAAAAAAAGTGAAAATGACGTCTTAAACCGTAGATTGATTATTGATAATATACTGCATATTTACATGCAATATAAAAAAACGCCAAAATTGGTTTGGCGTTTTTTTATGCTGCATGTTTTAATTTACTTCATAATCTTGAAGAAGTTGTATCTCCTCATCAGTGAGCTCTCTGTATTCCCCAAGCTCCAATGTTTCGTCAAGCGCAAGCGGTCCCATCGAAATTCGCTTCAGATAAATGACCTTCTTTCCTACACTCTCAAACATTCTTTTAACTTGATGAAATTTGCCTTCTGAAATCGTAAGCTCAATATCAGAGGTTTCGCCAGCCTTCAAGATAACAAGGTGCCCAGGTTTGGTTACATAACCGTCATCAAGGGTAACACCTTTTTTAAAGGATTCTATATCTTCGTCTGTAACGATTCCTTTTATGACCGCAAAATATGTTTTAGGAACATGCTTTTTCGGTGAAAGCAACCGGTGCGAAAGTTTGCCGTCATTTGTAAGCAGCAATAATCCCTCTGTATCCTTATCAAGGCGGCCGACAGGAAACGGATTGTAGACAGCATCCTCAATTTCCAGCAAATCAACAACTGTCTCCTCTCGGGCATCCTCAGTCGCTGAAATAACTCCTGGCGGCTTGTTCATCATCAGATAAATAAATTCCTTATATTCCACTATCTCCCCGTTTAATGTTATGACATCTTGCTCGGGGTCGACCTGCTGTTTAGCATCTTTAATTACTTCATCATTGACCTTAACTGCCTTGCTTTTCAGCAGCGACTTTACATCTTTTCTGCTGCCATATCCTAAATTGGCAAGCAGTTTATCAATTCTCATTTTTTTCATTTATCTTGCCATCCGTTTCATCTTTATTTATGTGTCTTCTATTTAAAATGGAAGTCTTAGCTTTCTTTTAATTGATTCAGCTCTCTCTCCCAGCAACATGTAAACAAGCTTAGAGCGGTATGCAAGGTAAGCGTATATCAGCCCTCCAGCCAGCGCGACAATCCCAACCATAAGAAGAGAGGAAATTAATGATTTCGGCTCCAAGAATAACCTGAGTAGTGTGTAGATAATTTCCGTACCAACAAACATTAGGAAAGTAAAACCAACGATTAACACACTTCTACGCAGGACTAGCCTGAATGGATACTTCGCAAAAACTTTTATCACAAAGATATTAATTACTATTGCAGCAGTATATCCTAATGCTGTTGCCAAAATGGCACCTTTCGCTTCCCATCTTTCAATAAGCGGCATGTTTAAACTCAGTTTAACCAATAAACCTACTAAAAGACTTAAGACTGTAAAGCGCTGTTCGTTTATACCTTGCAAGATTGCGGCAGTAACAGCATACAGAGAAAATAGAATGGCAACTGGTGCATATAAACGCAGCACCTCTGTTCCTAAAGCTAAATCCACTGTCCCGTAAAACAGACGATATACCGGCTCAGCCAGCACGGATAATCCTATTGTTGCCGGTAATGTAATAAATAATAATATTTGAAATGCTTGATTTAAATTATGGTTTACAGACTTTTGATCTCCACTAACAAACGCTCTTGTTATCATCGGCACGAGTGTCATGGAAAAGGCAGTTGCCAAGGAAACTGGAATAATGACAATCTTATGTGTCTGATAGTTGAATGCATTCAGCTGCGTCTCTGAAATGGCACTTAAACCTGCAACAGCCATCGCACGGTTAAAGGTAATCGTATCGATAAACTGAAAGAGCGGGTTTGCTATTCCAACGAAAACAAATGGTGCTGCTGAGATAAGTATTTCCTTATACATGGAGCCTAAGGAAATGTCCGAAATTTGCTGCCTGTCTTCTAGGAGCATGGAGTTAAAATGATGTTTTCTTTTAAGCCAATAATAGATAAGTACTGCAAGTCCGCCAATCGCACCGACAAATGCTGCAAATGTCGAAATGCTGACTGCAGTTACAATATCGCCTTTGAGTACATACAACACAGCGGCAGCTCCGCCAAGCATGAAAACGATTCGTACAATCTGCTCTACTACTTGAGAAACAGCAGAAGGTCCCATTGACTCATGTCCCTGGAAGAAACCGCGAATCAAGCTCATGACAGGGACGACGATAACAGCAAAGCTTACTGCCCTAATTACAGTCGTAACATCCTTTACGCTGGAGTTAAGATCATCCTCAGGAATATTAATCTCTGCAAGAAATGGTGCGAGGAAATACATGGCAAGGAAACAGACGAATCCGGTACAGGTCATCACAACAAGCCCTGACTTAAAAAGCCGCCTGCTGACACCGTACTCTCCCATCGCATTATATTTAGAAATGAATTTGCTGACAGCAAGAGGAATACCTGCTGTTGCAATACTGATGACAATCGTATAAGCTACATATGAATATTGATAAAGGATAGTTCCTTCTTTTCCGACAATCATATTAAACGGGATTACATAGAACAATCCCAGTGCTTTTGATATCATAGTTCCGAGTGTTAGAATAAACGTACCTCTCAACAATTTTGACGACATATAATCCCTTCCTTAAATGAAGCTTAGCTGCAAACTAACATAACAAATTATTTTAACATGAAATGAATATGATACTAAGTGTAATAATGAGCATTTTTTATACACACTATTAGTAGTTTACCTTTTCTTGACTAGAAACGCTACTTTAGCTTTCAAATGAAGAAAATAGTCTATAATAATAGATCTCAATATAGGAAAAAGAAAGTAGGTTCATCTATGCAATATGAAGTAATTGTAATTGGCGGCGGTCCTTCTGGATTAATGGCAGCGATTGGTGCTGCTGAATCTGGTTCAAAGGTCCTGTTAATTGATAAAGGGGAAAAGCTTGGCCGCAAGCTTGCTATTTCAGGAGGCGGCAGATGCAATGTCACAAACAGGCTTCCTGTTGATGAAATTATTAAGCATATTCCAGGTAACGGACGTTTTCTTTACAGCGGGTTTTCGATTTTTAATAATGAAGATATTATTAATTTTTTCGAGAATTTAGGAATTGCTCTAAAGGAAGAGGATCATGGCAGAATGTTTCCTGTCTCTAACAAAGCTCAATCTGTTGTTGATGCCTTATTGCAGGAGCTCGACAGACTGAAGGTTGAAATCCGGACAAATACTCCTGTTAAAAAGGTATCCTATAATGAAGACGGCACTAAGACAATCTTTATGCAAAACGGAAAAGAGGCAGTCACGAAGTCTCTCATCATTGCTGTCGGCGGCAAATCTGTGCCCCATACAGGCTCAACTGGCGATGGATATGCTTGGGCAGAGAGTGCAGGACATACTATTACCGAGCTGTTTCCAACAGAAGTACCTGTCACTTCAAGCGAATCATTTATCAAGGAAAAAACATTACAAGGTTTGTCTTTAAGAGATGTTGCGCTGAGTGTATTAAACCAAAAAGGAAAACCTATTATCACACATAAGATGGATATGATTTTCACCCATTTTGGGATCAGCGGTCCAGCTGTATTGCGCTGCAGCCAGTTCGTCGTCAAAGAGCTGAAGAAAACCGGTTTAGCAGAAATTCCTGTTTCGATTGATTCATTTCCTGATAAAAAGGAAGAACCACTGTTCCAAGAAATAAGTAAACTCGTTAAGGACGAGCCTAAAAAAGCGGTGAAAAACATTTTAAAAGGTTTCTTAACAGAACGCTATTTACTGTTTTTACTTGAGCTTGCAGAAATTGATCCTGCAGCACAAGGAGCTACTGTCTCCCAAGATAAGCTAAAAAAATTCACCTCTCTTTGCAAAGGATTCTCTTTTAAAGTCAACGGTACAATGCCGCTTGAGAAAGCATTTGTTACAGGCGGAGGTGTCTCTATTAAAGAGATTTCTCCAAAAACAATGGAATCAAAGCTAATGCCAGGACTCTTCTTTTGTGGAGAGATATTGGACATCCATGGATATACAGGGGGATATAACATCACAAGTGCGTTTGTGACAGGAAGACTTGCTGGTGTAAATGCCGCTCTTGAAGCTAAAAATATGTTTATGTAAAAAGTTAGCTGAACGGTTTAATAGACTGTTCAGCTTTTATATATAATCATCGAGGAGAAACAATAAATCTGTTCTTCTTCCCCCTCTTGTAATGCTGCAACATTATACTTTATATCTAAAAGCTTCTTTTCATCAAGCTTCTCCAGGAACTTATTCATTTCCATTTCCAGATCTTTTTCATGCTCCTGGTCAAATAATTTAACCTTTATCATCATCCACACTCCTAAGTGATCAGAATATTCTATTAAAATAATAGCCAATTTATCGTCATTTTAGACAATATGAAAATAAAAAACCCTTCACAGCAAGCTGCGAAGGGTTTTTTAGATTAAACAGTTTCACCGTTCCAGTTAAGCATTCCACCAACCATGTTAACAACCTTGTAGCCTCGGTCTTCAAGGAAATAGCAGACGTTTTCGCTTCTTTTACCACTGCGGCATATAAAAATATATTCTTTCTCTTTTGAGAAGTAGTCTAGCTTTTCAGGAATATCATTCATGCGAATATGCTTAGCCCCTGGAATCATGCCTTCTGCTACTTCATCATCTTCCCTAACATCAACAAGCTCCAGCTTTTCCCCTTTTTTCAGCTTGTCTTCTAATTCTTCTGTTGTAATTATCTTAATATCTTCCATTTATTGTTTCCTCCATTCTACCAGTACGAATCATGTTAACTTCCACTCATTGTAATATAGAACAATTAAAAAAAAGATGCAAATCACATGCCCACTGTTTTTATATAAAAAAAGTCCAGCCACACAGTATGGCTGGACTTCTGTATTAATTAGCTACAATATTAACCAATTTTCCTGGAACAGCAATAATCTTTCTAACTGTTTTCCCGTCAATTTGCTCTTTCACTTGACTGTCTTCCATAGCGATTTGCTCTAGAGCATCTTTATTCGCATCAGCTGGAACCATCAATTTTGTTTTTACTTTACCGTTGATTTGGATAACGATTTCGATTTCATCGTCTACCAATTTTGCTTCATCATATGCTGGCCATGCTTCATATGCAATCGTACCTGATGAGCTTCCAAGTTTTTCCCACAGCTCTTCTGTAATATGAGGGCAAATTGGGGAAAGAAGCTTCACAAAGCCTTCAATATAAGCTTTTGGAATCGCATCTGCCTTATAGCACTCATTAATGAAGACCATCATTTGGGAAATAGCTGTGTTAAAGCGTAATCCTTCAAAGTCCTCTGTAACCTTCTTCACCGTTTGGTGGTAGATTTTGTCTAGACCCTTCGCTTCATCGATTTCTTGAACTTTGCTTGAAATCTCGCCATTATCATCCACAAGCAATCTCCAAATACGGTCAAGGAATCTTCTTGAACCATCAAGTCCGTTCGTTGACCAAGCTATTGCTGCATCAAGTGGTCCCATGAACATTTCATACAAGCGAAGTGTATCAGCACCATGGCTTGAGACTATTTCATCCGGATTAACTACATTACCTTTAGACTTACTCATTTTTTCATTGTTTTCACCAAGAATCATCCCTTGGTTATACAGCTTTTGGAATGGCTCTTTCGTAGGTACAACGCCTAAATCATACAATACCTTGTGCCAGAAGCGTGCGTACAATAAATGCAGAACCGCATGCTCTACACCACCGATATAAATATCAACTGGAAGCCATTCTTTCAGCTTTTCAGGGTCTGCAATAGCTTCACTGTTTTTCGGATCGATATAGCGGATATAATACCAGCTGCTGCCCGCCCATTGCGGCATTGTGTTTGTTTCACGTCTGCCTTTTTTACCTGTAATCGGATCTACTACATTAACCCACTCAGAGATGTTTGCCAAAGGCGATTCACCAGTTCCAGATGGTTTAATCTCTGCTGTATCAGGCAATGTTAGCGGCAATTCTTCCACAGGGACACCTGTCATTGTGCCATCTTCCCAGTGAATAATTGGAATTGGTTCACCCCAGTATCTTTGACGGCTGAATAACCAGTCACGAAGTCTGTAGGTTACTTTCTTCGTACCGATGCCTTTCTCTTCAAGCCATGCAATCATCTTAGTGATTGCTTCTTCTTTTTGCAGCCCATCAAGGAAGTCAGAGTTAACATGCGCTCCATCACCAGTATAGGCTTCTTCCTGTACATTTCCGCCAGCTACCACTTCTTTAATTGGCAAATCAAAAGTTTTTGCAAACTCGAAGTCTCTTTCATCATGTGCAGGAACTGCCATAATGCTTCCAGTTCCATAGCTGACAAGCACGTAGTCTGCAATCCAAATCGGCATTTTTTCGCCATTCACTGGATTAACAGCATAAGCTCCTGTGAACACACCTGTTTTTTCTTTAGCAAGGTCCGTTCTTTCCAAATCACTCTTGCTCTTAATTTTCTCTAAATATGCTTCAACTGCTTCCTTTTGCTCTGCTGTTGTGATTTTATCAACTAACGCATGCTCAGGAGCAAGTACAGCATAAGTAGCACCAAACAGTGTGTCTGGTCTTGTCGTGAACACAGTGAATGTTTCATCATGGTTATCAATTTGGAAAGTCACTTCCGCTCCTTCAGAACGTCCGATCCAGTTTCTTTGCATTTCTTTAATGCTTTCCGGCCAATCCACTTCATCCAAATCTTCAAGCAAACGGTCAGCATAAGCTGTAATCTTTAAAATCCATTGTCTCATCGGGCGTCTTTCAACAGGATGTCCGCCCCTTTCGCTCTTTCCGTCAATGACCTCTTCATTGGCAAGCACTGTTCCTAAAGCAGGGCACCAGTTAACTGCCACTTCATCAACATATGCTAAGCCTTTTTCAAATAGCTGTAAGAAAATCCATTGTGTCCATTTATAATAATCTGGATCTGTAGTGTTAATCTCTCTGTCCCAGTCATAGGAGAAGCCTAAAGAGTTGATTTGACGTCTGAATGTTTCAATATTTTTTTCTGTGAATAGTGCTGGATGGTTGCCTGTATCAAGTGCATATTGTTCTGCAGGTAATCCAAATGCATCCCAACCCATTGGATGAAGAACATTAAAATCCTGCATTCTTTTCATTCTTGAAAGAATATCAGTAGCTGTATATCCTTCTGGATGTCCTACGTGAAGGCCCGCTCCGGATGGATATGGGAACATGTCAAGTGCATAGAATTTCTTTTTCCCTTTATCTTCACTTGTTTTAAACGTTTTATTTTGTTGCCAATAGCTTTGCCATTTCTTTTCTATGTTCTGATGATTAAAGCTCATCTTATTTCCTCCTATTAGTTTTCTATTCGCAGGGTTTGTTTTCCTTAGAAAACAAAAAATCCCCTCATCCCAAATAGGGACGAGAGGAATATATGTATATCTCCCGCGGTACCACCCACAATTAGTGAATAAATCACTCGCTTCATTTATCCCTTAACGCGGTGTACGGCAAGCATTACTGTTAGTTCACACTTGCAACTCAAAGGCGAGTTCAAGATTTTTTTTGACTGGCTTGCACCATCCGCCAGCTCTCTTCAACAAAAAAGCATCTTTACTATTCCTTTTCCTAGCTGTTGCCCTATATGATGTTTATTGTATGTTATTTTCTTCACGGATGCAAGAAGTTATTAAGCAAGAACTATCTCCGCCAGCTCCTTGTTAAGCATATGCACCGTTAAGGATTTCGGTCACCGTTTGTTTGCTTCAAGTGACGCAATAAATTGCAGGAGCTTTTTATCCTGACCTTTGCCAGCAATCACAGATACACCAACAGGAACGCCGTCTACTTCTGCAAGAGGGATATTCACCTGCGGGAAGCCGGTTAACCCAGCAATGCAGCAGAGCTGGAATGTCCTGCTTCTGCGCAGTTCCAGTTCTTCCACCGACAGATTGAGCAGAGGTGCTTTTCCAGGTGATGTTGGAATGATTAAAAGGCCATCATCCTTTAGCAGTTTTTCCATATTTTCTTGAATCATACGTCTTTTCTTTATAAATGGGGACATATCAGCTTCAGCTAGTGTGCTTGCCCATTGAAATCGTTCTGCAATGCCAGGACCGAAGGATGGTTTATACTTTTCAATCCATTTTCCATGCTCCTCCCAAATCTCTCTGCCTTGCAGCATCCTGAACGTCTCTGCCCAGTCAGCAAGCCCCTCATTTGCCAATACCGTTTGCGAATGTGTTAAAGAAGCTGTCTGCCATTTTTTCAACTCCGTTAATAATGCCTCTTTTGCATTAGGTTCAATCAATTCCCATGCATCATCTGCCATCAAAATACGAGTGAAAGGCTCTCTGGAACCTTCCTCTTTAATCAATACGTTGCCAACCTTTCGTAATGTCTCTGCGTCTCTTGCCATCCAACCGACAGTATCAAAGCTTTTAGCTAACGGAATGACTCCTTCCATATCAACAATATTATGAGTTGGACGGATGCCATAGATTCCACAATAAGAAGAAGGAATTCGGACAGACCCGCCCGTATCTGTTCCGATTGCAAAATCAGTTAATTCCGCTGCTACTGCGACTGCTGATCCGCATGATGAGCCGCCAGGAATGCGCTTTGGATCTTTCGGGTTGATTGGAGTTCCATAATAAAAGTTTTCTCCATTAAGACTATACATCAGTTCATCTGTTATCGTCGTTCCTTCAAGCCTTGCGCCATTATTAAGTAACAGGCTGAGAGAGAAAGCTGTACTTGCTGCAGCAGGGTGAGTCTTGAGCCAATCTGGATTTCCTGCCGTTGACTGATGTCCTTTTATAGCAAACACATCCTTAACTGCAAAGCTTAAGCCTGATAATTCCCCTGTATTTAATGGTTCTAATACAACCTCTTTTTTTGCAAATGCCCCAAAATCCTTAACCATCTTCTCCTCATCCTTCCCGTAATTAAACTTGCAAATGTGTGACGATGTTGTAGTCCTTTATCGCCCATTTACTGTCTTTATAATGAATATTGCTTATACAAGCATTTGTTAAGTATGTATTGTCTAATGTAATTTCCTCGTTTGACAGAATTCTTAAAATGGTATGAATGACAGCACCATGAGCAACAAGGAGAACTTTTTGCTGTGGGTAGCTTTGCAGAATATCTGCCAAGCCCTGTTTCAGTCTTTCTGCCAATTCCCAGTAAGGCTCTGCATTAGGATAAAGCATATCAGGATAAAGGACCTGTCTTTCCTCCTTTGTTTTTCCTTCTGCATCCCCAAAGCTTCTTTCAATGAATTCGGCCATTTCTACTATAGGCAGGTTTAGAGACTCGTTTATAATAGCCGCAGTTTCCTTTGCCCGAATAAGAGGGCTTGTGATGATAAGATCCCAGCTAGTTTCCTTCAAATAGTCCCGGCATTGTTCTGCTTGTCTAATTCCGTTCGAGTTTAATGGAATATCGGTTCTGCCTTGAATCTTCCCTAAGGAATTCCAATCTGTCTCTCCGTGCCTTATTAAACAAATATTTGTCATGAATCTTAATTCCTTTCTATACAAGAGCATGATATTTCTACTGTAGATTAAATAGTCTAACTTTTCAATAAATTATCTGTTTTATTCGCACAGTTGTTAAAAGTAACCGTTTTAATTAACAGAAAATAACTAATTTTCCGCCTTCATGCAGATGGAGTTATTTCTATTGCAGGAGTTCTAAAATCGCATTACACTTATTGCTGGTAGCAAATTAAATGGTAAAGGAGCACCACATATGCCTAGAGCACTATGGCTTTTAGTAATTGGAATGGCTGTCAATGTCACCGGCTCTTCTTTGCTTTGGCCATTAAACAGTATATATATCCACGACCACCTCGGAAAATCTCTTACAGTTGCCGGTTTTATCTTAATGCTTAATTCTGGTGCAAGTGTAATCGGGAATTTGGTTGGCGGCGCGCTTTATGATAAATTAGGAGGCTATCTCTCCATTCTTCTGGGAATTTCGTTAACAGCTTTGTCCTTGTTAGGGCTGTCCGTCTGGAATGCTTGGGAAGCTTATTGCTTCTTCTTCACATTGTCAGGCTTTGGATCTGGGATTATTTATCCAAGCATGTATGCAATGGCGGGAAATGTCTGGCCAGAGGGAGGCAGAAAAGCGTTTAACAGCATTTATGTTGCCCAAAACGCTGGAGTTGCATTAGGTTCAGCAATTGGCGGGCTAATTGCTTCCTATTCGTTCACTTGGATTTTTATCTCTAATACATTTATGTATGTTGTATTTTTCTTTATTGCATTATTGAGCTATAAAAACATCCAAGTTCAACCAATTGTGCAAACGGCAGGAGACAATGGTATAAAAAGAAAGAAAGCACATCGAAATCCAGCTCTTTATGCCCTTACTATTCTCGGCTTCGGTTATTTGCTGTGCTGGATTTGTTATGTACAATGGCAAGCGACCATTTCTACACATACACAAGAGTTAAATATTCCGCTTGCACAATACAGTTTACTATGGGCCGTTAACGGCGGCTTAATCGTTTTTGGTCAGCCTCTCATCAGTCTGTTTACGAAGAAAATATGTTCTTCTGTAAAAATGCAGATGTTAATTGGTATTGTTATTTTTATTATTTCTTTCCTTATCGTCGGTCAAGCAGACATGTTTGCAGGGTTCTTAGCTGCCATGATCATTCTCACCGTAGGGGAAATGTTAATATGGCCAGCTGTTCCAACCATTGCAGATAAACTGGCACCAAAGGGGCGGGAAGGCTTCTTCCAAGGTATTATCAACAGTACAGCAACCGGCGGCAGAATGATAGGTCCTTTATTAGGAGGCTATCTAGTCGATGTTAATGGAATTGGCCTGCTAGTACCTGTATTAATTTTCTTACTTGTTATTGGTATGGCAGCTGCTTACTTCTATGATGCACCATTAAAAACCAGCAAGCTTAGAGTACCTAAAACAGAATAATATTAAAAGGGCGATTCATCATTAGAATCGCCCTTTTTGATGCATTACTAAGACTCTTTATGGTAAATGTAGGGCCATTTGATTTTGCTTATCCTGTATAAGCAGCCTCATTCTGTATAATTGATCCCTTTGCTGCGCGTTGGCACTATGATCCATCGTTTGCAAGTCATTAAATACATTTTCCAGCTGAAATTGTGCATCTGTATATTCTTCTATATTATAATGCTCCTGCATTTGAGCAATTTTATACTGTTCTTCTGCATAGCCTATCGCTGTATTACATCTTTCCAAAAGCTCATCCATAGAATCACGAGTTGCCAATATATAGCCCTCCCAACAAGTGTTGCTGTCTTTGAAGCAATAGTGCTTCGCTACATATTATCTGTAGTCTGCAACCTTCTTATGACTTCCTTTTCTTTACTGAATTAGCGGTTTATATAAAACTGTTTGGAGAAGCAGCAGTTACATGTTAAAATTTTTGTTATGCATTTAGATTGCATTATAAGGAGGTCATTCTTTTGAGTCAGCAAAATCCTTTTGCTTATGCAGCTGATAATAAAAGATATCATACATGGAATTATCATTTGCGAGGCGAGTTTGGACATAAAGTATTTAAAATCGCACTAGACGGAGGCTTCGATTGCCCTAACCGGGACGGCACGGTGGCACACGGCGGCTGTACTTTCTGCAGTGCTGCTGGTAGCGGTGACTTTGCAGGGAATCGTGTCGATTCATTGGAAAAGCAATTTCACGATATAAAAAACAAAATGCATGAAAAGTGGAAAGACGGCAAATATATGGCTTATTTCCAAGCATATACAAATACACATGCTCCTGTTGAAGTGCTGAGAGAAAAGTATGAAACTGTTTTGAAGCAGGAAAATGTTGTCGGCATTTCCATTGCGACAAGACCAGATTGTCTTCCTGATGATGTTGTTGAATATTTGGCAGAACTGAATGAGCGCACCTATTTATGGGTGGAGCTTGGCTTGCAGACTGTCCATGAAAAAACAGCACAGCTTATTAATAGAGCCCATGATTATCAAACATATGTGGATGGTGTTAATAAACTGAGAAAACATAATATCCGCATTTGCTCACATATCATTAACGGGCTTCCACTTGAGACGAATGAAATGATGATGGAAACAGCGAAAGAAGTGAGCAAGCTTGATGTGCAAGGAATTAAAATTCACTTGCTTCATTTGCTGAAGGGCACACCTATGGTTAAACAATATGAAAAAGGATTGCTTAAGTTTCTAACCTTTGACGAATATATTCAGCTTGTTTGCGACCAGCTGGAAATATTGCCGCCAAGTATGATCATTCATCGAATTACAGGCGATGGACCGATTGATTTAATGGTTGGACCAATGTGGAGTGTCAACAAATGGGATGTACTGAACAGCATTGATGCAGAATTGAAAAGACGTGACAGCTGGCAAGGAAAATTTTATAATGCGGAAAAGGTGACGATATGAAGCTGGAACGCATACTTCCCTTTGCAAGAACATTGTTAGAAAATGCAATCGATGAAGACGATATTGCCATTGATGCGACAATGGGAAATGGTCATGACACCTGTTTTCTGGCAAACCTTGTAGGAGAAGGCGGCAAGGTATACAGCTTCGATATTCAGGATCAGGCCCTTGAAGCAACGAAAAGCAGACTTGCAGCCCAGTCCCTTACTAATCGGGTAATTCTTACTAAAACAGGGCATGAAAATGTGGAAAAAATTATTCCTGAAAAACTGCATGGACTTGTGAAGGGTGCTATTTTCAATTTAGGCTATTTGCCTGGTGGAGATAAATCAATCGTTACAAATTCGAACACGACTATAATGGCAGTCGAACAAATATTTAACATGCTTGCACCAGAAGGAATCATTATTCTTGTCATTTATCATGGACATACTGAAGGTGCACAAGAAAGAGACGAGCTGCTTACATTCGCTGAAAACTTCAGTCAGGAAAAAGCGCATGTTTTAAAATATCAGTTCATTAACCAAAAAAACAACCCGCCTTTTATTATTGCCATTGAGAAAAGATAAATAAGAAAAAATGCCGGATAATCAGTAAGACTGATTCCCGGCATTTTTTTATTTCTTTTCGTTTAAGGAAGGGTGAAGCAGACAATACATGAGGCAATCATAAATATGTTCATTTTGAACCATATATTTTGCCAAAGTACCTTCTTTATGAAAACCTGCTCTTTCCAGCATTTTTTGAGATGAATTATTTTCAGGATACACAATCGCTGAGATTCGGTTCAATTGCAAAGCAGAAAATCCGTATGATATAACTTCAGAAATAGCCTCCATCCCATAGCCCTTTTTCCAAAAATCCGGGTGAAGCTCATAACCGATTTCAGCCCGCTTATGCTTTTGATGCCATGCATGATAGCCAATTGTCCCAATAAAAGCGCCGCTGTCCTTTTCTACCATTCCCCAGCGAATTCCTTTTTGCATGCTGTAATTCATATTGAAAATTGCCAGCAAGGAACGTGCTTCCTCAATTGTGGTAAAAGGCTCTTGCCCGTAGTGCACCGTAACGTCAGGACGACTTAATATACTATAAATCGCTTTAACATCTTTTTCTTCTATCTCTCTTAAAAGCAACCGATCTGTTTCTAGTTCAGGAAACATCTGCAACTCCCCTTGTCGGCCTACATTTATTTAGATATCGTCTTCATCATTCCTGCTGGAATCATCTTTTGAAACTTGCGGTATGCTCGTCCATTAATATAAAAGAAGTAGCCAACCGGACCGGAAGTTTTAATAATTTCCCTTGCCAGCTTTCTAATATTTTGCTGCTTATATACTTTCTCGTCAGATAAGTAGACACCGAGCAGTCCTCTGTTAATAAGTTTGTGGAACCGTTGATGAGGGAGATTTTTTGTATGTCTGTCTGCTTCTTCTACAAAATGCTTTAACCGGCTGAAAAGCTCTTCTTCATCTTTATAATAGAAGCAGAAATTTAAATCGCCGCCCTGTCTGTCTTCTTCCTGATCGATAAAGTAATCTAATAATATGTGAAGACCTTGTATATATGGAAAATAGCCGTCTCGAATATTGGAGGAATAAGCTGGCTGAAAATCCTTTCTTAATGCATAAGAAACTAAACAAAATATCCCTAATGTTGAACCGGAGCATGCAGAGAATTCATACCAATCCATTTCAGGTATTGCGTGCTTGTTCTCATCAAACCATGATTTCAATCTTGGAATTCTTTCCTCTACCATAACATGCTTATGTATTTGCAAATCGCAATAATAACGGCAAAGTTCAAGTAACTGGTCTTTAATATATTCGTAATTCTCTAGCTCTGCGAGTGTGTCCCGGCATGTCTTGGCTAAATCATACAAGTAGCCGCCGTCGTCTTGATCCTCTCGGAACCGGTAATAGTTAGTGGGTTGTGCCCCGACTGTGAGCGCATGCTCCATTGATTCATGCAGTGCAGAGAAATCCCGCGGATCTAATGAAGTGCTCCGGTCACATAGATTATCAAGATAATCGCTGATTGTTTGGTATGCCACAATAAATTTAATGGCAGTCTTATATTCATGCCTTGAAATAAGGGCCATGATTGATCCGCCTTCACAGTGGAATGTTTTGTCCTTTATGCTCGCCAAAGCCTGTCTTTGCAGCTCAGGATTTGGGATTTGCTTTGCTCTGTTCGTCCAATAGTTCAGTTCCTTGTGAACAACAGGAAAAACCTTTAAATACACTTTAGACATTAATGTTAGTGGCATGTTTGGTACAGACATTTTTAAAACCTCACTTATACAATATAACCTATCGATTTTAGCTGACTATTGATAAAATCAAGCGCATAGTCAAACACATCATCTCGTTCCGGCTCGTTAAAGATTTCATGGTAGCATTGTGGCCATTCTTTAAATCTCTTTTCTGATAATGGTACCATATTGAACCAGTTTTTTACCATTTTTTTATCTACTACTGAATCGTCTCCCCCTTGCATAAGAAGAAGAGGCAAATCCTGCATTTTGTTTACATTCGCAAAGGCTGCAGCCATTGCACTAATCAGTTCTCTATACCATCTTACAGACACTTTTGTAATATATAAGGTATCGTTGCTATCTATTTCCCTAATTTCTGCATTTCTAGTCGCCATTTCGATTGTTAAGCCTGTATTCATGCGCAGTCTAGGCGCAGCTTTGTTCAAAAGGATTGAAATGGCGCTCAACAGCTTCGGCGGATATTTTTTTAACCCAAGACATGGCGATGAGAGAATAAGACCAGCAAGCTTAAGATTCTCCTGTTGCAGCAGACGAATAGATGCCAAGCCTCCTAAGCTGTGTGCAATCAAAAAAACCGGCAATTCAAATTGGTAGGCTGCTTGAATCCAGTCTTTAACTTCAATTGTATACTCACTGAAAGAGTCGATATGCCCCCTGCTTGACCGTGTTGTCATGCCTTGGCCTGGAAGATCCCCCATCACGACATGAAAACCAGATAAGCGAAACATTTCAATTAGCCAACCGTAACGGCGATGATGCTCCATAGCACCATGAACAATCACGACGACTGCTTTAGCCTCTCCTTCCGCTTCCCATTTCCACATAAAAAATCTCCCCCATTCGACTTATCACAGTATTGCTTCTTCTATTATGTAACACGTAAATGCACTTTGACAAATTTTTAAATTAAATTACGGCGATTGTTCCTGATTATTTAAGGAAAATTAAAGGTTGCCGCAGTACTCTATATTTGATAAAACACATATTTAATACAAAAAATCGGTTTTTATATTATGCACTAACGGGAAAAAAATATTAAAAAATAACCAAATGCAGCCTCTTTAGGCGTGAAAGGTATCTTCAAGTCAAGAAAGTTCATTTCTTACTATTTATTTTCTCAAAATTTATCCGATAAATACTTATATAAGAAATAGGTGATGAAAATGAATACAAACGAAATAATACTATACTCTGTCCTTGCTCTATTCTTCGTATTATTCCTTGTAGTTCAAAAAAGGCTTACTAAAATTGTAAAAGGACTGCTCTTTTCCTTAATAGCCATATTAGTTGGCATCAGCTTTTATGTATTAAATTTAGACGGTTCTAAGAATTTTGCGCTTGCAAAAGAGCGGGTAGAGGAAATAGCTGTTACAGCTAAAGAAAATGTAGAAAAATTAAGTTCAAAAGTAACTATAAAAGAATCTGTGTTATTGGAAGCAACTGCAATGAATCAACTGCCAGAGCTTCCGAGAGGCTGTGAAGTGACGGCTCTTGCGATGCTTTTGCAATATGCAGGTGTAGATGTAGATAAGATGACACTTGCAGAAGAAATTACTAAAAATACTACAGCATATGAAGTCGTTAACGGTACTATTTATTATGGCAATCCTAATGATGGGTTTGTCGGAGATATGTATTCCCTTGAAGGTCCGGGGCTTGGTGTTTATCATAAGCCGATTGCTGAGCTAGCGGAAAAATATCTTCCAGGAGCAATCGTTGATTTTACTGGCTCTGATTTCGATTCGGTAAAAGAACAGCTTTCAGATGGCCGTCCAGTTTGGGTTATTACTAATTCAAAATTCCAAGAGCTTTCTGATGATAATTTCCGCACATGGGTAACTCCAAGCGGTACAATCGATATCACATATTCCGAGCATTCCGTCCTGATAACTGGCTATGACGAAGATTATGTTTACTTTAATGATCCATTGACAGGTGAACAAAATAAAAAAGCACCCATCGATGATTTTATTGCATCGTGGGTGCAGATGGGAAGCCAAGCAATAACTTACAGCAACTAACTTCCCTACTCCATTAATTAAACAAGTGTTTTTTCTTTTAAATATTCCTTTTCGAAGGAATATTTTTTTTCGATATAAACACTATGCCAAACCATAAACATCAATACAGTCCAAATTTTGCGGCTGTTGTCAGCTTTACCTTGGCAATGGTCTTCCAATAGCTGCAATACAACAGATTTGTTCAGCAAATGGTCTGTATCGCTTTCTTTAATGATTGTTTTTGCCCATTCGTTCATCTCATCTTTTAACCAGTGACGAATTGGCACAGGGAAGCCTAGTTTTTTGCGTGTTAATACATGCTCAGGCACAAAGCTTTCCGCTGCTTTTCTTAAAATATACTTTGTAGTTCCATTTGCAGTCTTTAAGCTAGACGGTATTTTAGAAGCTACTTCAAACACAGCTTTATCTAAGAAAGGTACACGCAATTCTAGAGAGTGAGCCATTGTCATTTTGTCTGCTTTCAGCAAAATATCTCCTCTCATCCATGTGTGGATGTCAATAAACTGCATGCGGTCAACTGGATCATAACCTTTGCTTTCTTCATAAAGAGGTTTTGTAATATCTGTATGATCAATATTTTTGTTGTAGATGGACAGCAACTGTGCTTTTTCACTTTCACTGAACATCTTAGCATTTCCGATATATCTTTGTTCCATCGGTGTCACACCGCGTTCAATAAAGCTCTTTCCTTTAACACCTTCAGGAAGAATCGCTGCAATAGCACGCAACAGGGACTTACCAATTTTAGGAATTTTATTAAATACTTCCAATGACTGCGGCTCACGGTAAATATTGTATCCGCCAAACAGTTCATCTGCACCTTCGCCTGAAAGAACAACTGTAACATGTTTTCTAGCTTCTTGTGCAACAAAGTATAAAGGCACACATGCTGGATCAGCAAGCGGATCATCCATATGCCACATAATTTTCGGAATTTCATTCATATATTCCTGTGGTGTAATGATGCGGCTGATGTTTTCTAAACCAAGCTTATCCGCTGTTTCCTTCGCTACGTCAATTTCACTGAAACCATTATGCTCAAACCCGACAGAGAATGTTTTAATTCCAGGATGGAATTCTTTCGCAATACTAGCAATAATCGATGAATCAATTCCGCCGGAAAGGAAAGAACCAACAGGAACATCGCTTCGCATATGCATTTTTACACTGTCAAACAGCACATCTTTAATTTCTTTAACGAACTCTGATTCCGTTTTGTTCACAGGCTGGAAAGATGCTCTCCAATAGCGTTTAATATCCATTGGCTCACCAAGTTTTTTCGTGAAGTAATGACCTGGCTCAAGCTTGTTGATGCCTTCTGACATTGTATTAGTCTCAGGAACAAACTGGTAAGTCATATAATGCTGAAGAGACTCATAGTTTAATACATCGCTTTCTAATGCCATTGCAATACTCTTTTTCTCTGATGCAAAGTAAGTCTTTTCACCATCATCAAAATAGAAGAAAGGCTTGATTCCAAATGGATCACGAGCACCATACAATGTTTTTTCCTGCTTGTCCCAAATAACAAATGCAAACATGCCGCGAAGTTTTTCAACAGCCTTTTCTTTTTCATGGCTGTAAAGGGCAATGATTACTTCTGTATCTGAGTTAGTTTGGAACGTTAAGCCTGCCTTCACTAGCTCTTCTCTGATTTCCAAATAGTTATAAACTTCTCCGTTGAAGATGATCCAATAACGTTCATTTTCATATGTTAACGGCTGATGCCCAGACTCGATATCAATAATACTCAATCTTCTGAAGCCGAATTGGATATGTTCATCATAGAAGTATCCTTCATCATCCGGTCCACGGTGTGTAATAATTCTATTCATATTCGCAAATTGTTCTTTTTGCGCCTCTTGGAAGTTTTGCTCTTTTTCATGTATACAGCCTACAAAACCACACATACTGCTCACCTACTCCATTCTTCTCCTGTTACTAAGGAGACCTAAATTACTGTTAGTATAAACTTTTACTGTTAATCTTTAAATGTAATCCGAGCTATTTTAAAACATTATTATGTCCTATTAGCAAATATTGACTACCATTTATATTTTACATTAATCCATTATAGACGAAAGTCTTGATAATTTTAAGAGCTAAAAACAAGTAAAATTTTCTACTGACTTATTAGACGGAAAAAGAAAGAAGGAGTTACACTTTATTACCGTGCAACTCCTTCTTTTATTTTCCAGCGACAGCTGTTTTTAATACATCTGATTTATCTGTACGTTCCCAAGGCAAATCTAGGTCATTACGTCCAAAATGTCCGTATGCTGCTGTTTGCTTATAAATTGGGCGACGCAAGTCCAGCATTTTAATAATTCCTGCTGGGCGAAGGTCGAAGTTTTCGCGGACAGCGTCTACCAGAACTTCTTCTGATACAGTGCCTGTATTAAATGTGTCAATAGAAATGGAAACTGGCTGAGCAACACCGATTGCATATGCAAGCTGCACTTCAACCTTGTCTGCTAATCCTGCTGCCACGATGTTTTTCGCTACATAGCGTGCTGCATATGCTGCAGAGCGGTCTACTTTAGTTGGATCCTTCCCAGAGAAAGCTCCGCCGCCATGTCTTGCATAACCGCCATATGTATCTACGATAATCTTTCTTCCTGTCAATCCTGCATCACCTTGTGGTCCGCCAATAACGAAACGGCCAGTTGGATTAATGAAATACTTCGTATTTTCATCAATTAATTCTGCTGGAACAACTGGATTAATTACATATTCCTTAATATTGCGTTGAATTTGCTCTAATGTCACTTCAGGGTGATGCTGTGTGCTGATAACAATTGTATCAATTCTTACAGGTTTATCATTTTCATCATATTCAACAGTAACTTGCGTTTTGCCGTCCGGACGCAAATATGGCAAGATTTCCTCTTTACGCACTTCAGCCAGTCTTCTAGAAAGCTTATGAGCTAAAGAGATTGGCAAAGGCATAAGCTCTTTTGTCTCATTGCATGCAAAGCCGAACATTAATCCTTGGTCCCCTGCACCGATCGCTTCTATTTCTTCATCTGACATTGTTCCTTCACGTGCTTCAAGGGCTTGGTCCACACCAAGAGCGATATCAGCAGACTGCTCATCAATAGAAGTAAGCACTGCGCTCGTTTCTGCATCGAAACCATATTTTGCACGAGTGTAGCCAATTTCCTTAACTGTTTCTCTTACAATTTTCGGTATATCCACATATGTAGATGTAGTTATTTCCCCTGCAACTAAAACTAATCCTGTTGTTACAGATGTTTCTGCTGCAACACGGGCATTTGCATCTTTTGCTAGAATAGCGTCTAAAATCGCATCTGAAATTTGGTCACAGATTTTATCCGGATGACCTTCCGTTACCGATTCAGAAGTAAACAAGCGACGTTTTGATGACATCTGATTTCCTCCTTATTATAAGGCAAGCACTCTTGCCCTCTAAATTGATACGGTACTCATTCCCTAGATAGTATGAAGTAAACAAGGCGTTTTTATCCGAGAAGTGTTATCCTTTGGCAAAAAACACTTGCTCAAAAACACACATGAAAAATATACATTTTTTTAAAAGATAATGGACCAGATTGCATACAAAAAACCTTTTCAATAGTGAAAAGGCTCCAAGCAAAATTGATTCGCACCTTTCACTCTTATCGTTCAAGGATATTTCCTTGCTACAGGTTAGCACCTTTCCTAAGAGAATGTCTGCTCCATCCATCAATTAAATGGATGTTTCAGCCTATTTTCTTCACATAGTAGGTTGCTGGGTTTCATCGGGCCAGTCCCTCCACCAGCTCAGGATAAGAGAGTATCCGTTCAAGATTTCATAATAGCTCAAACTTTTAATTACTGTCAATATATTTATCTTTAATTAGTCGAATTTAATGCAATCAATTTGTATGTTATTTTCGTTTTTCCATCAGACCACTCCAGTTTTTCAATGGAAGCAGTTCCGATAAGTTCTCCTTTAATGGTCTTTCTGACTTCTAAAGGAATATGCAGGGGATATAAACGATATGCTTCTTTTTCGAGTTGAAACCAATTTTCCTCAAGGCGCAATTCATTTCCTTTGGTGACAATCATTGTATTTAATTCTAAGGGCATTCCCATTTTTCGTTCTCCCTCCTTCTTATCCTTACTTATATTCTACCAGCTTTTCACTGTGTTTTTTCATCCAACTGCATAAATTTTCTACAACCTTCCGATTGACTTTAGGAGGGAAATAGTGAGTGAATTCTGGAAAGTACCATGTTTCAACGGTTTTCCCTTGCTTTAGAAGCCCCTCTTCCAGCTTTTTGCTGTGTTCAATTGACACATTTGTATCCTGCATTCCATGAATAATTAAAGTAGGTGCGCAAATCTTGTCCAAATAATGAAGAGGCGTTCGCTCTTGAAACCGTTCCGGATATTTTGCCGGTGTGCCGCCAATGACTCTTTTCATCATTCTCCGCAAATCCTTCCTTTCTTCATATGTCAGCACCATATCAGAAACACCGCCCCATGTGACAATAGAAGCAACAGGACAATAAATGCCAACAAACAAAGCCATAACACCGCCTCTTGAAAAACCAAAAACATGGACTCTTTTAACGCTCGGGTAATTTTTCAGCAGATGAAAAGCAGCAATTCCATCTTCCCGATCTTCTCCAGCGAAATCTTCATTTCCTTCTCCACCTTGATTGCCCCGGTAAAATGGTGCAAACACAATAAAGCCCTCTGCAGCGAATTGAACAATTCTGCCTGGTCTAACCTTGCCAACATTTTTTATTCCGCCTCGTAAATACAAAAATCCGTCTGAAATGTCTTTCTGTTTAGGTACAGCAAGTAATCCTTTTACTTTCAAACCATTTACAGCATATGTAACGATATACAAGTCAATTGAAGGATTTGGGGAGGGGAATCTGATTTGCTCCAATATCTCTCCATTCATGCGAATCCCACCTTTTTATTTTTTTGTATAATACCCCAAATTTTCTCCTGATAATTGTTCCATCATTCTTTTTATACAATAATCAATCGTCCTATCTTTCATAATATAGCTGAAAGATTTATGAAAACGGACATCTAATATATCTCCGTTATAGATTCTTGGCCCTTCTGTTTCTAAATAATTATCTCTATGCTGCAGGGAAGAGATATGTGCAAAATAGACTGCTTTAACAAACTTAGAATCTTTTTCATGGACCTCATACTCTGCAATCCAAGTAAGCTTGCCGACAATTCCGCCTGTTTCTTCCATCACTTCCCGTCTGCATGCTTCCATTAGTGTTTCCTTGTCTTCGACTTTGCCTCCTGGAAATTCAATGCCTCTCGTTTTGTGCTTTGTCATCAGCCATTTTCCATCCCATAAACAAATGACTAAAACATGTTTTGCAGGAAGAGAAAATGCATTTTTCTCAAATGATAAATTCACTTTTAGTCCATTATTGTCATAGAATGTTTTCATCATTGCCTCACATTCATTAGTAATCATTTTTCTAGTCCTACTGGAATATCTTTCAATTGATAGGGTATGTAACCATTATAAAGAATAGGGGTATAATAATGAAACTGAAAGCTTTAATTAAGTTGTGGCGAAAATAGACATTCTCCGATATTATAGTAAGTATAATTAATAAAGCGGTTACATTAATACACACCGATATACCATTTGGAGGGAATGGATCATGAAATTAGTCGATGAATTATATAATTTATATAAGAATAAACTAACTGGTGATGAGGAAGATATTGATATGCTAGCATTCGCCTTTTTAGAGGAAATGTCTAGAGAAGATCTTCTTCATATCATCCAAGAGCTAAATGAGCAAGAGCTGTATGACTTGATGGGCTTATATTTAATTGAAAGCCTTAAAGGCAAATTTGCCAAAGATGATTATCGTCAGCAAGGTCATACATTGTTTTCGCCAAGAAACCTGCACTAATTCACTCTGCAAAAAAAGACAAGTTCCAAGCGGACTTGTCTTTTCCTTTTTAACCTTCATTCTCTACCTGCAGGAAATCTATTTAGAGCTTTAGCTCATTGGTCATGGATTTGTCCTTTATCAAGTTTTAAATAACCTCTATTAAGTACTTTTACCATCTGGATGTTTCGTTTAATATTGTTTGTTGGAGGGAAGATTATATGGGAACAAAATAGTTTTCAACATCAATCATTTTCACCTATAATGATACAGAAATCTTCAGTACTACCATTTTTTGAACCTTTTGTTGCTCTCGACCTTTGGCGTGAAGTGGTTGCAGATGATACACAAAAGAAATATTTAAAAGACAAAGGTTGAAAGGGATTGTTCTATGCACGTATACACTATTTTATTAAGTACAATCATTTTACTTAACATTATCTTCGCTTTCCTAGTCATTTTCTTTGAAAGAAAAGATCCCATCGCCACTTGGGCATGGCTCATGGTTTTGACCTTTATCCCAATACTAGGATTTATTTTATACCTTCTTATTGGTCAAAATTTGCGAAATAGGAAAATGTTCCAATGGGATGAGCGAAAAAAGCTTGGAATCGAACAAGTCTTGGCGTCTCAATTATTGCAAATCAGTTCAAATCAGCTGCGCACTACAAATGAAGTTATTAGAAATAATCAAGATCTTATTTATATGAATTTATTCAATAATGATGCTGTTTTGACAGAAAATAACGCAGTCGATATTTATACAGACGGCAAGGAAAAGTTCGACCAATTATTAAAAGATATTATGGCAGCTAAAAAATCAATCCATCTGCAATATTATATCTTTAAAAATGATGGGATAGGTTCCAAACTGATTGCAGCCTTAACTGAGAAGGCAAAGGAAGGGCTGGAAGTAAGGCTCTTGTATGATGAGCTTGGCTCGAGAACTTTACAAAAGCGCGCTTTTAAGGAATTAAAAGCTGCCGGTGGGCAAGTTGCCGTCTTTTTCCCAAGCAAGTTTCATTTAATTAATTTACGGATGAATTACCGTAATCATCGAAAGCTTGCCATTATCGACGGGCATATCGGCTATATTGGAGGCTTTAATGTTGGGGATGAATATTTAGGATTGAATCCTAAATTCGGCTACTGGCGTGACACGCATCTTCGTATTGTCGGCACAGCCATTTATGCTATTCAGACAAGGTTTATTCTTGACTGGAACCAAGCGGCCGCACACCATGAAATTCATTACTCTCCAGATTATTTTCCTGGTAAGCTTGACGAAATTATCGGGAATATCGGGATGCAGATTGTCTCAAGCGGTCCAAACTCTGAGTGGGAGCAAATCAAAAATGGCTATATTAAAATGATTACAGCTGCTAAGGATTCGGTTTTTATTCAAACACCTTACTTTATTCCTGACGCGAGCTTGCTTGATACTTTAAGAATTGCAGCCCTATCAGGGATAGATGTTAAAATTATGATACCAAACAAGCCTGACCATATGTTTGTTTATTGGGCGACATATTCCTATATTGGTGAAATGCTAAAAGCAGGAGCAAAGGTATATATATATGAAAATGGTTTTATTCACGCCAAGACATTGCTTGTTGACCGGAAAATCAGCTCTGTAGGTACTGCTAATATTGATATGAGAAGCTTCCGTCTGAACTTTGAGGTAAATGCATTTATATATAGTGAGGAAATAGCGAATTCACTGACTGACGGCTTTATGGAGGATATGAAGCTATGCACTCCCCTTTCATTAGACAGCTATTCAAAAAGATCATTATGGATTAAATTTAAGGAATCATTCTCTCGATTATTAAGTCCACTGTTATAAAAAAGAGGTGCTAGATAGCACCTCTTTTGCTTTGCTTATGCGAAAACTTGCTTCAAGTCTTCTTTGCTTTGCTTTAACCAGAACTGCATAAGCTTTTTTGCTCCCTCAAGATCATGAAGCTTCGCTTGGCCGCATTGTGTTTCATTTGCAGCAGGAATTTCTGTGATTTCAACTGCTGTTTTCATTGTATCTTCAAGCAAATCGATAACTTCTTCCACAGTCGGCTCACCGCTGACAACTAAGTAATAGCCAGTTTGGCAGCCCATTGGGGAAATATCAATAATATCAAAATGATTATATTTTTCTACATGTGCACGAAGATTAAATGCTAATAAATGCTCTAATGTATGAATCACATCAGGCTTCATTGCCTGTTTGTTCGGCTGGCAGAAACGGATATCATATTTATTAACAACCCCGTCACTTCCTACTTTGTGGACACCACAGTGTCTAACATACGGAGCTTTTACGGCATTATGATCTAGTTCAAAGCTTTCAACTGAAGGCATTCATGTCATCCCCTTTTTTTTCGTTACCTCATTATAACGTAAAACCCGAGTATTTTCATCAACTTAATTATATTATATTTTTCCAGTTTAAGAATGTTCGTAAAATGGAGTGCTGTCATTTTCTTCTCTTTAACAGTCATGCTATACTGACTTCAAGTAAGCATTAGAAATTAGGAGTGCAAAATATAAATGATAAGCAAACTGTTCATCTTACTAATCCGGTTTTATCAAAAGGCCATTTCACCACTTACTCCGCCCTCCTGCCGCTTCTATCCTACCTGTTCCTCTTATGGTTTAGAGGCTATCAGAAAGCATGGTGCATGGAAGGGCGGATATTTAACAATAAGGCGCATTCTCAAGTGCCATCCATTTCATCCAGGCGGCATTGATCCGGTCCCGGAAGAATGGCCGCACAAAAAGGATCATTCCCCTAATTAAGCTTTATAGCCATCGACTACAAGGTCAAGCTTTCCTGTTTTAGGATCAATTACTAAGCCGTGAACAGGAACATTTGGTGGAAGAAGGGGATGATTCTTCACCATCTTAACACTATGTGACACACTTTCTTCAACAGAACTAAAGCCTGTTAGCCATTTATCCAAATCCATGCCGGAGTTTTCTAATGTGCTGATAGTATCCTCAGAAATTCCTCTATCCTTCATTTTATCAAGCATAGAGTCATAATTTAAGGCACTCATTCCACAATCATGATGTCCGATAATCATTACTTCATCTGCCTTTAATTCATAGACAGCTACAAGAATGCTTCGCATGATACTTCCGAAAGGATGTACTACTACTGCCCCAGCATTTTTTACAAGCTTTACATCACCGTTAGAAATATTCAAAGCATGTGGCAGAAGCTCAAGCAGTCTTGTATCCATACAAGTAAGAATAACCATTTTTTTATTTGGGAATTTCGTTGTTATGTAACGCTCGTATTTGTTTTCTGCTACAAATTGTTCGTTGAAAGTTAAAATTTCATTTAATAATGTCATTATCCTTATCTCCTATCTTATCTACTCTTTTTTTTACTATATCCATCTATTATATAGTAAGTAAAAAATCTTTTGAAGACAACTCCTAATAACTAAAAGCCTGTATCTATCCATTCTTACATAATTGCGCCAATTCCTGAAAATACTAACAGCAGTATTCGGAATACAAAAGGAAAGGATAGATATTAATGGATCATCTAGTTACTGCTCGAAGCATGTTCGGGATGACGATGGGGTTTCACATCATCTTCGCAACAATCGGGGTCGGACTGCCTTTAATGATGTTAGTGGCAGAAATTCTTTATCAAAGAAAGAAGGACCTTGATTATGTCATCATGGCGAAAAGATGGACAAAGACATTTGGGATTTTGCTTGGTGTCGGTATTCCCACAGGGACGATTGCCGGCCTTCAGCTTTCCTTGTTATGGCCAGGCTTCATGAAAGTGATTGGAGAGGTAATGGCACTCCCTTTTCAGATAGAAATCTATGCTTTCTTCATAGAGGCATTATTTATGTCCATCTATGTGTATGCAGCCGAAAGGATTCCACCATGGGCCAGAATCAGCAGTCTTATTCTTGTTGCAATTGGTGCCCTTGCATCTGCCATCCTTATTACAAATGTACATGCCTTTGAAGGAACACCGCAAGGATTTCGCATGGAAGACGGACAAATTACAGACGTAGATCCATGGAAGGCTTTCTTCAATCCTACCTTTTTTGTATCCGCAGGACATGTAGCGATGAGTGCTTATACAACAGGAGCCTTTGTTGTCGCAGCTGTTTCTGCATTTAAGATGTTAAAACAGCCATTCGGCTCGCGCATCTTTCAGTTCCATCAGAAAGCATTGATTTTAAGTATTTCAGTCGGTGCTGTCTTTTCCTTATTGACTGCCTTAAATGGACATGAGTCTGCTCAAAAACTGTATGAATATCAGCCGGAAAAGCTCGCTGCTGCTGAAGGGCTCTTTGAAACACAGTCTCATGCACCTCTCGCCATTGGCGGTTTCACAGACAAGGAGAATAGAGAAATAACCGGTGCGATTGAAATACCATGGGCACTTAGCTTTTTAGCAGGAAACAGCTTTGATACGGTTGTCACAGGCTTAAATGACTTTCCTGAGGAATATTGGCCGCCGCTTTATGTTCATACACTATTCAATGCCATGGTGGGGATAGGCTCCTTTCTAATTCTCCTTTCCTTCGCTTCATTGGCATGGAAATTCCTTTTGAAAAAGGAGCGTTTTCCTAAATTTATTATGTGGATCTTTGTAGCTTCTGGTCCTCTCGCTATTGCTAGCATAGAATTCGGCTGGATTTTTGCTTGTACAGGCCGTCAGCCTTGGACTATTTACAGGCAGTTATCAACGGCAGATTCGGTAACTACAAGCGGCAACCTTCCATTGCTGTTTTTCTCTTTTATGATTGTTTATATCATTTTAGGGGTTACGGTGGCTTTAGTACTTATCTATTACTTCCGCAAAAACACAGTACTGAAGGACTTAAATGCTGCAAAGGAAAAAGAGATCCCGCTGTTTGGATCTAACAGTTAAGGAGTGTTAGCAACATGACAGATTCATTACTGGCGATTACTGTACTGTGGGGATTTGTATTCATATACGCCATTATGGCAACGATGGACTTTGGTGCAGGCTTCTGGTCGATGGTTTACATCAACAGGGAAAAAACGCGAGCAACAAATATTGCAAACCGTTATCTTTCTCCAACATGGGAAGTAACGAATACTTTTGTTGTTGCCATCGTTGTTGCAGTTTACAGCTTATTTCCAAAAGCTGCTTATACTTTAGGAACGGTTCTGCTTATACCAGGAAGCATCATTCTTCTGCTTTTGGCAATCAGAAGTGCCTTCCTTGTTTTTTCAAATATTGTGGAAGAATACCGCAAGCCGCTAACGTATATTTCAGGCATTACTGGAATGCTGATTCCAGGTATTTTACTCAGTGTCCTTCCAATCACCCATGGAGGATTTGTTGTATTTCAAGATGGCAAGCAAAGCCTTGATCTCGTCGGATTGTTCTCTAGTCCTAACGAATATGCCTTTTTCGGCTTTGCATTAAGCAGCACACTTTTTCTATCTTCGTTGCTTCTGGCAGATTATTCAAATGTTTCGAATGAACCTGAGGCCTATCGGCTATACAGGAGGGATGCAATTATTCTCGGTCCTATTTCTTTATTGATGGCAGTATTTATCATGCTCACATTAAAGCAGGATGCCAATTGGATTTATGTAAAAATGATGGATGATTTATATTTGCTTCTCCTTTCTCTTTTCTTCTTTATACTTGGGGGAGCAGGTCTTTTCCTTCCCTCACGAAAAAATAAAGACATAAAGGGAATGCCCAGGCTCGCTATAGTATCCATTACTATTCAATATTTAATGGCTAGCTATGTTTACGGTAAAGCGCATCTTCCATATATCGTTTATCCTGAAGTAACAATCACATCGTCCTTTACTAGTCCTAGCTCATTTCATGCGATATTCGCAACTTATATTGCAGCTTTCATTATTCTGTTTCCTGGTTTTTATTTCTTTTGGAAATTGTTTATGCATGATAAAAAATACTTACAGCAAAAGGCGACTAAAAAATAGGACATCACTGCTACAAGTATAAAATTTTCGTTTCTGCTTCATACTAAGTATAGGAAGAGGGCTACCCAATTCCTGTAAATCATAAGCCAACTAAGGAGAGTGTTTCTATTGGCAAAAGATGTACTTTGTGAAGTAAGAAATTGTACTTTTTGGGAAAGCGGAAATTTATGTGGAGCCGATCAAATTTATGTAGTAAGCCATGTAGGTGAACATGCTGATAACAGCAGAGAAACAGATTGTAAAACATTTCAGCCTACAGAATAACGCAAAAAAAGAGAGGACTTTGCCTCTCTTTTTTGTTTACTTGGAATATAACTTCTTCTCTGGTCTGTCTGGAGCAACCAATTCTTCATCAAGATGCTTGCCATAAAGAATAATATCCCTGATTATTTTGGCACCAAGCATGCTGTACACTGTGCCATTTCCCCCATATCCTAAACAATAGAAGATACCATCCTTGCTTGGGTGCTTGCCGATAAATGGTCTGCCGTCTGCAGATTCGCCAAAGGTAGCTCCATAAACATAGTCAACATCCATTACATATTCAGGGAAATGCTCCTTTATTTTCTCCAGCAGTCTTTCTCCATATTTCTTTAATACTTTAGCATCTTGCGGAGCTTCCATTGGATCTTCATCAAGACCGCCTGCTACAATCCTGCCATCATATGTAGTCCGCATATAAAAATACGGTCGTTTCGTCTCCCATATCATGCACTGTCCTTCCCAGCCAGCAAAGTTTTCAAGTCTGCTTGTTGCGATTGCGAAGGAACGATTTAATTCAGCTCCAAGCCGGTCCGTATGAAGTGCGGCTTCATACCCTGTTGAATAAATAATTTTTTTCGCGTGAATGATTGCTCCGCTGTCAGCTTTAATTTGCCAATATCCATCTATAAAGCCTTGCTCCTGTACATTAGTTTGTTCATATACACGGACATTTTGCTTTAAAGCTGCCTCTTTAATAAGCTGAATAACAAGCCTCTGAGGATTAACCTCTGCATCTCCTTCTGTAAGAATAGCAGCAGGCTTTGAGAAGCCGAAGCGCCCCTTCATTTGATTATCATCTAAATATTCAACAGGAAAACCGTGTTTTTTCAACATCGCATACTCTGTTTTCAACTTATCTGCATCTGTTTGACTGCTTGCATAATATAAACTTTTTCTTTCTTTGAATTGAACATCTTCTGTTAGAGAACTGGCAATGTCTTTTAAATCTTTCATTGCCTCAAAACACAGTTCGTAAAATCTTACTGCTTTTTCCTCTCCGATTGTTTGAGCAAATTCATGGAGCATCATATCGTTGGAGTATTGTAGAAGTCCTGTATTTGCTGCAGAACTTCCATGCCCTATTTTCCTTTTATCTGCAAGTACAATCTCTAAATCTTCATTTGCTAAGATATTCGCTGCTATAGCTCCAGACATTCCACCGCCAATGATAAGTACATCACAAAAAACATCCTCCTCCAAACGAGGATAGGAAGGAATATCTTTTAATGTATGTGGCCAATACAGCTCTCCATGATATAAATCAAGCCCCATGACAAAGCCCCCTAAAATATATTAGTCTTGGCTATTACAGCCACTCTCTTAATGTTTTTCTGACAATTTTTTTTGAGGCATTCCTCGGAAGCGCTTCTATGAAACGAATTTCTTTCGGTAGCTTATAGGAAGCTAATTTCCTTCTGCATTCTTCCAACACATAACTTTCAGTCAAGTCCGTTCCTTCCTCACATACAATAAAGGCTGCGGGAACTTGTCCCCATTTTTGGTTATCCATTCCGACAACCCCAGCTTCTTTAATTCCTTCTATAGAGGAAATTACCGATTCTAATTCTGCTGGATAAATATTCTCTCCGCCAGAAATAATCAGGTCTGAACGGCGATCAAGTACATACAGGAAGCCTTCTGTATCTTTATACCCTATATCGCCAGTGTGAAACCAGCCATCAGCTGAATGAGCTCCTTTATTCAAATATCCTTTAGACACATTAGGACCATATACAACAATTTCGCCAGCTTCTCCAGCTCCTAATTCATTTCCATCATCATCGACGATTTTCAACTGAGCAGGAAACAAAGGCTTGCCTGCAGAGCCAATCTTCCTTGCAGCATCTTGAGGCGGTAATGTTACAATTTGGGAAGAGGTTTCAGTCATGCCATAAGAGTAATACACTGGAATTCCCTTTTTCATACAGCTTGAAATTAACTCAATAGATGCCGGCCCACCTCCAAGAAGCATGTAACGGAAATACTCTGGAAACGGGCTCGTTGCTGCCTTTTCTATTTTTTGGAGCATTGCTGTCACAACAGACATAATTGTTATTTTTTCCTTCTGCAAATCAGTCAGAACTTGCTGTTCATCAAAAGACTCGTGCAGGACAATTTTCATTCCATATAGCAGACTTCTTATTAATATAGAGTATCCGCTAATATGGAAGATAGGCACAGTACAAAGCCAAACATCCTTTTCGGTCATCCCCGCATTTAACACATTGCCGACAGCGCTCCACCAATGATTTCCGTATGTTTGGATAACACCTTTAGGAAAGCCTGTCGTCCCAGAGGTATACATGATGGTACATGTATCTGCTAAATTTACTGTTTCCTGAACAACAGGCTGCTGAAATGGACCATTTTCCAGCTCTTGATTAAATATCACATTTAAAGAAGGTAATGCACAGACCAATTCCTCTGTCTTTGTATGAAAATCATTGTCTGCAATAAGAGAATGAGATTTGGAGTCTTTGATTTGATACAGCAGTTCATTTGCTGTAAGGCGATTGTTTAAGAGCACGGCTCTTGCTCCCAGCAAATGAAGAGAAAGAAGAGCGATTACAGTGCGAAGATCGTTTTTCACTAAAAAAGCGACATAGTCCCCTTTCGTAATCCCTTTTGCAGTTAATACTCCTGCTGTGTAATATGCTTTTTCATACAGCTCCTGAAAGGTCAATGAAGTATTTTTGTAGACAATTGCCTCTTTGTCAGGTGTTAAAGAAGCTCGGTTCTTCAGGAAATTAGGAAGCAATTCTTCCATATGATTCTCTCCTTTTTAGTTAACAGCATTTGTTTTTTGTAATCAAAACAGGGTGACCCCCATCTTCTCCACTAATAGAGTGGAAAAGATGCTAGAAGTCACCCTTTTTTGGTTTATCCCGTTATTTGAAAATCAAGGAAAACGTGGGAATTGGCCAAAGTCAGGCTTGCGTTTTTCCTTAAAGGAATCGCGTCCTTCTTTTGCTTCATCCGTTGTGTAGTATAGAAGCGTTGCATCTCCAGCAAATTGCTGAATCCCTGCAAGTCCGTCTGTGTCTGCGTTAAACGCCGCTTTCAAGAAACGTAAAGCAGTCGGGCTCTTTTCTAGGATTTCCTCACACCATTTGATTGTCTCTTCTTCCACTTGCTCCAATGGAACAACAGTGTTTACAAGCCCCATATCCAATGCTTCCTGAGCATTGTATTGTCTGCATAAGAACCAGATTTCTTTTGCTTTTTTGTGTCCGACAATGCGAGCTAAATAGCCAGAACCATAACCTGCGTCAAAGCTTCCTACGTTTGGTCCAGTTTGTCCAAATACAGCATTGTCTGCTGCGATTGTTAAATCACAGACTACATGCAGTACATGGCCGCCACCGATTGCATAGCCTTTAACCATTGCGATAACCGGTTTAGGAATTACACGAATTAATCTTTGCAGGTCCAGAACATTCAAACGAGGAATCTGGTCTTCTCCCACATAGCCGCCATGTCCTCTTACTTTTTGGTCTCCGCCTGAGCAGAAAGCTTTTTCTCCTGCACCTGTCAAGATAATAACACCAACACTGCTGTCATCTCTTGCTCTTGCAAAAGCATCAATTAATTCATTTACCGTTTTTGGTGTAAAGGCATTATGTACATGCGGGCGATTAATCGTAATTTTCGCAATGCCATTGTATGTTTCATAGATAATTTCATCGTAATTGCGCACAGCAACCCATTCTACTGCCATTTATATTTCCTCCTTTTATTTTGCCGAACTTTTATGAAGTCCTCAACTGCTGTTCGACAAAAACTCACTTACTATTGTACCAAAAATTTCAGGTTTCTCCACATGAATTGCATGCCCTGCATCATCCACGTTAATCCACTCGAAGTTTTCGTTTTGTTTTTGCATCTCACTAGCGATCCTGCAAAACTTTTCATCCAGCTTTCCTGTTAACAGCAACGTTGGACACTTCAGCTTTCCTAACCTTTCCCACCAGGAAGGCTGAGAGCCGGTCCCCATTTGTTCAAGGCTGTTGGCAAGACCTACTGGATTATTCATAAGCCTTTGGCTTCTAATTTTTTCTTTTACGTCCTTGCTTAAACGAGTCTGTGTGGCAAATAGGGGAATATTTTCCCATTTGTTCACAAACTTGTTAACTCCTTCTTTTAAAATATAGTTTCCTAATTGCTCATCCATTATCCGTCTTTCTCTTCTTTCCTCTTCTGTTTTCAGACCAGGTGTCGCACTTTCCAGCACTAAATTTCTGACCATGTCAGGATAGATGAATGCAAATGTTAGGGCAAGCCGCCCACCCATGGAATATCCTAAAAGATTTGTTGAATCAACTTCTAACGTTTCAAGTAGCTTTTTGATTGCTTTAGCAGCATATTCTATCTTGTAAGGCTGCTGTTCATCAGGTGATGCAGTTTGGCCATGTCCAATAATGTCCATCATGATAATCTGGTGGTTCTTTTCAAAAACAGGGATAAACTGCTGCCAAGTACTAGAATCCCCTGTAAAGCCATGCAGCAGCAATAATGGCTCACCTGAACCGTAAACTTCTACATGGTAGGAGATATTATCGACAACTATATTCATTTGCCTTCATCTCTCAAAAAATGTTGTATTTCCTGGGAAACTTTCGCCATAATCTGACGATGCTCCTTCAAGTTTTCGTCTCTATTTGTCTTTATTTCAAATAATCGGATGCTAAAATTCGACTCTGCATCCGTACATAAAGCTCGTAAGTGATCCCAATTCTCCACAACACTGTATTGTCCACCGTACAAGTTAATAAGATGTTCAAAATTTAAATCTAACGGTGTTCCAAATAATAGTTCAAAATGCTTTGGATGCTGAGCTTGGGGCAAGAAGGAGAATATTCCTCCACCGTTATTGTTAATGAGTATTATCGTAATCGGCACGTCAAATTGCTTTGCTGCAATAAGACCATTCATGTCATGGAAGAAAGTTAAATCCCCCAGCACTAAATACAACGGCTTTCTTTTGGCTGCTCCCACACCAAGAGCTGTAGACACAGTACCATCAATTCCATTAGCCCCTCTGTTCGCATAAATAGAAATATTCTTTGCTTGTTTATGAAAGAATGTATCCAAATCTCTGATAGGCATACTGTTGCCTACAAACAATACAGAATTGTCAGGGATAAGATCTGCTAACAAATGAAATAGCTTCGCTTCACTTAGTTCAGTTATATCTGCTACCTGACTTATTTCTTGTTTTGTTTTCTCATTGAGACTGGTCCAAAGCTGTCTGTGGTTTCCCTTACTGTGCTCGACATGTTCAATCAGTTTCCTGCAGAATGTTGTTTCATCACAATAAACCATTTCAGCTGTCAGCTGATTAGGATCTCTGAAACCAGCACCGCCGTCGACTACTATTTGCAGAGCTTCTAATTCCCTCATATATATAGTAAGGGGCTTGCTGACAGGCATGCTTCCAAAACGAATGATAACCTCAGGAACTAATGCTTGCTTTACATCCTCGTTCCGTAAAAAAACATCATATGTGTCGACAATCAGATTATCGGGATCCTCCATGGATCGAAGCTGTGATAATGGATCAGCGAGGATAGGGAAATCGAGTGCTTTTGCTAACTCCAATATTGCCTCCGAAAAATTCCCATCGTTCATTTCTCCGCAAACAATAATTCCTTTAGAAAAGCCTGTAAGCCTTGCTGCAAGTCCTTTTACATATTCATCTGAAACAGTTAGTTCCCCATTAATGATTTGTAAATATGGATCATCCGCTTCATACTTCTCTAACTGATTAAAATCTGGGATGAGCGGTTCGCGAAATGGAAGGTTCAAATGGACTGGACCTTTAGGTTCCTTTGTTGCTGCGGCAACAGCCCTTGCACTGACGGTTTTAACATAACGCAGCATTTCTGGAGCTGCATCAGGCGGAGACATTTCTATAAACCATTTTACTTGGTTTCCATACAAGTTTATTTGATCTATTGCCTGAGGTGCACCGACATCCCTCAGCTCATGAGGTCTGTCCGCCGTTAAGACAATCAGCGGTATTCTTGAGATTTTTGCCTCCACAATAGCAGGAAAATAGTTTGCAGCCGCCGTACCGGAAGTGCAAACTAAAACAGTGGGCTCCTTTAAGGCTTTTGCCATCCCTAAAGCATAAAAAGCAGCAGACCGTTCATCCACATGAACATGGACATTTACATGAGTATGCTCAGCCATTAACAAAGCAATCGGCGTTGAACGAGAACCGGGACTAATAACAGCATTTTTAATCCCGTTTCGGACCAGCTCATTTACGAATGACTGTAAATAAGCAGTTAAGTTTTCTTGATGGTTCATCCTAACTTACCTCCTAGTGCAGAAAGCATCGGTTTGAATTTTATTGCCGTTTCCTTGAACTCTGATTCCGCATCAGAATCTTTTACTACACCGCAACCCGCAAACAATGAAGCTTCCTTGTTTTGAATAAGAGCAGAGCGGATACTCACGGCAAACTCGCCATTACCTTGATAATCCATCCAGCCTATTGGAGCTCCGTAAAGCCCTCTATCCAAAAATTCCGCCTCGCGGATTTTTTCAATAGCCTGCTTTTGCGGATAACCGCCTAATGCAGGTGTCGGATGTAATAATTCTATAAGTGAAAATATAGAAGCTGAATTTTTTAAACTTCCTGTAACTGGAGTAAATAAATGTTGAATATCTCTCATCTTTATGAGGCTAGGCTCTGCTGGGATATCAAAAGTGCTGCACACCTTTTCCATCGCCCCTTTTATCATTTGCACAACATAATCATGCTCCATCCTGTTTTTCGGGTCATTCAGCAGTTCTAAGCCGAGTGCTTCATCTTCTTCTGCACTGCTTCCTCTTGCAATAGATCCTGCTAAGCATACGGAAAAGACTTGTTTACCTGATTTTTTGACAAGTCTTTCTGGTGAAGCACCGATAAAACAATCTTCCCCTGATTCTAATGCAAACACATAGCTGTTTTTTTGTCTGTTCAATAAATTTTGGAGGACAGATTCAACGGAAATTACCTTTTCAAAACTTAAGCGGCTTTCCCTTGCCAGTACAACCTTTTTTAACGATTGTCCCAGTTCCTGAACTACCTCTTCTACCATCTTCTTCCATTCAATACCATTAATTTCTGTACAGTCGAGCAGCTTATTTGTCAGTGTTTCGCTTGAGAAAGATTCATTGCTTTTTGGCATTTTCTGTAAACATGCTTTCAGTCTCTCATTTACTTGATCAGAATCTCCGAACTGGTTAACTGTAAGGTATTGCTCGCCATCTATTTCACTAAACATGATGGATGGCAAGTAAAAATGCGCGTTTTGAAAGTTTTCCCACAAATCTGTCCGTTCCTTCAAAGGATCAAACGCAAAACCGCCGAACAGAACCGGGCCAACCCCTGCAGTGTTAAATGGATTATTTATTTCACTGTTCTCAAGTAGCTCATGCCATTTTTTTTCAATCACTTCATAAGTATGCTCTTGCTTGCTGGATTGAATTGTTTTGCAAATGCCAATTCCAGCGTATATGGAAGTACCATCAGGGCTTTTCCAAAAAAATCGTTTTCCTTTATATTTATTATTCTGAGCATAAAAAGATAAAAAATCCCTTCTCTGCTCTAACTTAATCACCTTGCTTCTTAAAATAGAAGTGGACGCTTTTACTGCACTGCCTTCTAACAGAAGTCCTTTACTTTCTTTCATTACCTTGTAAATCCCCCTATAAGATCAGCCATTCCATATTGGTTTATAGCTCTGACCTTGAACTGAACTGCGATAATATCTATTCATATGCTCACAAATGTTCAATTTGACTTATTTTAAGATACACCTCCATTTCCTATTATGTCAATGATGTTATCCTATATTTCCGAATCCTGGTTTGTTATATTTGGATAGCTAAATAACTACTTCTTTTATGTTTATTATTCTTTACACAATGGAGCACTTTTACTTACATGTTTTAAGTGGGCTTAAGGCGGGAACGGTACAGTATGGACATTGGGACATGCATAAATTAATTACTTAAGGATGTGAGATCATGCTTACAAAAGAACAATTAGCATCGTTACAAAAGCAATTGGAAGATAGAAAAGAACAATTAACAAATAGATTAGATGGTAAAGAGGAAGAAACAATGCAAGACTCTGTCGGAGAGTTATCGACATATGACAATCATCCGGCCGATATGGGAACAGAATTATTTGAACGAGGCCGTGACCTAGCGTTAGAAGAGCATGACCAAGCTGAGCTAGATAATATTAATTCTGCTTTAAAAGCGATCCAAGATGGAACATATGGTATTTGTGAAGTTTCCGGAAAAGAGATTCCATATGAACGGTTGGAAGCAATGCCTACTGCCACAACATTAATTGAATACAGTGACCGGGAGTTAAATATGGACCGGCCTGTGGAGGAAGACATATTAGAGCCTGCACACGGCAATGTTTTCCGACACAGTGATACTGCTGAAATCCGTGACTATCAAGATAGCTTTCAAGAAGTTGCCCGTTACGGAACATCCGAAACCCCTGCAGACTTAAAAGGTGATTATGAAGATTATGACAGCCTTTATTCTGACAATGAACAAAACGGCGGCTTTCCAGAAGACTATGAATCCTTTACGGCAAGTAATATAACTGCCCAAAAGCGCGAAGTTTACCGTTCAGATGAAGAGAAGGAGTATGAAGATACCCTCAATGATGCTGGAACAGACGCTCCATTTGGTGATGTTCCCTACAAAAATAGAGACAGTTATACAGATGATAAGAACTAAAAAAAAAGCGATTGTCAGCTAGCTAAGTGACAATCGCCCTTCCCCTTATTTTAAGGCTTTAATATTCCAAATTTCAGCCGCATATTCTTTAATTGTGCGGTCACTCGAAAAATGTCCCGCTTTTGCAATGTTGACTGTACATTTCTCCAGCCATTGCTGTTTATTCTTATAAGCTTTGTCTACCTCATCTTGAATACAGGCATAGGAATGAAAATCTTTTAGCAGGAAGTACTGGTCATTCTCCGTTAATAAGGAGTCGACAATTGGTTCAAATTCATTGAGATTTGTTGATAAATGGCCATTCTTCAGCTGGTCAACAACTTGATGAATTCGCTTATCATGATGATAATATTCAGCCGACTTGTATCCTCCATTTTTATATAATTCTAGCACTTGGTCTGCATTCATGCCGAATATAAAAATATTGTCATCGCCAACTAAATCCCTCATCTCAATATTAGCACCATCAAGTGTTCCAACAGTCAAAGCTCCGTTTATCATAAATTTCATATTTCCGGTACCAGATGCCTCTTTGCTTGCAGTAGAAATCTGTTCACTTACATCTGCAGCAGGAAAAATATGCTCTGCAAGGGAAACACGGTAATTCTCTAAAAACACAACCTTTATCTTGTCTTCAATTGCTTTATCTTGATTGATTTTATCGGCGACTGAATTGATGAGCTTGATGATTTTCTTCGCATAATAATAGCCTGGTGAAGCCTTCGCGCCAAATACAAATGTCCTAGGAGTAATAGGTAAGGATGGATTCTCTTTAATGCGGTTATATAGATGCATGATATGCAGGACATTCAATAACTGCCGCTTGTATGCATGCAGTCTTTTTACTTGAATATCAAAAATAGATTGCGGGTCAACTATAATTCCATTATTCTCCTTGATGATACGTGCTAATTTCCGTTTATTTTCCTGTTTTACT
This sequence comes from Niallia sp. Man26, assembly GCF_022049065.2. Taxonomy (NCBI): domain Bacteria; kingdom Bacillati; phylum Bacillota; class Bacilli; order Caryophanales; family Bacillaceae; genus Niallia; species Niallia sp. Man26. Next base: position 3,034,211 of record NZ_CP095743.1, read on the forward strand.
GCGTCAAGCTGCTCTAAAAAAACAGAGTCGTGCTTGTATTCTAACAGCTTCTCAAGGCTCGAAGGGGTTTGAACCCACTCTGTACCGATTGTATCACTGATAAGATCTGCAAGCTTAGGATTGGATTTAATCAGCCAGCGTCTATGGGTTATTCCATTTGTTTTATTGTTGAATTTTTCAGGGAAGATTTGATAGAAAGCAGCCATTTCCCTCTTTTTCAAAATCTCTGTATGAATTTCTGCCACGCCATTAACACTATGGCTTCCTACTAAAGCTAAGTGCGCCATCTTAACCATACCATGGGCGATGATAGCCATATTCTCAATCCGGCCGAAATCTCCTGGATATAGCTCCCATAGCTGTTTGCAAAAACGTTCATTTATCTCATCAATAATCATATAGATTCTAGGCAACAAAGGCTGAAAAATAGAAATCGGCCATTTTTCCAATGCCTCAGAAAGGGTTGTATGATTTGTATAGGAAATAGCTCCTGTTGTTATGGTCCAAGCCTCTTCCCAGCTAAGCCCTTCTTTATCAAGCAATATCCTCATTAATTCCGGGATTGCCAATACAGGATGTGTATCATTTATATGGATGCTTACATGCTCATGAAACTCTTTTATGTCTTTATATTGCTGTTTGTAATCCTTGATGATAGACTGCAGGCTCGAAGAAACTAAAAAATATTGCTGTTTCAAGCGCAATATTTTACCTTCATCATATGCATCATCAGGATAAAGAAACTCTGAAATCGCTTCTGTTTCTCTTTTGTATTTCATGATGTCCCCAACATCCTTAGCGAGCAGTGACGCAGGCTCTGCATTCCATAGCCTCAGCGTATTAACGGTACTGCTGCTATAACCGATAACAGGGATATCGTGAGGGACAGCCGTTACAGTTTCAGCATTTAAATGCCGAAACTGCAGTCTTCCATCCTTTTCAAACGAATCAATATTGCCCCAAAAGGAAATATCTACAGCTAGATCCTCTTTCCGGACTTCCCAAACCTGCCCTTGCTTTAACCATTGCTCTGGCAGTTCTAATTGATATCCATCGACAATTCTCTGCTCAAATAATCCATGCTTGTAACGGATTCCAAAGCCGTGGCCGGGAAGATTCAAGGTTGCCAATGAATCTAGGAAGCATGCAGCAAGCCTTCCCAGCCCTCCATTGCCAAGACCTGCATCACATTCAATTTCTTCTACGTCTAGCAGGTCGATTCCTAATTCAGAAAGCCCCTCTTCCACTACTTTATCAATTCCTAAGTTAATTAAATTATGGTGCAGTAATCTGCCCAATAAGAATTCTATTGATAAGTAATACACTTGTTTTCCTTTATTTCTGCGGTAAAGCTCATTTGTATTAATCCAATCTCCGCTAACATACTCCCTGATCATATGTCCTAATGTCTGGAAGTGATCGCTGCTGGTACAATCTTCAAACGGTTTGCCGTAAGTCATCTCAAGCTTTTGCAAAAAATAAGTCTTAAAATTTTCTTTGTTAGAAAACATGTGTTTCACTCCTTGAGATAAGCTCAGCATATAGTTGGTTATATTTAAATGCTGACTGTGCCCAGCTATTGTCCATTGTCATTGCATTTTTGACAATAGTGCTCCATACGTCTTTGTCATGATAGAATTGTAGGGCTCTTCGGATAGTATAGAGCATGTCGTGAGCATTGAAGTTAGTGAAACTAAAACCATTTCCGCTATTAGTAAGTTCATTGTATGAAAACACTGTGTCATTTAATCCCCCTGTCTCCCTGACAATTGGGATATTCCCGTACTGCAATGCAATCAGCTGGCCTAGCCCACATGGTTCAAACTTGGATGGCATAAGGAACAGGTCTGCACCGGCATATATCTTATGTGCCAAGCTTTCATCAAAACCAATATATGCTTTGCATTTATCGGGATATTTGAACTCCATTTCTCTAAAGAAATTCTCAAATTCAGCATCTCCTGTGCCCAGCACAAGAAATTGCACATCCTCCTCCATGATTTCATGGAAGACATGCCGTACTAACTCAAGCCCTTTTTGGCTGGTCAGCCTCGTTATCATTGATATCATTGGAATGGACGCATCCTCTTTTAATCCAAACAGCTTTTGGACTTCAAGTTTATTTTGGACCTTTCCACTAATATTTGTATTCGAGTATTTTTGAATAATGACATCATCTGTTGCAGGATTGTATACTTCTTCGTCTATTCCATTGATGATACCATTTAAGTCACTCTGCCTTAAATGTAAAAGCTGGTTGAGCTTTTCTCCGTAATAGTCTGTTTGTATTTCATTCATATAGGTTGGGCTGACAGTTGTTATTTTGTCAGAAGCAATTAAGGCGGCCTTCATAAAGTTGACATTTCCATAAAACTCTAGCTGATCTGTTGTAAAGTAATCATCATTTAAGTTCAGCATATCTCCAAGGGCCCCTCTTGGCATAATCCCTTGGAACTGAAGATTATGTATAGTAAATACTGTCTTAATCTGACTGTATTCTCGTCTCCATTTATAATCCACATTCAGCAGGAACGGAATCATTGCCGTATGCCAATCATGACAATGGATAATATCTGGATAATAAGATAGATAGGAGAGGCTTTCTAAGACAGCCCTGTTAAAGAATGAGAACCTTTCTCCATCATCGAAATAGCCGTATAGCCCCGGCCTTTTAAAGTAGTATTCATTGTCTATAAAATAAAAAGTGATGCCGTCTTGCTCGAGCTTTTCGATGCCGCAGTATTGATTTCTCCACCCTACCTGCACACGGAAGTCCATTACCTTCTCCAAGTCTTTTAGTAACTTCTCGGGAATGTCCCGATACTTTGGCATAATGATCGTTACCTCTGTTCCTTGTTTCACAAGCTCTTTCGGAAGAGAACCGGCAACATCAGCCAGTCCTCCAGATTTGATAAATGGTACACATTCTGATACTGCAAACATTACTTTCACGAATTCATCAACGCTCCTTGCACTGTCCCTTTTCTAACGACAAATGGTGTATTTTTGCTGCCTGTCATAACCGTTTCATTTCCTACCATAACATCTTTATCTAAAATTACATTTTCTAATACACAATCATCCCCAATAGAGCATTTTTGCATGATGATGCAGTTTTTAAGGCGTGAACCTTTGCCAATTTTCACAGCCCTAGAAATAATGCTGTTTTCTACATCTCCTTCAATAATGCAGCCATTAGCGATCATTGAGTTTTTCACTTCTCCTGTACTCGTATAGCGGGTAGGTGGTTCATCCTTCACCTTTGTAAAGATTGGCCTTTCCTTAATGAAAAGCTGATTCCACGTTTCTGCACGCAATATTTCTTTACTTACTTCAAAATAAGCAGAAATAGAGTCGATTTTTTCCGCATAACCGTTGAATTCATAGTGGCAGATTTTATATTCATGATTGAGGTCAAGCATGACATCCTTCATGCATGTATAGCCTGTAATATCTCTTGTTAAGATTAAGTCTATTAATAGAGATTTCTTGATTAAATATATTTCTAATGAATCTCCATTGTTGGTGATTTCAGTGATATCACAGCCAGAGGTAAGATGGCGTATTAGGACGGGGTTAAAGTCCATGTTAAAAACAGTAAAGCAATTTGCTACTAAAGCATATTCCTGTTTGCTTCGATAAAAATAATCCATATTTGCGGCAAACTGATTAAAAGATCCTATTCCTTCACTATCTCCATCCGTAATGGATGCTGGAAAGAAAAATAATCCGTCTCTTTTTCTGTCTAAGTCCCAATTTTTCCCGGACCCAAGATGATCCATTAATGATCGGTATTGGTACTTTGGAAAGATAGCGACACTGCCTATTCCTGAATTAACCATATTAGAAAGGACGAAATCAATAAGCCTATATCTCCCTCCAATTGGTAAGGCAGCAAGTGTCCTATGTGAAATTAATTCCTCCAAATCATGTTGATATGTTGTAGCATCAATTACCCCTAGCATTGTTCTTAACACTAAAAACCCCTCCCTAGTCTCTGTTGTTAATCAGGATATAAACGCACTAACCATTTCTTCTGTTACGAGCACAACGTCGTTATTACCTTCTTTTGGCTTAATAACCATTCCATCCGGTATCTCGATATCTGACGGAACGATTGCCTTTTCGATATAAGTATTTTCGCCAATCCGAGCATCGGGCATAATAACAGAGCTTCGGACGATTGAACCTGTTCCTACATTTACACCTTGAAAAACAATGGATTTTTCAATATTGCCACTAATCGTGCAGCCTTCATTTATTAATGACTCTTTAACTATTGCATCACTAGAAATATATTGGGGCGGATGGTTAGGATTAACTGTGTAAATTCTCCAATTATAATCTGATATATTCAGTTCACTAGAATTATCTAACAAGTCCATATTGGCTTCCCACAAGCTTTGGACTGTACCAACATCCTTCCAATAGCCTTTGAATGGGTAAGCGACTACCTTCCGTTTCTTCTCAATCAGCATCGGTATAATATCTTTTCCGAAGTCATGGGTTGAATGGCTGTTTTTATCATCCTCTTCCAGCAATTCCTTCAGCACTTTCCACTTAAAGATGTAAATGCCCATGGAAGCGAGATTGTTCTTCGGCTTTTTTGGTTTTTCTTCAAACTCAATGATATCCATCTCTTCATTCGTGTTCATGATACCGAACCTGCTTGCCTCACTCCATGGCACCTCTATAACAGAAATAGAAGCATCTGCCTGCTTCTGAATATGATAGTCTAACATCCATTCATAATTCATCTTGTATATGTGGTCACCTGAAAGAATCAGCACATATTCTGGATCATATTGAGAGAGATAATTTTGATTTTGGTAAATGGCACTGGCTGTGCCTGTATACCATTTCACCTCTGATGATTCGCTGTATGGAGGCAGCACAGTGACACCTCCATTTACCCTATCCAAATCCCAGGCACTGCCAATTCCGATATAGGAATTTAACACAAGAGGTTGATATTGTGTCAGCACACCTACTGTTTCAATTCCTGAATTGGAGCAATTACTCAAAGTAAAATCAATAATACGATACTTACCTCCGAATGGAATGGCTGGCTTTGCCAGCTTTTTTGTCAAAGAGTAAAGTCTACTTCCCTTTCCTCCCGCTAATAGCATTGCGACGCACCGTTTCTTTCCCATTCTCTTTTCTCCCCTTCCGATGTTGAACAGGCCGTAATATGATGATGCTAAAAGCTGGAATCGTCACTGGAACGGAATATGGCTTTCCGTGGAACGAAGTCTCATTGGCCTTTATCATTTTTTTATTTATATAGTTGGCTCCTCCAAACCTCTCATCATCGCTGTTCAATATCTCTCTATAGCTGCCAGCCTTTGGTACGCCAATTAAATAATTCTCATAAGTTTGATAAGTAAAGTTGCAGATAACTACTAGGAAATCGTCCTCCTTTTCTCCTTGTCTAATAAAGGAGAAAACAGATTGTTCATGGTTGTTAGCATCAATCCAATCAAATCCTTCGTGGAGATGATCCAATTCATACAGGGGTTTAGAGCGTTTATACAGCTTCAGCACTTCTTTGAAAAATACATTTGCCTTTTCATGCATTTCATAATCCATCAGCATCCAATCAAGCTGTTCTTTATCCTTCCACTCTGAAAACTGTGCAAGCTCCGCTCCCATAAATAATAGTTTCTTTCCTGGGTGTGTCATCATATATCCGATTAATAAACGGAACTGAGCAAATTTTTGCCAATAATCACCAGGCATTTTATTTAGGAGCGATTTTTTTCCATGAACAACTTCATCATGGGAAAGAGGTAAAGCAAAATTCTCCGAAAAAGCATAGAGCAAAGAAAAAGTAATTTTATTGTGCTCATGTTTTCTATTGGATGAGTCTGTTTCCATATATGACAGTAAATCATTCATCCAACCCATATTCCATTTATAATGAAATCCTAGACCTCCATAATGTACTGGAGCAGTAACTTGGGGTAGATCGCTTGAATCCTCTGCAAACATCAGAACGGTAGAATCATATTGACAGACGGTTGTGTTTAGCTTTCTTAAGAATTCAACTCCAAATGGGTTAAGCGAATTCTCGCCAGAGTTTGGCCAGTAAATAATATTAGAAACTGCATCAACCCTAAAACCATCAACATGAAAATAATCCATCCAAAAGATCGCGTTGGAAATTAAAAAGCTATGTACTTCCATTCTTCCTAAATCAAAGTTTGCTGTTCCCCATACAAGATTTTCCCTGTCATTAGCATTCGGGTAGTCAAATTGGCTGGAGCCGTCAAATTGATATAAGCCATGAGCATCCTTGCAAAAATGTCCTGGAGCCCAATCTAACAGAACTCCCAGCCCATTCTGATGACATTGATCCACAAAATACATAAAATCCTTCGGCTCGCCAAATCTGCTCGTCGCAGAGTAATACCCAGTGCCTTGATATCCCCAGGAAATATCTAAAGGATGTTCTACTATTGGCAGTATTTCTATATGGGTAAATCCAAGCTCGATTACATAAGGGATAAGCTCATCTGCTAATTCTCGGTATGTATAAAGAGATCCGTCTTCTTTCAGTTTCCAAGATCCTAGATGTACTTCATAAATAGAAACCGGCTCTTTCAAAAAATTTTTTTTCTTCTTTCTTTGAATCCATCTTGCATCATTCCATTTGTAACCTTCCAATGAATAGACGATGGATGCGGTGTTCGGCCTCACTTCCGAATAAAAGGCAAAAGGATCAGCCTTCAAGTGCTTCCTCCCATCCTGACCAGTGATTTCATACTTATATAAAGCTCCGGTCAAATCTTTGGAAATACTGATATGCCATATTCCTTCTTTATTTATTCTTTGAAGGTCATACTGTTCACCTTGCCAATTATTGAAATCTCCTACTAAACGAACAGTCTTAGCATTCGGTGCCCACACACAAAATACCGTACAAATTTCTCCGTTCTCTTCCTTTACATGAGATCCAAACAATTGATAGCTTTCAAATAGATTGCCTTCATGAAATAAATGCTGCTGAAATTCAGTTGGGAATACTGTCTCCACATTCATCCTACTTTCTATGACTATTGATTTGATTCGACTGCAAAAAAAATATAATTTGTACAAACCGTTTTCCCTTTTTTGCTAGTTTTAAAACTATATGATTAAAAAGGGGAAGCAATTCGAAAAAGGATAAAATTATTCATTTAAATGTAATATTCTATTAACATTAATCTAAATCCTTTTTAAGTTTTTTTAAAATTTTATGACAATAAATAACTTTTTATGTTTGCTCTCCGAAAAATAGCAGTGGATTTTTATAACATAGTTTACATTCATTTAAGAAAGGATATTAAAGTAAGAAATAAAGGAGGGATTTGCTGATGAGTAAAAGCGAAGAAGAATATCTTTTAGAACAAAATCAAAAAGATCCTAGTCCCTATTTTGATGCACCAGACAAGAAGATTCTAGCCGCAGATATTTTCCGAGGTCCTCATACAGGAATGTTCTCTGATTTTGACCTGAATAATCCTGGTCAAAAGCTGATGACAGACAGGGACAAGCTTGAGGAAGATATAAAGAAGGGTAACTTTTAGCACTAAATAGCTTATGTCTATCTATGCTGATATAAGCCTAGACTTTTATAAAATATAGTCTATCTTTTTGAGTTATCCACAGGCATAAGCTAAAAAAAACAATAGAAAGAGCTGTTGGCAATATACCAACAGCTCTTTCTATTGTAAGTATGACCCATACGGGAATCGAACCCGTGTTACCGCCGTGAAAGGGCGGTGTCTTAACCGCTTGACCAATGGGCCGTCTGGCGGAGAAGGAGGGATTTGAACCCTCGCGCCGCTTACGCGACCTACACCCTTAGCAGGGGCGCCTCTTCAGCCTCTTGAGTACTTCCCCAAAAAAATGGCTCCGCAGGTAGGATTCGAACCTACGACCGCTCGGTTAACAGCCGAGTGCTCTACCACTGAGCTACTGCGGAACAATAATATGGTGGGCCTAAATGGACTCGAACCATCGACCTCACGCTTATCAGGCGTGCGCTCTAACCAGCTGAGCTATAGGCCCATATATTGGAGCGGGTGATGAGAATCGAACTCACGACATCAGCTTGGAAGGCTGAGGTTTTACCATTAAACTACACCCGCGTTATTAAATTTAAAATATGGGGCGACTGATGGGAATCGAACCCACGAATGTCGGAGCCACAATCCGATGCGTTAACCACTTCGCCACAACCGCCATCATGTTAATCTATTATAATCATGATATTAATGGTGGCTCAGGACGGAATCGAACCGCCGACACAAGGATTTTCAGTCCTTTGCTCTACCGACTGAGCTACTGAGCCTTTATACTTTTTTTGAAAAATGGCGGTCCGGACGGGACTCGAACCCGCGACCTCCTGCGTGACAGGCAGGCATTCTAACCAACTGAACTACCGGACCAGATTGCGGGGACAGGATTTGAACCTGCGACCTTCGGGTTATGAGCCCGACGAGCTACCAGACTGCTCCACCCCGCGATAATAATATTCAAATACTTCAAAAATGGAGGAGGAAAGGGGATTCGAACCCCTGCGCGGTTTGACCCGCCTGTCGGTTTTCAAGACCGATCCCTTCAGCCGGACTTGGGTATTCCTCCTCGATATGATGGTGGACCTTGTAGGACTCGAACCTACGACCGGACGGTTATGAGCCGTCTGCTCTAACCAACTGAGCTAAAGGTCCAAACAAGTTCCTAAATAATATGGTAGCGGCAGAGGGGATCGAACCCCCGACCTCACGGGTATGAACCGTACGCTCTAGCCAGCTGAGCTACGCCGCCATTATTCAGTATTAATTAAAATTGGTGGAGCCTAGCGGGATCGAACCGCTGACCTCCTGCGTGCAAGGCAGGCGCTCTCCCAGCTGAGCTAAGGCCCCAATTTTTATGGAGTAACATACATGGTCGGGAAGACAGGATTCGAACCTGCGACCCCTTGGTCCCAAACCAAGTGCTCTACCAAGCTGAGCTACTTCCCGTATATGGCGCGCCCGAAAGGAGTCGAACCCATAACCTTCTGATCCGTAGTCAGACGCTCTATCCAATTGAGCTACGGGCGCTAATTTTTAAAGTAACAATGGTGCCGAGGACCGGAATCGAACCGGTACGGTAGTCACCTACCGCAGGATTTTAAGTCCTGTGCGTCTGCCAGTTCCGCCACCCCGGCATTGTTTTTTAAAAATGGAGCGGAAGACGAGGTTCGAACTCGCGACCCCCACCTTGGCAAGGTGGTGTTCTACCACTGAACTACTTCCGCTTGTGTATTAAATTAAATGGTGCGGGTGAAGGGAGTCGAACCCCCACGCCTTGCGGCGCTAGATCCTAAGTCTAGTGCGTCTGCCAATTCCGCCACACCCGCGTAAATGGTGAGTCATGCAGGATTCGAACCTGCGACCCTCTGATTAAAAGTCAGATGCTCTACCAACTGAGCTAATGACTCATCTCGTTTTACAAAGAATGGTGCCGACGAGAGGACTTGAACCCCCAACCTACTGATTACAAGTCAGTTGCTCTACCAATTGAGCTACATCGGCGTGTTATGGTGGAGGATGACGGGATCGAACCGCCGACCCTCTGCTTGTAAGGCAGATGCTCTCCCAGCTGAGCTAATCCTCCATTGTATGCCTGGCGACGTCCTACTCTCACAGGAGGAGAACCTCCAACTACCATCGGCGCTGAGAAGCTTAACTTCCGTGTTCGGTATGGGAACGGGTGTGACCTTCTCGCTATCGTCACCAGACTTTTTTTAAAGACAAGTATTATTATAACCTATCTAATTAGTTTTTGCAACACTTTTTTCAAAGTTTTTTTCAGAGAATTTATTCCCTGAAAACTAGATTATGTTGTAAGAAGAAAGAATGAGTAATCATTCATGTCCAGCTACAGAAGCCAAATCGTACGGCTGTTTCACTCACTCGTGCACAGTCTTGCGACTGCTTCTCGCGCGCTCCAACATCCTATCGATATAAGCTGTTCTTTTAGCTTTTCGTTTTAGTTAAGTCCTCGATCTATTAGTATTTGTCAGCTCCACGTGTCACCACGCTTCCACCTCAAACCTATCAACCTGATCATCTTTCAGGGATCTTACTAGCTTACGCTATGGGAAATCTCATCTTGAGGGGGGCTTCATGCTTAGATGCTTTCAGCACTTATCCCTTCCGCACATAGCTACCCAGCTATGCCTTTGGCAAGACAACTGGTACACCAGCGGTGCGTCCATCCCGGTCCTCTCGTACTAAGGACAGCTCCTCTCAAATTTCCTACGCCCACGACGGATAGGGACCGAACTGTCTCACGACGTTCTGAACCCAGCTCGCGTACCGCTTTAATGGGCGAACAGCCCAACCCTTGGGACCGACTACAGCCCCAGGATGCGATGAGCCGACATCGAGGTGCCAAACCTCCCCGTCGATGTGGACTCTTGGGGGAGATAAGCCTGTTATCCCCGGGGTAGCTTTTATCCGTTGAGCGATGGCCCTTCCATGCGGAACCACCGGATCACTAAGCCCGACTTTCGTCCCTGCTCGACTTGTAGGTCTCGCAGTCAAGCTCCCTTGTGCCTTTACACTCTACGAATGATTTCCAACCATTCTGAGGGAACCTTTGGGCGCCTCCGTTACTTTTTAGGAGGCGACCGCCCCAGTCAAACTGCCCACCTGACACTGTCTCCCACCCCGATAAGGGGTGCGGGTTAGAATGTCAATACAGCCAGGGTAGTATCCCACCAATGCCTCCACCGAAGCTGGCGCTCCGGCTTCCAAGGCTCCTACCTATCCTGTACAAGCTGTACCAAAATTCAATATCAGGCTACAGTAAAGCTCCACGGGGTCTTTCCGTCCTGTCGCGGGTAACCTGCATCTTCACAGGTACTATAATTTCACCGAGTCTCTCGTTGAGACAGTGCCCAGATCGTTACACCTTTCGTGCGGGTCGGAACTTACCCGACAAGGAATTTCGCTACCTTAGGACCGTTATAGTTACGGCCGCCGTTTACTGGGGCTTCAATTCAGAGCTTCGCGCGAACGCTAACCCCTCCTCTTAACCTTCCAGCACCGGGCAGGTGTCAGCCCCTATACTTCGCCTTACGGCTTCGCAGAGACCTGTGTTTTTGCTAAACAGTCGCCTGGGCCTATTCACTGCGGCTCTCTCGGGCTTGCACCCAAAAGAGCACCCCTTCTCCCGAAGTTACGGGGTCATTTTGCCGAGTTCCTTAACGAGAGTTCTCTCGCTCACCTTAGGATTCTCTCCTCGCCTACCTGTGTCGGTTTGCGGTACGGGCACCTTGAATCTCGCTAGAGGCTTTTCTTGGCAGTGTGGAATCAGGAACTTCGGTACTATATTTCCCTCGCCGTCACAGCTCCGCCTTCACGGTAATGGGATTTGCCTCATTACCAGCCTAACTGCTTGGACGTGCTAATCCAACAGCACGCTTACCCTATCCTCCTGCGTCCCCCCATCGCTCAAACGATTCATAAGGTGGTACAGGAATATCAACCTGTTGTCCATCGCCTACGCTCTTCAGCCTCGGCTTAGGTCCCGACTAACCCTGAGTGGACGAGCCTTCCTCAGGAAACCTTAGGCATTCGGTGGATGAGATTCTCACTCATCTTTCGCTACTCATACCGGCATTCTCACTTCTAAGCGCTCCACCAGTCCTTACGGTCTAGCTTCAACGCCCTTAGAACGCTCTCCTACCACTGACATCGTAGATGTCAATCCACAGCTTCGGTGATACGTTTAGCCCCGGTACATTTTCGGCGCAGAGTCACTCGACCAGTGAGCTATTACGCACTCTTTAAATGGTGGCTGCTTCTAAGCCAACATCCTGGTTGTCTAAGCAACTCCACATCCTTTTCCACTTAACGTATACTTTGGGACCTTAGCTGGTGGTCTGGGCTGTTTCCCTCTTGACTACGGATCTTATCACTCGCAGTCTGACTCCCAAGGATAAGTATTTGGCATTCGGAGTTTGTCTGAATTCGGTAACCCGATGGGGGCCCCTAGTCCAAACAGTGCTCTACCTCCAATACTCTTACCTTGAGGCTAGCCCTAAAGCTATTTCGGAGAGAACCAGCTATCTCCAAGTTCGATTGGAATTTCTCCGCTACCCACACCTCATCCCCGCACTTTTCAACGTGCGTGGGTTCGGGCCTCCATCCAGTGTTACCTGGACTTCACCCTGGACATGGGTAGATCACCTGGTTTCGGGTCTACGACCACATACTATTACGCCCTATTCAGACTCGCTTTCGCTGCGGCTCCGTCTCTTCAACTTAACCTCGCATGTAATCGTAACTCGCCGGTTCATTCTACAAAAGGCACGCTATCACCCATTAATGGGCTCTAACTACTTGTAGGCACACGGTTTCAGGATCTATTTCACTCCCCTTCCGGGGTGCTTTTCACCTTTCCCTCACGGTACTGGTTCACTATCGGTCACTAGGGAGTATTTAGCCTTGGGAGATGGTCCTCCCTGCTTCCGACGGGATTTCACGTGTCCCGCCGTACTCAGGATCCACTCAGGAGGGAACGAAGTTTCGACTACAGGGTTTTTACCTTCTATGACTGGCCTTTCCAGACCTATTCATCTACCCCGTTCCTTTGTAACTCCATGTAGAGTGTCCTACAACCCCAAGAGGCAAGCCTCTTGGTTTGGGCTAATCCCGTTTCGCTCGCCGCTACTCAGGGAATCGCGTTTGCTTTCTCTTCCTCCGGGTACTTAGATGTTTCAGTTCCCCGGGTCTGCCTTCTGTTACTCTATGTATTCAAGTAACGATACTATCCCATTACGGATAGTGGGTTCCCCCATTCGGAAATCTCCGGATCAAAGCTTACTTACAGCTCCCCGAAGCATATCGGTGTTAGTACCGTCCTTCATCGGCTCCTAGTGCCAAGGCATCCACCGTGCGCCCTTTCTAACTTAACTTATTCGGCTAAAGATAAACTTCGCATCTCTTCGTCAGCTCCCTCACTCCGCTCCTCACGTACTGTCGTACGCTCCGGTGCTCGTTTAGTCGCTTCCTCGACCTGCTCGTTTCTCTTTACCCTAAAATTCTACTAATAATAGAGAATCTAAGATGGCGATTACTCGGTTTCTTTCTTGGTTCTTACTATTCATAATCTAGTTTTCAAGGAACAAATTCGGCTAATGATGTTAATCATTACCCTGATGTTTTGAGGAATTGCTCCCTCAAAACTGAACAACAAAATCATCAACAATCTGTGAATGGAACGAATTCCATTTTTCCTTAGAAAGGAGGTGATCCAGCCGCACCTTCCGATACGGCTACCTTGTTACGACTTCACCCCAATCATCTATCCCACCTTAGGCGGCTGGCTCCTAAAAGGTTACCCCACCGACTTCGGGTGTTACAAACTCTCGTGGTGTGACGGGCGGTGTGTACAAGGCCCGGGAACGTATTCACCGCGGCATGCTGATCCGCGATTACTAGCGATTCCAGCTTCATGTAGGCGAGTTGCAGCCTACAATCCGAACTGAGAATGGTTTTATGGGATTGGCTCGACCTCGCGGTTTTGCTGCCCTTTGTACCATCCATTGTAGCACGTGTGTAGCCCAGGTCATAAGGGGCATGATGATTTGACGTCATCCCCACCTTCCTCCGGTTTGTCACCGGCAGTCACCTTAGAGTGCCCAACTAAATGCTGGCAACTAAGATCAAGGGTTGCGCTCGTTGCGGGACTTAACCCAACATCTCACGACACGAGCTGACGACAACCATGCACCACCTGTCATCCTGTCCCCCGAAGGGGAACGTCCTATCTCTAGGATTGTCAGGAGATGTCAAGACCTGGTAAGGTTCTTCGCGTTGCTTCGAATTAAACCACATGCTCCACCGCTTGTGCGGGCCCCCGTCAATTCCTTTGAGTTTCAGCCTTGCGGCCGTACTCCCCAGGCGGAGTGCTTAATGCGTTTGCTGCAGCACTAAAGGGCGGAAACCCTCTAACACTTAGCACTCATCGTTTACGGCGTGGACTACCAGGGTATCTAATCCTGTTTGCTCCCCACGCTTTCGCGCCTCAGCGTCAGTTACAGACCAAAGAGTCGCCTTCGCCACTGGTGTTCCTCCACATCTCTACGCATTTCACCGCTACACGTGGAATTCCACTCTTCTCTTCTGCACTCAAGTCCCCCAGTTTCCAATGACCCTCCACGGTTGAGCCGTGGGCTTTCACATCAGACTTAAAGGACCGCCTGCGCGCGCTTTACGCCCAATAATTCCGGACAACGCTTGCCACCTACGTATTACCGCGGCTGCTGGCACGTAGTTAGCCGTGGCTTTCTGGTTAGGTACCGTCAAGGTACGAGCAGTTACTCTCGTACTTGTTCTTCCCTAACAACAGAGTTTTACGATCCGAAAACCTTCATCACTCACGCGGCGTTGCTCCGTCAGACTTTCGTCCATTGCGGAAGATTCCCTACTGCTGCCTCCCGTAGGAGTCTGGGCCGTGTCTCAGTCCCAGTGTGGCCGATCACCCTCTCAGGTCGGCTACGCATCGTCGCCTTGGTGAGCCGTTACCTCACCAACTAGCTAATGCGCCGCGGGCCCATCTGTAAGTGACAGCGTAAACCGTCTTTCAGCTTTTCTACATGAGTAGAAAAGGATTATCCGGTATTAGCTCCGGTTTCCCGAAGTTATCCCAGTCTTACAGGCAGGTTGCCCACGTGTTACTCACCCGTCCGCCGCTAACTTAAAAAGCAAGCTTTTTAAGTCCGCTCGACTTGCATGTATTAGGCACGCCGCCAGCGTTCGTCCTGAGCCAGGATCAAACTCTCCGATAAAGAGTAAGATTAGCTCATTTGCTAAACTCTAGCTTTTTGTTGCTTTGTTTTCATCTTTATAACGCAAGTTATAAAAACGATTATTGTTGACGTTTTGTTTGTTCAGTTTTCAAAGAGCAATCTGTTTCATTTAATCGCTTGCTTCAGAAGCGACTTTATCAATTTACCATGAAAGCAATCTTAATGTCAACAACTTTTTAGAACTTTTTTATTTCATCTAAAATCCCTTGTTGAGGACGAGAAATAATATACCATGTATATTTTTAATTAGCAATACATTTTTTAAGTTTTTATTCGTAAGAAAACCAAATTTTATCCCAGGCTCTAGTTCCTTCCTATATCTTAAAATAAACACACCATTTGTTCAGTTATTTTTAATAATAAGAAATACTAATTAAAAAATGCCGATATAATGATTGCAAAAACAGGTTACATATATGAAGATAAAGAAAATTATCCTCCGTCTCCATTACATATGATAATCGGAAACCTCATGTTTTCAACCTCTTAATAATGGTTATATACGCTACAAAATAGAGAGAAAGGAAAATCCACTAAAAAACTTAAGTATCAATTGTGTTTTATTGATAAAAAATACAAGCGGACTAAAAACATAAATAAAAGAGCTTTAAGCCACATAATTATATAACAACCAGATTACAGGAGGTATTATGCTTATCGACATCGACTTCTTAGTTAAATTAGGGATTTCAACAGGACTTGGCTTGATTATCGGTTTAGAAAGAGAAATAAAAAGGAAGCCTGTTGGCTTAAAGACAAGTCTTGTTATCAGTATTGTGAGCTGCCTGCTCACTATTGTTTCTATAGAGGCAGCATATAAGTTTCCCGGGAGCGAGTTTGTAAATATTACAATGGACCCCCTTCGCCTTCCTGCACAAATTGTTTCCGGCATCGGCTTTTTAGGAGCTGGGGTAATATTGAGAAGAGGGAATGACAGTATCTCCGGGCTGACGACAGCAGCACTAATTTGGGGTGCCGGTGGAATTGGAATTGCAGTTGGGGCCGGTTATTACATAGAAGCTATCGCAGGTGTAACCCTTTTATTAGTGAGCGTAAAGTTTGTTCCTTTCCTTATGAGCCTTATCGGTCCTAGACAGCTAAGAGAAAAAGAAATAAAAGTTAAGCTCAAAGCAACGGAAAAGGAAGATGTTGCAACTATTATTGCAGCCATAAGAGAATTGAAAGCAGGCATTAAAAACCTGCGCATAAAAGACTTAGAAACCGGTGAACATTCTATCAACTTAATTTTAATAGTTGATCAAAAAAGAGAGTTAACAGAATTCTATAAAGAAATTTCCGGTATTAATGGCGTCAGGGAAATTGAAATAGAAAGCTTAAATTGATTATATTGACCAAATGGGTGGAGAGGTATCTCCATCCATTTATTGTTTTTTAGTTTAGTTATTGCAATATTTCTGAAAATATGTATAATATAATTTATCATCAACCAAACGGGGGCTTAGCTCAGCTGGGAGAGCGCTTGCATGGCATGCAAGAGGTCGTCGGTTCGATCCCGATAGTCTCCACCAACATACATAAATTCAGAAGACATTTGTCATCAATGGCAAATGTCTTTTTTACGTTCTTTTCCCTCTCATTTTAAATCGATATATTTTTCTTCCAAACCTTTCCTTGTATAATATTTTTATATCGAAAAATTCTAAAAAATACAGTGTAAAAAAAAATTATATTTTGTCGGATTTTATGGATTATTTGTCGCACATTCTGTATAATCATGCTTATTGAATTTTTTCAATAAGTTAAAGGAGGTTTTTCATTTTGGGTAAAGCATTAATTATTGGTGCTGGCGGTGTAGCAAGTGTTGTTGCACATAAATGCTGTCAAGTACCTGATGTATTCGAAGAGATTTGTATTGCAAGCAGAACACTTTC
Source organism: Niallia sp. Man26 (assembly GCF_022049065.2). Classification (NCBI taxonomy): domain Bacteria; kingdom Bacillati; phylum Bacillota; class Bacilli; order Caryophanales; family Bacillaceae; genus Niallia; species Niallia sp. Man26. The sequence goes on from NZ_CP095743.1 coordinate 3,050,954, forward strand.
AAAATGTGAAGCGCTTAAAAATAAATTAGACGGCGGCAAAACGAAGGTTTCTATTGCCCAAGTCGATGCAGATAAAACAGAAGAAGTAATTGAGTTGATCAACAGCTTCAAGCCAGATGTAGTTATTAACGTGGCATTGCCATACCAAGACTTAACAATCATGGATGCATGTCTTGCAACTGGTGTTCACTACCTTGATACAGCTAACTATGAGCCGCCAGAAACAGCTAAGTTTGAGTATAAATGGCAGTGGGATTATAAGCAAAAATTCGAAGAAGCTGGACTAACAGCACTATTAGGCAGCGGTTTTGATCCAGGTGTTACTGGTGTATTTACTGCTTATGCACAAAAACATCATTTCGATGAAATCCACTATATCGATATCGTGGATGCTAATGGTGGAGATCATGGTTATCCGTTCGCGACTAACTTCAACCCTGAAATTAATATTCGCGAAATCACTGCAAACGGCCGCTATTTCGAAAATGGCGAGTGGGTAGAAACTGCACCTCTTTCTGAAAAGAGAGAGTATGACTTGGCAGAAATCGGACCTAAAAACATCTATCTTCTATACCATGAAGAATTAGAGTCTTTAGCTGTAAACATTAAAGGTGTGAAAAGAATCAGATTCTGGATGACATTCTCTGACAATTACTTGAACCACCTAAAAGTTCTTGAAAATGTTGGTATGACATCTATCGAGCCTATTAATTATGAAGGCAAAGAGATCATTCCGTTGCAGTTCTTGAAAGAATTGCTTCCAGATCCTGCTTCACTTGGACCTAGAACTAAAGGTAAAACAAATATTGGCTGCATTATCCAAGGTATTAAAGACGGCAAGCCAAAAACATATTATGTATACAATGTATGTGACCACCAAGAATGTTACAGAGAGGTTGGCTCACAAGCAATTTCATATACAACAGGTGTTCCGGCGATGATCGGTGCTATGCTTATCATTAAAGGACAATGGAAAAAGCCAGGCGTATACAATGTGGAAGAATTCGATCCAGATCCATTCATGGATGCATTGAACAAACACGGATTGCCATGGCAGGAGAACTTCACTCCAACTCTTATAGATTGAGAGGAAAGCAATGAAAAACATTGAATTTGATAAAGTACCATCTCCTAGTTATGTAGTGGACGAGCGTCTGCTTAAGAAAAACTTGGAGACATTGAACTATGTTCAGGAAAGAACTGGTGCTAAGATTCTTCTTGCATTAAAAGGATTTTCTATGCATTCTGTATTTCCACTTGTTTCAAAGTACCTTACAGGAGTAACTTCAAGCTCTTTGTTTGAAGCTAGATTAGGTTTTGAAAAGATGGGAAAAGAAGTTCATTCATATGCACCAGCATATGTGGACAGCGAGTTCGATGAACTGATGTTATACACGGACCATATTGTCTTCAATTCTTTTGCACAATGGGACCGTTTTAAAGATAAAGTAAGAAATGCTGACAAAAAAATTGATGTCGGAATTCGTATTAATCCAGAGTACTCTGAGATTGAAACAGAACTTTATAATCCTTGTGCACCGTACTCTAGATTCGGTGTTACATTGGATAACTTCGATGCTGATCGGCTTGATGAAATCGATGGCCTTCACTTCCATACAATGTGTGAGCAAAACTCTGACACTTTAAAGAGAACCCTTAAAGTAGTTGATGAGAAGTTTGGCGAACATATTAAAAAGGTTAAGTGGCTGAACCTAGGCGGCGGTCATCATATTACAAGACCAGATTATGATATCGAAACATTGATTGAATGCATTCTGTATTTGAAAGAGAAATATGATGTTGAGGTCTATCTAGAGCCTGGTGAAGCAATTGCTCTAAATACAGGTTATCTGGTAAGTACAGTTCTTGATGTTATGAAAAACGGAATGGACTTGGCTATTCTTGATACATCAGCTACTTGCCATATGCCTGATGTTCTGGAAATGCCATACAGACCTAATATCATCGGTGCTGGTATGCCTGGTGAATATGAATACACATACAGACTAGGTGGAATGACTTGCCTATCTGGAGATGTCATCGGTGACTACTCCTTTAAAGAGCCATTAAAGCCTGGCGATAAAATTGTTTTCTGTGATATGGCTCATTATACAATGGTAAAAAATCATATGTTTAATGGTGTAAATCTCCCTTCTATCGTATCTTACAATGACGAAGAAGGCATTAAAGTCGTAAGACAATTTAAGTTTGAGGATTACAGCAACCGCCTTTCATAAGAAATGAATCCCTTCTCTAAATTAGAGAAGGGGTTTTTTCATGCATATTCCTTCCTGAAAAGGGTAAGTGGAAAAGGATAATAGTTAAAACTAGTAGGAAATAGGGGTGACAGGAAATGAAGCGTATGGAAAACAAAGTAGCTGTCATAACAGGGGGGGCTTCTGGTATTGGTAAGGCCTCTGCCATTCGTTTAGCAAGAGAAGGAGCAAAAATCAGCATACTCGATATGAATCAAGAAAGAGGCATCACGGCCACAAACGAGATTGCAGAGCTAGGCGGCGAGGCAATCTTCTTTCAAGTCGATATAACTGATGAAGAGCAAGTGGCAAACGCAATGGAAGAAACCTTTAATAAATGGGGAGAAATTACTACCCTTCTTGCAAATGCTGGGATTGTCGGAACATTGTCTCCAATCGAGGATTTTTCCACAAAAGATTGGGCTAATACAATTAATAACAATGTCGTCGGAACATTCGAGACTGTTAAGCAGGCAATTCCTTATATGAAAAATAACGGAGGAACCATTACTGTTATTAGCTCTGTTAGTGGTAACCGCCGATTTGCTCAAAAAGGTTTTTCCGCTTACAGTACATCCAAGGCAGCAATTGCAGCATTTGCTAAAATGGCTGCAATTGAGTTGGCACCATATAAAATTCGGGTAAATGCCATTTGTCCAGGTACTATTGATACGAATATTTTTGAATCCATTAAAGAATCCAATCATCCTGATGAGATACAGTTTCCATTTGGCATTCCGGAAGAGGCAATCCCGCTAAAGTCAGATGCAGGCAAACCAGAAGAAGTAGCAAATCTATTCCTGTTCTTAGCATCTGATGAAGCCTCTCATCTGACAGGAACTGAAATTTATGTCGATGGTGCAGAAACATTAATAAAAGGATAGCAGGAGGAGAATAACATGCCTTACAACGATGTGAAAGATCTGCCAGAATCAGTACGCAATAACCTGCCTTTTCATGCTCAGGAAATTTTTAAAGAAGCGTTCAATGCTTCCTTAGATGAATATAAAAAAGAAGAAACAGCGTTTAAAGTTGCTTGGAGTGCTGTTAAGAACAAGTACCATAAAGATAAAGCTGGAAATTGGACAGCCAAGGATTAAAAAAAGACATCAGCCTGTCTGCTGATGTCTTTTAAGCAATGCTTAACCGTTTGTAAGTTTCCCTTCTGTTGATACTTGCCATTCGAATCCATATTTATCCTCGAGTTGTCCATACAAAGGGCTCCAAAATGTTTCTTGCAGGGGCATTTTTACTTTGCCGCCTTCTTGTAAGGCAGCAAATACTTTCTTTGTGTCCTCAATATTTTCCAAAATGATTGCGGTAGTAACATTCGTGCCTATTGTGTATGGCATTCCTGGAAATGTGTCAGAAAGCATTAAGTCCGTATCGCCTACCTTCAGCTGTGCATTTAACACACGGTCTTTAGCTTCTTCTGGAATTGGCATTTCAGGATTTGGAGGCATGTCACCAAAAAGCTGCATACTTATTACCTCAGCATTTAGTGCATTTTTATAAAATTCCACTGCTTCATTACCATTCCCATTAAAAACGAAATAAGGGTACATTGATTTAATCATGATCCCACTCCTTCTTCCCTGAATATTCACTAATATTCTCTTTCATTTAGCAAATTCCTTCTGATTATACAAAAAACAAATTTGACCTCTAAAAGATTAGAGGTCAAAAGGAATGCTTATTGATAGCCGTTTTCACGATTTGCAGCTTCGTCTTTTACTTCTTCTCTGAATGCATCGATTGATTCTTCTCTTCTTTTGTTTTTAGCTTCTATGTTAGCTCTTTCTTCTGAGGAAGCAAATGCCATTGTCTCTTCAGACTTATCAATATTATCTAATGTATTTTCAATCATATCTTGTAGTTTCTCTACATTATCTGCTCTGTTATCTGGATTTGGACGATTATTTGTCATGTCATTTCCTCCTGTAATTTAAAATACTATAGTATTTTGTTTATTTCTTGGTTTTTTATACACAGGAGAAATATGTTATTCCAATACTTTAACATAGATAAAAAGAGGAAAAACATAAATGTCTTTCCTATTTTTATCAGCTTATAATAGGAAGGGTAATCATCACACATGTTCCCCAGCCTTCCTTGCTTTTCACGGACATTTGCCCGTTATTTTCCTGCAAGAGTCGATTACACACCGTTAAACCGATACCGTTGCCTTTTTCTTTACTTGTATAATACGGTTCCCATATTTGACTGAGAAGCTCTTTGTTGATGCCTTCTCCATTATCTATTATTCGGATGCGAACCATATCAGATTTACTATCAATGATCATCTTGACTTTCCCGCTTCCACCATGGATAGCTTCCAGACTATTTTTTAATACATTGATGATTACCTGCTTGAAATGCGATTTCTCCATAGATATAAACGCATTTTTTTCTTGTCTGTTTACTACAATAATTTCCTTATTCTGTTCAATAGCCAATGCCTGGAACAAAAGCTTAATATTTTGCAATTCGACACTCGGAAGAATGGTTAATAATTCAGCTCTTACAGCTGCTTTAGCTTCAGGCTTGCCAAGAATAAGTAATTCCTTTAATACCTGATTAATTCGGTCTATTTCTTCCAGAAGAATATCTTCAAAGCCAGTTTTATCACTTTTTTCTTTTAAAAGCTGGATAAAGCCTCTTATTGTCGTTAATGGGTTTCTGATTTCATGAGCAACACTTGCAGCCATTTCTCCAACAACCTTCAGCTTTTCAGAAGAGATGATCAACTGTTCGCTTCTCTTTTGCTCTGTTATATCCATTCCAAAATAAATAGTGCGTTTATTTTCGTTATTATAATAAAGTTCTTTCCTGTCCCACAGTATATAATGAACCTTCCCATTAACATCAATGTAATTTTGTGGCTTTACTGTTTCCATACTGATTTCTTGCAAAATAGTCGAAATTGATTCGCCTAGCAAATCAATTTCGGTCTTTTTCAATAACTTGCATAATGAATCATTTATTTTAATGATTGTATTTCCATCTATTACTAGAAGATAATTCGGGTTTATATTCATAATTGTTTCAAGCTGTTCACTCTGCTTCCGCAATTCTCCGTTCATTGCATTTATCTTGAATGATTGCATTTGAAAAAAGCCAATAAATAATATAATTGCAGCAAAAATAGAATTGAAACTAGAGTAATATAACGGAATAAAAGCAAAACCGCTTAAGTTGCCGTTAATGAATATAAGAAGGGCAGCCGCTACCAACTTTATATAGAATCTTTTATCACCAATGTCACGAACCTTTGTCGTAATAAACAGCAACAGAAATGTATTAAGATAGCCGATAACTATGTTTAGCATGAATAGCAGATTACCTACGCCATACACCGGCAGCAAGTGTGATGGTGCTAACAGCTTAGCATCTTTCCATGTATATGACACAATCCCAAAGTCAGTAAAGTTAACAATATAGACAACTAACGTATAGAGAATAAAAAAAGTCAGAATTCCTTTATTTAAAAGCCATCTGTATTTTTTCAACTCCCTATTTTTCCACACTAAGTAATAGGAGAAATAGTACATTATTGGCATAATAAAAATAGAGCCGCCCCTAAAAAAGCGAAACAGACTATCTATCCATTTGAGGGGAAGTACATTTTCTGCATACAGTGTTGCAACATCCATTTGCCAAAAAGATAACATCCCCAAAAATAGGGATAGGGTTACAGCAAGTCTCGTTTTTGAAAAAAACAGGACAGTCAGGGAAATGATGAGTGGTATCATCGCTACCATCATCAATAAAATAAATTCCATCTTAAATCCCTCCTGTCCGATACCGCCTGATGTATATTCATATGATTACATTTAAATAGCAATACTGCTGTAATCAAGGATGTAGTATTTGTTATCATGATGAGTGGTGTTTCCCCAATATAAGTTTTCTTCTTATTTTACTATGAAATGTCTCTTTTGAGTAAAAAGTCTCGTTTTTTTTCTGAAAGAAAAAAAGCAATATGGCTTTAAGATTACCTTTAGCCATGTTGCTTTTTAATCAGTTCCAGCTGTTAGTTAATGCAACTTTACCTATTGCCTTTCCTGCTTCCAAATATTCATGTGCCTTGTCTGCTTCTGTAAAGGAGAATTCCTCTTCATCCACAAGCGGATTAAGCTCCCCGTTCGCCACAATCTCGGCAATTTTTTGAAGGATAGCTCCATGCTCCTTCCTTGATGATTCATCTATTATTTTCAACAGCATAAACGTAACATGCAAGGATAGACCTTTGGCGTGCATCGGTGAAAGGTCATGTGTTGATCTTGCAGCAATGGCAAGAACTGTACCATGTATGGCTGCTGCTTGGAATGATTTATCTAAATTCGTTCCGCCAACCGTGTCAAAAACAGTTTGAAATCCGTTGCCTTGTGTATATTTTTCAACATACTCACTAATAGATTCTTCCTTGTAGTTAATTACTGTATCTGCTCCTAATGATTTTGCTATTTTTGCTTTTTCATTTGAGGAAACAGTTGTATAAACCTCTGCTCCCTTCCATTTTGCTAGCTGAATGGCAACATGACCAACACCGCCTGTTCCACCATGAATCAACACTTTTTGTCCCGCAGATATATTCCCTTTTTCAAAAAGGGCATCCCAAGCGGTAATGCTTACTAATGGCAAAACAGCAGCTTGCTTCATGGTGATGTTTTTTGGTTTATGTGCTAATAACCGGGCGTCTGCGAGCATATATTCAGCTAACGCACCACCTGTTCCTTTAAAGCCGCCAGCACAGCCAAATACTTCATCTCCTGCTTTAAAGTTGTCAACACCCTCTCCTACTTCCTCTATAACACCTGCTACATCGCCATGAAGAACTGCTGGTAGCTCCGCGGAAGCGGCAGGAACTGCTCCTGCTCTAATTTTTACATCAATAGGATTTACACTTGATGCCATTACTTTAATAAGTACATAACCTTTTTTAATAGTGGGTCTATCCATTTCTGATTCACGGAATACAGACGCATCACCATATGAATGAACTAGCATTGCTTTCAACATCATCTCTCCTCTCCATTATCTATTATTTTACAGAAAACAGGCATAATCTGCATTGGTTTTAATTTCACCAAAAAAGGTTATTAGAAAAATAACTTGCTAGCTGCATTATTTCTTATGTATTAAAACAGAACAACCATACAGGAGGAGTTATTATGAGTGACATGTCAAATAAGGTAGCAATAATTACAGGTGCGGCATCAGGGATTGGCCATGCAGCCGCTATCTCTCTAGTTAAAAGTGGAGTTAAAGTAGCATTGCTCGATTTAATTCCTGAAAACTTAGAATCTGTTGATAAGGAAATAAAAGAACTTGGCGGAGAAGCAATCATTTTAGAAGCAAATATTTCTGATGCCTGTTCCATGAGTACAGCATTTGATTATGTCATTAAAAAATGGGGTAAGCTTGATATTGTTTTTGCTAATGCAGGAATTAACGGGAAGGTCTCCCCAATTGAACATCTCTCTCCAGAGGATTGGGACATGACTATGGAAACCAATCTTAAAGGAACCTTCCTTACATTAAAATATGCTGTTCCTCATATGAAACAAAATGGCGGAAGTATTATTATTACTAGCAGCATTAACGGCAACCGAACTTATTCAAGCTTTGGTATGTCAGCATATAGTACTTCTAAAGCTGGTCAGGTTGCCTTTGGCAAAATGGCAGCATTGGAGCTGGCTAAATATAAAATAAGAGTAAATATCATTTGCCCTGGTGCAATTGATACAAATATTGAAGAAAACACGTTCCGAGAGGAAGAAAAATTAAAGGAAATTGCCATACCGGTAGAATATCCTGAAGGAAGTCAGCCGCTTGCACAAAAGTCAGGTGAGCCAAAACAGGTAGCTGATTTAGTTCAGTTCCTGAGCTCAGATGCCTCCAGCCATATCACTGGAACAGAAATTTATATTGATGGCGCTGAATCACTGCTTTAATAAACAAAGGCTAAAGGGGTTACTCCTTTAGCCTTTGTTATTTTCTAGCAAGCAAGTGAGTAAGTATTTAAAACGAATTGTGCTACAATACACCTTATAAACTTACGGGAGGTAATAGATAATGAATCAGGTAATAGAGACTTTAAAACAGCATCGTTCTTATCGAAAATACGAAAACAAACCAGTTCCTAAAGAAATGGTTGAGGCTATTTTGGATTCAGCGCAAGCTGCCCCTTCATGGGCGAATGGACAGCAGGTTACTGTTATACTGGTAGAGGATACAGCAAGGAAGGAAAGATTAGCAGAGCTTTGCGGAAATCAGCAGCATATTAAGGAAGCACCAATATTTTTAGTATTCTGCATGGATTTCTACCGGACAGAGCTTGCAGCCAACCTGGAAAACACTGCTTTTGGTGCTGCTGATCAATCAGACTTGCTTCTTGTTGGAGCAACAGATGCTGGAATTGCCTTGGCAAATGCGATAACAGCTGCTGAATCCTTAGGGTTAGGGACTGTTCCTATTGGCGGAATAAGAAGAAATGCACCAGAAGTTGTTGAGTATTTACAGCTTCCTAAATATGTATTGCCTATCTCTGGTTTAAGTATTGGCTTCCCAGCTGAAGATCCTGGTGTTAAACCACGACTTCCTAAAGAAAGCTATGTTCATAAGGAAACTTATAACAGTGATCAAATCGGTTCATTAAAAGAATATAACGATATTTTTAAGCAATACTTGCAAGAACGGGGCAGTGAACAAGCTAACTGGACAAACAGGGTGGCAAACTTTTATAAGCAGCCCTATTACCCAAGTCTAGGACCATTACTGAAAAAACAAGGCTTTACTGCGAAAGATCTGAGCGAATGAAAAAAAACATCCTCCCTTAAATTTCGGAGGATGTTTTTTTGGCTACTGGCCAAGCTTTGGGAAGGTAATTTCAAATTTTGTCCCTTTTTCCAGCTCACTGTCAACCTTAATAGTGCCTGAATGCTTTTCTATAATCCACTTAGCAATAGACAAGCCTAATCCAGTGCCTTCCATATCTGTCCTTGATTGCTCCACTTGATAAAACCGGTTGAAGACTTTTGGTATATCTTGTTTTGGGATGCCAATTCCGTTATCTTTCACCTCTAATTCAACAGTGTGAGTTTTAGCTGTGGCATTTATTGCAATCGTGCCTCCCTCACCTGTGAATTTCATGCTGTTATCCACTAGGATGACAAGCAGTTGGTGAATACGTTCCTTGTCACCGATCAGCTTGATAGGTGACCTTGTATCAGTATAAATTCTTTTTCCTTGAAACTCTGCGATATCGGCATACTGGTCAATCACTTCCTGGATGAGGAGATTCAAGGCAAATTCTTGCTTCGATATTTCCATTTGATTTGAGTCGCTTCTGGCAAGTGTCAGCAAATTTGTGACGAGCTTGTTCAATCGTCGTGTTTCCTTTGAAATGACTGAAATATCTATAGCCTTTTCTTGAATGGTGGCATCAGGCTCTTGGAAGAGCAGGTCTGTTCTTGTTTGGATGACTGCTAAAGGTGTTCTCAGCTCATGGGAGGCATCTGATACGAATTGCTGCTGAGATTCCCATGATTTTTGAATCGGTACAAGAGCTCTTCCAGCAAGGAAATAACCAGCCATTATGGCGAAGATGCTTCCTGCCAGCACACCTACTGTCATAATAATAATCAATCGGTTCAGCATTGATTTTTCTGGATCAATGCTGCGGATAAATTGAATTATTTCCTTTGATCCATCCTCCATTGTTACTTTAACAGCAATCGTGTTATAACTGTAGCCGCTGACTGTCTGCTTCTCTACAATCTTATCGTATTGCTCTGGATAGAAATTCTCGAATTCACTCGCATAATTCATGATGTCTTGGGAAATAACATCAATTTCCTTATCGTCTGTCCACTTAATAACAGAGATTTGCCGGGGCGGCTCTTGCATTGGTCCCCTTCCATCTCTTTGTTCAAAATGGCTGATCGTTTCCGCCGTTTCTTCCAAGGACTGATTAATATCCTTATATATTTGCTTTTCGGTATAATGATAAATCATCACACCGAGGACTACCATTAATAAGATAAATACAAGCGAGTTAAGGAAGGTTAGTTTAATTCTTGTTTTCTGGAACATTATTTATCCCCTTATACTCTTTTTAAAATATAGCCAACACCTCGGACTGTTTGAATATCTTTATGATAGGCGAATTCTTCTAATTTTTTACGCAGTTGGTGGATGAACACTTCCACAATTGCAATCGTCGTATCAGAATCGAATCCCCATATCCGATCAAATATTTGTTCCTTCGTGAGGATTTTCCCAGTATTTTGAATTAAATACTCAAGCAGCTCATATTGTTTGACTGTTAACTTGATTGGCATTCCTTTAACAAGCACATCATTTTCCTTGCCTGTCAGCACGATTTCTTCATACTTAAGCCCTTCATCAATATCTAATGCCCCGCTCCTTCTCAAGAGAGCCTTGATTCTTGCTTCAAGCTCAGGAGCCTGGAAAGGCTTTACTAAATAATCGTCGCCGCCAAATTCCAGCCCTTTTACCCGATCCTCAAGTGAATCCTTTGCTGTTAAGAATAAAACAGGTGTATTGACTTTTTCTTTACGCAAGGTTTGAACAATGTCAAAACCGTTAATATAAGGAAGCATGACATCGAGCACGATCAAATCATAGATATTTTGCTGTGCATAAAACAAGCCGTCTTCTCCATTATCTGCTGTATCAACAGAATACTCCTTCTCCAATATCCCCTTTATGGATTCTAATAAAGGTTTATTATCCTCCACAACTAGTATCTTCATTGTTTCAATCTCCTTTGGCTTTTAAATCTGACAATTGCTTGATTCATTAGCATTATTAAAACATAAGCCTCTATATAAATAAATACTCTCACGAATGTTTTTGTGCCAGCTTGAAAGAGAAGCGATTCGCATCTGCGGACCGCTTCTTTTCTACCATACTATTTTTGTTGATACTCGTACAAGGTTTGCCCCATGCCTCTCATATTAGATAAATCAGTAGCAGAGCTGTCAGTAGTGCTAGTATCAGATGAATACTCGCTGCTAGGTACCTCAACACAGTTTTCTTGAATCCACTCTGTCACTTCACTATTGCCGCCCATTCCTTGACCAGATACTAAGAAATACTTGATTTCTCCTGCTTCAGCCATCTCCTCCAGCTCATCTACTGTCGGTGCCGGATCTGATCCGCCAAAGCCGCCCATTGCCATTACTGCATAGTCTGTGTTCAGCATAATAGAATATGCCGATTGGGCTCTTTGTACTGCCAAGAAGAATTTTTCGCCATTGTAATTGTCTTCAAGATACGACATTAAGCCAGAATCGATACTGTCCATATCGCCCCCGCCGCCTGGTCCGCCTGTAAAACCACTGCTGGCATTATTCTCAGAAGCTCCCGGGAAACCAGTTGGAGCCTCATTAGAATCACTTGGCATTTCATTTGGAATGGAACCTTGCTCCATATTACCACCATCGAAGGCACGCATGCCTCCACCTCCGCCGCCTGGTCCGCCCATTCCACTTGTCGGACCTGCAGTTGGTGTAGATTCATTGCCAGTCTTTGTAATCGTTATAGCAGTCCAATAAATCGGCAGTACTAATAATGCCAATATGCTGATAACTGCTATTGTCTCCTTTATGGATGCACTTGATTTGCCTGCTATTAACAGCATAAACAGTACAACCCCTAAAATAATAGCAACCCACATCCATACAATGGATACAGAAGAGCTGTTCTGATAGACAATCAGCGCTTCAAAGAAGAAAGTAATTAATATTCCAACAGGCAGCAGCCAGCTCTCCCAGCCATTCTCTTCTTTATAAAAGTTCCATAATGTCGTAAAACCGATACCGACAAGTGCGGCAATTGCAGGCCCCATCATACTTAAATAATAATGATGGTAAAATAGCGCGATGCTGAAGAAAACAAACATAGGTGCTAGCCAGAAAAACCAAAATGCTGCAAAATGGTGCTGTATTGTATACTTTCTCGTCTTTAAGAAAGACAAGACTAAACCAATAATGGCAAAGACCACGAATGGCAGCAGCCAGCTAATTTGTCCAGACAGCTCGCTTTGGAATAATCGCAGCGGGCCTGCTTCACCAGTGTTAAACATGCCAGATTGGCTGGAGCTGCCTCCATCTCCTTGCTGTCCACCATTAGGCATAGTAGTAGGAGCTTCCTCACTAGTATTGCTGGAATCTGAAGCACTAGTACTAGTTTCATCAGTCGAAGTCTGAGTCTGCGGTGCTTGAGCATTCCCTCCGCCTCCCATGCCAGAATCTTGACCAGTTAATCTTGATAAGCCATTATAGCCAAAAGCAAGCTCTAGTACAGAGTTCGTTTCACTTCCGCCCATATACGGCCTTTCACTTTTTGGGGTCAAATCAACTGCAAGTGCCCATGACAAGGAGATAACAACTAGCAAAACAGTGGATGCTGCTAAGTGCATCAGCTTTTTCCAGATTTTCAATTCTCTCGTTGCAAAGAAATAATAGAAAGCAAATGCCGGCAACACCATATATGCCTGCAGCATTTTCACATTAAAGCCGACGCCCACAAGAGCAAAGCTTAATAATAGCCAGCCAAGCTTCTGCTTTTCGACTGCTTTCATCAATGCCCATGCTGCTATCATCAGTGTAACAATCAAGATACTGTCTACATTATTAGTTCTGACAACTGCTACAAAAATTGGCGAGCAAGCTAAAACCAAACTGGCAATCAGTGCTGCCGGTCTGCCGAATTTCGGCTTAATCATGATATATAACAACCAGACAGAAACGACACCAGCAAGTGCCTCTGGCAAAAGAAGCACAAAATCATTGAAGCCGAAGATCTTAGCAAAAATCGCTTGAATCCATAAAGCTACTGGAGGTTTATCAACGGTTATAAATCCAGCAGGATCAAAGGAAACAAAGAAAAAGTTATGGAAGCTAGTCAACATGCTTTTCACAGCTACAGAATAATACGAATTCGTGCCAGCATTCTGCAAATTATAGAAATTTAAACCGGCCGAAAACAGCAATATAGCTATTAAAAGGATGTCGACTCTTCCTTTAGTACAATTTTTCATATCTTACTCCATTCTTATAATAATTTTTTTATAAATTAATTTGTGTTTGCCTTCGTAAAAACGAGCATCTTCGTTCCAATAAAGTTGAAGATTGTTCCTATCGCTGTTACTAAAAATTTGCTCAACAGCAAATTTAAGCCCTGCTTTGTATATAAAAAATCGAGCAATATCAATGTTAACGATAATGTGGCAGCATTGACCGCAAGGAAACGAATAAACTCCTTCATGCTTGCCTTATCTTTTTGTTTAAATGTCCATGTTCTGTTTACAAAGTAACTGTTTAATAGTCCACATGAATAGGAAAGTATTTGCGATAGAAGATAATTTGCTCCAACGCTAGTCAAAAGCGCATAAACAACAAAGTCAATGATTGTATTTAACGAACCAACAATTCCAAACTTAAAAAAAACAAGCCACTTCCTAGTCATTTCATCACATATGATTTCGCCGCTGATTCATGCTGGTAAATGTCTTTCACAATATAAAGCGGTCTGTCTTTTGCTTCGTCATAAATACGGCCGATATATTCACCGATTACACCAAGCATCATAAGCGTAATTCCACTAAAGAATAGCTGAATGACAATAATAGAAGACCAGCCAGTAACAGTAGTTGTTGTAAACAGTTTTTGATAAAGCACAATCAGCATGTAAACAAATCCAATCACCGACAAGGAAGCACCTAAATAATTGGCCAGCTTTAATGGTTTATAAGAGAAAGACGTTATTCCGTCCAAAGATAATTTAAGCATTCTTTTTAAAGGATATTTTGTTTCACCAGCAAATCTCTCATCTCTTTCATATTCAACAGCACTCTGTTTAAAGCCAACCCAACTGACAAGCCCTCTGACAAAGCGGTTTTTTTCATGAATATTCTTCATTTGATTACACACCTTGCGGTCAATTAATCGGAAATCTCCTGTATCAATCGGTATTTCAATTTCTGTCATTGCCCTTAATGTCCTGTAAAAGGCCGAGGCTGTCTGTTTCTTAAAAAAGGTCTCTCCTTTTCTGGCAGTACGCTTCGCATAGACGACATCATAGCCTTCTTTCCATTTTTGAATCATTTCTAGAATAAGCTCAGGAGGATCCTGAAGATCTGCATCAATTATGACAATAGCATCTCCTAACGCATAATCCATTCCAGCAGTTATGGCGATTTGGTGGCCGAAGTTTCTGGAGAAATCAACGATTTTAATCCTGTTGTCCTGCTCACTTAAATTCAATAATATTTCGACAGACCGGTCTCTGCTTCCGTCATTGATAAACAATAGCTCATAATTTCCATCTGCATTCTTCATCACTGTCTTAATCCGCTCATACGTATGTTCAATGACTTCCTCCTCATTAAACACGGGAATTACAATCGAATATTTTACTTTCTCGTTCGTCATGAAAATCACTCATCCTTTCTAGTAGCTCGTGACGTTTCGTTCGTCACTTCCGAATGGAATAGCCTGATTTTAGCGAACAATTCTTAATTAATCCTTAACTTATTAACAATATTTAGAAATACAAAAAAGGCTCTATGCATGCTGTTTTGCATGCATAGAGCCTTACTTTTCTAAATAACCTCAGGTAAGATAAAATAATTTCTTAATTTACTGTCGACATGTGCTTGCCAATGGTCTAAAGAAACACCAAGCTCATTAAGGAGCTTATAAGCATTCACCCATGCGCTCATTTCTGCGTTTACTCTGTACGACCAATCATTTAACCATTTATCATAATCTAAATCGCCATTCACATAATCCATTACATGGCCAATCTCGTGTGCAAGTGCATATGTATTCTCCAATGTAATTAAGAATGGAACTGTAATATACATATTAGCATTAAAGCTGATTTTCTTGTCCGCGTCATAAACGACCTTACAGCCGAGCTGTTCTGCCTTCGAAACTACTTCCATGAATTTATCTATTGTAATCATGTATTTAATCATATCCCCTTTTTTGTAAGCTATCTAAAAACGTATATGTCTATATTATCGGTTTTATAAGTGCTGATTAGTATTACCAAACTTTTCCTCGGCAAAAAATCCGACAAAAATGTTTATATGAAGTGAAATCGGCTATATAACCAATGTACAATTTAATAACTAAAATTTCTAAGGAGTGATAATCATGGCAAACAACAACAAAATGAGTCGAGAAGAAGCAGGTAAAAAAGGTGGACAAGCAACTTCTAAAAATCACGATAAGGAATTTTACCAAGAAATTGGACAAAAAGGCGGAGAAGCCACTTCCAAGAATCATGATAAGGAATTCTATCAAGAAATCGGGAAAAAGGGCGGAGAAGCTACTTCTGATAATCATGATAAAGAATTCTATCAAGAAATCGGGAAAAAAGGCGGAGAAGCTACTTCCGATAATCATGATAAAGAATTCTATCAAGAAATCGGCAAAAAAGGCGGAGAAGCCACTTCCGAAAATCATGATAAAGAATTTTACCAAGAAATTGGCCGTAAAGGCGGCAACTCCACTAACAATAACAACAACTAATATTAAAAGTATATCAAATTTAAAAAGAAGAAGAAACCCAAATGCCCAATCGCATTTGGGTTTCTTCTTTATACGGGATAAACCGTTTTATGATCTGCAGTTACTTGCACTTTGTCGGAATCTACTATTTTGATGCTGGCATCTGAAGAATAATACCAAGTTTTTTCGTTTTTTCCAACGATAAATAAATTTAATTCCTCTTTGAAGGCAATCAAGTTCTCAAGCTCTTCTTTATTTGCAGCTGCCGTAATGACCCAGTTATCCCCTTGGGGCAGAACCGAGTAATCCTCTGTCTGCAGAAACAGCCTGCTGCCAATAGCATGTCTGATCATCAGCATCTTATTCCCCTCCCGGCAAATCAATCAGCATAAAGAAACAGTCTTTTGAAGCTGCTAACTGTAACTCAGAAACATCCGTGATACGGGCTGATTCTTGTTTTCCAAGCAGATGTTCATTGTTAAGAAGAACTCTGCCTTCTATCACATACACTAGAATTCTCCTGCCATCTTCCTGGCTGAACTCAAGACTTTTCCCCTGCTCAAGCTTTGATAAATAAATCGTCGCATCTTGATGAATCATCGCCACACCTTCACTTGCTGTTGGAGCAACTACTGGCAATAAGTTATTAGATAATTTACTCACATCATATATTACATCTTCATAGGAAGGAGGCAGCTGTTTCGTCTCAGGAAAGAACCAAAGCTGCAGAAATCTGCCTGGTTCTGTTGTGGATGGATTCACTTCAGAATGAAGAATTCCTGTTCCAGCCGTCATGCGCTGCACCTGTCCAAATTCGATAACTCCACTGTTTCCTAAGCTGTCCTCATGTTTCAATTGTCCATCAATGGCGATAGAAACAACCTCAGCCTCTCTGTGCGGATGGATACCGAACCCTTTATCCGGCTGAATGGTATCATCATTTAATACACGCATAGGGCCAAAATTAACATTCTCCGGGTCGTAATAATTACCAAAGGAAAAGCTGAAATGACTTTCTACCCAGTCATTGCTTGCAGAATGACCATCTGCTTTCGTAAATATTTTAATCATCCTTAACACCTCTTTATTTTATTGTGTTAAACCAAGCAGCTGCAGCATCAACTTCTGTTCGCGTCAATTGATGGCCATAATTCTCCCAATGAACCGTAACATTTGCTCCTGCTCCTTCTAAAAGAGTTGTCAGTTCCTCTGATTCACTTCGAGGGCAGATTGGGTCATTTGTGCCCGCTGAAATAAAGACAGGCACATCAGTAAGTTCAGGCAATGCGATACCTCTTAACGGCACCATCGGGTGATGCAAAATCGCTCCCTTCAAGCCTTTGGCGTAATGAAACAAAATGCTTGCTGCGATATTTGCACCATTTGAATAACCTATTGCAATAATATTGCGACGATCAAAGCCGTACTGTTCTGCGCTGCTGTCTAAAAAGTCATGCAGCTCCTTTGTACGCTCCTTTAGGTCTTCAATATCAAAAACGCCTTCAGCTAGTCGGCGGAAGAACCGAGGCATTCCGTTCTCCAACACATTCCCTCGTACACTGAGCACAGATGATTGTGGACTAATCAGCTCTGCCAGTGGCAATAAATCATTCTCCGTTCCTCCAGTTCCATGCAATAGTAATAAGGTTGGCAACTGTTCATTTGTTCCTTTTTTAAAAATATGCTTCATCTTCGTCTCCTAGTCATGAGGCTTAATAAGCCCTGCTTTATTTTGGTCTGTTGATTGTAAACATTTCACCCAGCTTGCTATAATCATTTCCCGCAAGCCTGCTGACAGGCTTTAAAAGCTTCGGATCGATTCTTCCATTTTCATATAATTGATCTTCAATATGGAAGCAAACAGCACGGCCCAGTATTAAATCGCAAGTAGGTATCCCATTATCATCCTTAATCTCTACAATTCCCTCTAATTTACACTCAATCCGGACTTTCGCTTCCTTAATTCCAGGCACTGAAATAACAGAACTTTCAGCAACCGACAGTCCAGCAAGTTCTATCTCACTTTCGTCCGGCGGAAGATTTGCAGCAGTTTCATTAATTGCTGCAATATTATCCTCGTCACAAACATGGATGACAAATTCGCTGTACTCCTTAATATTTTTAGCTGTATCTTTTTCATTACCGCCATTTCTTTGAACTGCAACAGATAAGATTGGAGGATTGGAAGATACGATATTAAAGAAGCTGAACGGTGCACCATTAATAACACCGCCGCTTCCTTTAGAAGTAACAAACGCGATTGGTCTCGGAATAATGCTGCCGATAAAGAACTTATACACCTCTTTCGCAGAAAGCGTGCTTGGATCAATTGTTAACATGCTATTCCTCCATTCATGGCAAACTTCGCCGGTAAAATTTTTATACAAGCTATTTTATCTTGAATTCGAGATAATCATACTATTATTAATTACTGTCTGTCAAGAATGAGTCCTTGCTTCTAGTAAAAATAAAGAAAATTACTCTATTTTTTCCTATTATAGTTTGCTATCATTAATTTGTATAATTTTTACTCTGTTTCCATTAGAAAAACTACTCATTTAGACCTAATTTAATAACTTTTACCTATTACAATTAAACTATATTTTAGATAAAATAAGGTATAATCTTAGAGTCTAGCAAATTAGCTTCTATTGTAAAAAGAGAGAGGGAAATAGTGTGGGTATATTAAATGAAGGAGAGTTTATTGAAACAGTATATTTTAAAGGCTTGCAGCT
The DNA here is from genome assembly GCF_022049065.2 of Niallia sp. Man26. NCBI lineage: Bacteria > Bacillati > Bacillota > Bacilli > Caryophanales > Bacillaceae > Niallia > Niallia sp. Man26. Next base: position 3,069,494 of record NZ_CP095743.1, read on the forward strand.
TTCATTAATTGCAGCAGGTGACGGAACGGAAGTTATTCACCATAAACTGCAGCCAGGTTCTAGCTGGGCGATGGGTCCAGAAGAGGGCTGGGAAGGACTGGAGTATTTTTTTATTGTTTCTGGCAAACTAGTATATCAAAGAGATGAAGTATCTATCGAGCTTATACCCGGACAGTCCTTTTTTGAGAGCCCAATCAAGGAATATACTATTTTCCATGCTAAAGAAGAAACAGAGTTTATTTATGTGACAAGTCAGCCAGTGTTTCACCACTATAGCCAACTTTCTAAAGACTTATTAGAGCTGACTATTTCTATAGAAGAAAAAGACGGGTACACAAGAGATCATTGTGAGAGAATTAAGGACTATTCGATGCTCGTTGGTGAAGTGCTTGATCTTAACACAAAACAAATTGCCCGCCTAAACCTTGCTTCCTTTTTTCATGATCTTGGCAAAGTTAAAGTACCTTTAAATATATTGCAAAAACCTAGTAAACTCACAGATGATGAATGGGAAATCATGAAACTACATACAACTTTTGGTCGTGAGCTGTTAGAAGAAACGAGAATTCCATTACTAGGCGAAATAGGTTTAATAGTTGAACAGCATCATGAAAGGTATGACGGTAAAGGATATCCTAAGGGTTTAAAGGGTGACGAAATTACAGTTGAAGCAGCTATAATTGCTGTCGTTGACTCCTTTGATGCAATGACAACAGATAGGGTCTATAAAAAAGGCAAATCAAAAAAGGCAGCCTTTGAGGAAATTCTAAAAAACAGAGGTACAATGTATCATCCACAAGTAGTTGATGCTTTTATAGCATTACAAGATAAAATAGAAAACTATTAACATGAGGGAGAGACTATTATGAAAAAACTAGTTTGGAGCTTATTGGCTGTCATTTTAATCGTTTCCTTGCAAGTAAAGCCTGCAGAAGCAGCTTATTTGCCAGAATACGATAAATATGTAGAAGTAACCTATGATCAAGCAAGACAAATTGCTGACTTATTAGGGATGAAGAATATTCCTCTTGGTGAACAAACTGCTAAGATTACTTTTGATGTTCAGGAAAAGGTTATTGCTAAAATCGAAAAAATTATCGGTAAAGAAATTGACCATTATTATATCTGGCTAACTGTAGATGGACAACCTGTACTTGGAATTGATCCGCCTATAATACTGGCTTAATCAGAAACAAAAAGGACTTCGGAAACCCCGAAGCCCTTTTTTATTTATTTCTAAACAAAATGATAAATTAGCTTAACCCATCCAAAAAAGGAAATCCACAGTGGTACGCTCAATAAGATGCCCCATTTCAATCCATTAAAAAAATTCGCTTGTTCTTCCATGCCATCCACCCCTTATCAGTAAGTGAGACCAGAGTTAATGATTAGCTTATATCCATTATATACGAAAACGCTTTCATTATGTCTGTATTTATTATTAATATGACCCATTTTTTTATTAAATAAACATCTTTACCTACTTGAAACTTGTAATGGTGCTTCTTACCAAATATATCGTCCTAGCGATTTCTGTTATTTATAGGACTATATACTTATTATTTAAAAACTTTTATTTTTTCTATTCTTTTAAATGAGGGGTCTGAATTAATAACTAATATTTTTTATTTTTTAATGGTTTGTTCATTATTTATTCATAATTACCAAGTAGAATAAATTTATGTTAAGAGTTTCCCCTCTTAAAATATATTTTTTTGGTCCGGCTATTTAAGCCGGATCTTTTTTTGTTTGCAGACAAGAAAAAAACGAACATCGTTAACATGTTCGTTTCTCTATAGAGTCATTTCGTTGCTTCAATTGTTGTATATGAAAAACTGCTGAAGTCGAATAAGCCTTTATCTGTTAATTTCAATGTAGGAATGACAGATAATGATAGGAAGGATAATGTCAGGAATGGATTAAAGTTGCTTGATCCTCCTAATTGCTTCACTTGTTCATTAAGTGTGTTCATTTGGTCATACAGTGTTTCATAGCTTTGGTCTGAGATAAGGCCAGCTATCGGCAATGGCAAGGCTGCGATTAATTGTCCTTCTGCTACTGCTGTTATGCCTCCATTAATATTTTTCAACTCTTCTATCGCAAGCTGGATATCTTCATCATTTGTTCCAACTGCGACAATATTGTGAGAATCATGGGATATGGTTGTTGCAATCGCTCCTTTTTTGAAACCAAATCCCTTTACAATGCCCCGCCCAATATTGCCAGTCCGATGATGTCTCTCCACAACAACCAGTTTTAGCAAATCCTGCTCGACAGATGGCTGAAAAATACCATTTTCCACACTAACCTTTTCTATCAAATGCTCTGTTACAATGCTGTTAGGAATAATGCCAATAACATTGCAAATATCTGATTGGAGCGGCAATTGTAGCTCACTAGTATTAAATGGAGCATAATTCAAGCCAGGCAGGCTGGTATCTTCATAGCCTTGTTTCTTAAACTGCTCTGTTTTCAGCTTGCCGTTTTCCACAATACACTTGCCTTCTTTATATACATGCTCTATCGTAAGCTCCTCCAGGCTGTCTACAATCAGGAAGTCTGCCTTATAGCCTGGTGACACTGCACCGATTCTATCTTGCTTATAACATTCAGCCGTATTAATCGTAGCCATTTGAATGGCTGTGATTGGGTCCAGTCCTTCTTTTATTGCTAAACGAATACAATGGTCAACACTGCCCTCATGCAAAAGATCGTCAATCAGCTTATCATCTGTTACAAAAAGACATCTGCGTGCATTTCTTTCTGTCACAACAGGCAGCAATGCTTTTAAGTCTTTAGCAACTGTTCCTTCCCTAATCATTAAATAAAGACCTAAATCCAGTCTGTCTTTCCCTTCCTGCTCTGTTGTAGCTTCATGATCATTGCGAATTCCTGCAGCACTGTAAACATTTAGGCTCTCACGCTCAATGCCGGCAGCATGGCCATCTATTACCCCGTTATTCTCTTTTGTCAGAATAAGCTTTTTGACCATATCTGCACTGGTGTTTTGGACAGACGGAAAGTCCATTACCTCTGCTAGGCCTAAAACACGCTCATGTTTAAAAAAAGGAGCCAGATCATCAGCGTACAGTGCTGCACCATTACTGTCATTCGGCACGGCTGGCACACAGGAGGGCAGCATGACACGAATATCAAGTGGCAATCCTTCCGACTGGTCAAGCATGTATTGAATTCCCTTTGTCCCGGCAACATTCGCTATTTCATGTGGGTCAGTTATCGCTGTTGTAACACCATGGAGCATGAGGACCTTTGCAAATTCCTGCGGTGCGAGCATGCTGCTTTCAATATGAACATGACCGTCTATCAGTCCAGGAATGATGAATTTTCCTTTTGCATCTATTGTTTGCTTTCCTTCATACTGGCCTATCCCGGCAATAGTATCATCAGATACAGCTAGATCGCCCTTCATCAGTTCTCCAGTAAACACATTGACTATAGATGCATGCTTAATAACTAAGTCTGCCTTTTCTCGTTTTGCTGCTATTCTCAATCTTTTTTCAAATTTGCTGCTCATGTGCATTTTCCCCCTTATTTCTTTTTGGTAGTTTCACTTTGCTAAATTTTTGCAAATGCTTTTGTACGTTAAGTTCCATAATTAAAATGATTTACGGGAAATATATAGAAATCGTATGGAAGAGTAAATGCACGAAGATTTAGTTCCAATCAAGCAAATGGAGAATTGGCATTTCATGCCTTTTTGAAATTATTTTTACTATTGTATTATAGTTCGCAACAAGATTCAATTTCTTTTTGAAGTGCCCCTGCACAAAAATATAATTTCATATTGTTATATTTTTTAACATTTTACGATTCATATAAAATAAATTATGGTATTATATTTACGAAAAGATAATAATAAAGGTTTTTCCAATTACATAGTGTCTAATTACGAAAGGAGAAATAAAGATGATCTATAAAGAACTCATCATCGCGATGGGCCGGTCTGGATTATTAGGATTTGGAGGTGGTCCTTCTGTTATACCGCTTATTCGCTATGAAGCAGTAAATAAATTCAAGTGGCTTGATAATGAAGAGTTTGGGGAAATATTGGCGATTGCTAATACTTTGCCTGGACCAATCGCTACAAAAATGGCCGCCTATTTAGGCTACCGCCAAAAAGGTATTTCAGGAGCTATCGTTTCTGTGCTCGCCCATATTCTGCCGACATGCCTGGCAATGGTTGTGCTAATTTCCTTTATTAACGTTGTCAGCCATTCTGCTGTCATCACAAGCATGGTGTCTGCTGTTATTCCTGTTATTGCAGTAATGCTTGGCATGATGGCCTATGAGTTTGCAGAAAAAGCAGTCAAAGGCTTAGGTATCTATGTTGGTGCAGCACTAACACTGTTATGTCTGTTCCTGCTTCAATACATTTCCCTTCACCCAGCTATTGTTGTATTAATCTTCTTGATTTACGGAGCATTTCATTTCAATCTTAAAGATCGTATTCTACATAAAAAAGAAAGAGGCATGTAAACATGGTATTAATCAGCATCTTTTTAAGCTTTTTGTTATCAAATATATTTGGATATGGCGGCGGTCCTGCCTCTATTCCACTCATGTATGAAGAGATTGTTAACCGGTACAATTGGCTGTCAAATGCGGAGTTTTCCAATATGCTCGCACTTGGAAACGCCCTGCCTGGTCCAATCGCAACAAAAATTGCTGCTTATGTCGGGTTTGGCATCGGTGGCTGGTGGGGCTTTATTGCTGCACTGGCAGCGACGGTCATTCCATCTGCTGCAGCGCTCATTTTCCTTGCCAATGTGATGAGCAAGCACCGCGATTCGAAAATAGTGAAAGGGATGACACTGTTGGTTCAGCCTGTTATTGCCGCATTGATGATAATCCTTACTTTTGAAATGCTGCAAGACTCCTATATTTCATTAGGCTGGATTCAAACAGCAGCAATCGCTGTAATCGCATTTGCCTTACTGCAAAAATTCAAAGTTCACCCAGCTTTTGTAATCATTCTTGCCTTCCTTTATGGTGGTCTTGTTGTTCCACATCTAAACAGTTAAAAGGAGAAAGGAACATATTTTATGACAAATGGACATGATCTTGCACCTAGCAAACTAGATCAGATTGATCATTTAATCTTGTCTTTATTGCATGATAACGGCAGGATTTCCTACACCGATATCGGCAAAGAAGTCGGGATCTCAAGGGTAGCTGTACAGATGCGGATTAATGCAATGATCGAAAATGGCATTATTGAAAAGTTCACGGCTGTAATAAATCCAGAAAAAATCGGCAAAACAGTTTCTGCTTTCTTCAATATTGATGTAGAACCGAAGCATCTCGAAGAAGTAGCCAAACTATTAGCAGACAATGCTGCTGTAGGCAGTCTCTATCATATGACTGGCCCCAGTAAACTGCATATGCACGGATTATTTGCTGATAATCAGGAAATGGAGCTATTCCTTACAGACAAGCTATATGCTATCGAAGGTGTCGTCAGCGTAGATTGCCAAATATTAATTAAAAGATACAAGAGCAGAATGGGAATGAAGCTGTAGCTTGCAGATTATCTCCATACAAAAAAGCAGGGATACATTCTCCCTGCTTTTATTTTTTTTCCTCATTTAAATTAAGAAAATCCCAAACCTCAGCCCAGCTATGAACCCTGTCATAAGAAAGATCTTTATTGTATGATTGATCTTTTACTAACAAGTGAACTCCTGTTTGTGCCAGTGTGTTTAGCACCGCTGGCTTATCATCCATATAGAAATCAAGGTCCAGGCTTGAAATAACATCGATTTTTTCATGATCAGCCATACCGCAGAAGAACTGCTCATCCTTAACTGGAAAGCCTTTAGTCTTCATCCATTCCTTCGTCCGTTCTGCAAATTCCTTATTACGTGCGGTAATATAATACACTTCATGTCCGCTATTTGTCAGCCTTTGCAGAAATTCAACTGCATTCGGATATGGCGGGCAATCTGTGAAATAAATTTCTTCGCTTAAAGTGGTCCACATGTTCTTCCCTTCATCAGCATTAAGGCCAAAGGGCTCATGTATTTCCACGGTCTTCAGTGCATGAAAATAATCGAGATGCACTTCCTTTTGCAGTTTCTTATTATATAAATGAAAGGCATGCTCTCTTAAATTTATTAATGTATCATCAATGTCAAAACCGAACTTCATCTATTGCATCCTTCCAATTAATTACTAACGCCAATTGCCGTTGCTTTTGGAAAATGATCCTTAAAAGTAGATTCTCTGTAAAGCTGTTCTGCTTGGACTTTTTCTACCTCTGTTTTCCGAATTGCTTCGTAGGTCTCTAATAGCGCTGGTGATTTGTGATAGAGTAAAATTTGTTTCAGCACTTCTGCAAGTTTTTCTGCATCCTTTAAGGAACTGTTGAGTCCAAATGCGCCGGTTGGGCTCATTGTGTGGGCTGCATCGCCTAAGAGCACTGCATTATTATTGATCCACGTGCTGCTTTTAGAGCTTTCCACCTTCAACAGGACAAAATCCTTCCATGCCTTAATATGAGTGCGGACAGTTTCCTCCAACTCAGGAAAAGCAGACAGAAGATTGTCGATAAAGTGCTCAAATGATCCTTTCCGGATTTTTGAGAAGCTTCCCTCCTCAATATTCCAGCCGATCTGAATATAACCTCCATATTGGGTAAACAGAGCAACCTGACTGCCGTTAACAAGAGCCATTTTAATCGCTGGCTCCCAGCCAGATGGAGCCGGAATTTTTGCCCACAGCAAATCATAACCATGCTTGATCGCTTCAACAGGAAAGCGCCCCTGCTTTCTTATCGTTGAAAACCTGCCGTCAGCACCGACAATTATCTTGCTGTTCACTTTTGTTTCTATGCCATTAATCCAGGCGACGACGCCTGAATACTCTCCTGTTTCAGTCTGAATGAGCTCTTTCACAACACTGTCCATTTCCAGCCTGAAGGCAGCCTCTTTCGATGATTCCTCCAACAGCAGCTTCAATAAATGCTTTTGCGGAACATGAATGCCAGTATGGCCTGTTTCTGAATGGGGAAGTATTCTTTTAACCACTTTGCCGTCTGCAATATAATCAACATGAGTCATGCAGAGTATGCCTTTTTCCTTCAGCTTAGCAAAAAGACCTGCGTCTATGAGGACTTGTTCTCCTTCCTCATTTAAATGCTCTCCACGAAATTCTTTATCTACATCATGATGCCGCTCCAGCAGGATTGTGGAAACCCCGGCCTTGCTAAGCAAATAAGCAAGCATTGCACCGCCGGGACCTGCACCAACAATACAAACTTCTGCATTCAGAACTGTCATTTCCCCATCCTCTTCCCTTAAACTTTAGCAGGATATGCGTAGACTTTTAAGTCTTCGCCTACCTTCTCCACTGTTTCAAACCTTAGCTGAACAGCTTCATCTATCGTATCTACATCCTCGCCTCTAAATGGTGTAAAAGAAGATTTTCCACCTAAGATTTTCGGCGCAATATAAACAATGTATTTTTGAATAAGTCTCTCTCTCATAAAGCTGGCATTTACTTCACTGCCGCCTTCGAGCAGAATATCTGTTACTCCTGCTTCATACAGCCTTTTCAATGCAGCTTGAAGGTCCATTTTCCCGTTTGTATATGGAACTTGAATAATTTGAACGCCCTTCTGTTTTAAACCTTCAGCCTTCTTGTCATCCTCGGCAAGACCAGTCAAAATAATCGTTTGTGCCTCAGAGCAATCTGCCACATTTGCATCGAGCGGTGTTCGCAGCTTGCTATCCAAAATAATCCTGATTGGATTTTTAGATGGTTGGTCTAATCGAGTCGTTAATTTCGGATTATCTGCTAATACTGTACCTACTCCAACTAGGATAGCATCTACCTCATTGCGAAGGTAATGCACTTCCTTCCGAGCCTCTTCCCCTGTAATCCATTGGCTGTGCCCTGTATAGGCAGCGATTTTTCCGTCTAAAGTCATCGCAACCTTTGATACAACAAATGGAGTTTGAGTAATCATATTATGCATAAAACGCTCATTGAGTTTTTTTGCTTCTTCCTCAAGCACACCAACTTCTACTTCGATCCCCGCTTCTTTTATGATGCCAATCCCCTTACCAGCAACATGAGGATTCGGATCTTGAGCTGCCACTACAACTCTTTTCACTCCAGAATCTTTGACTAAATTCGCACATGGCGGTGTTTTTCCATAGTGGGAGCAAGGCTCCAGCGTAACATATAGTGTAGCCCCTTTAGCATGTTCTCCTGCCATATTAAATGCATGTACCTCTGCATGCGGTTCTCCAGCCTTTCTGTGCAAACCGGAGCCTACTATGACGCCATCCTTCACTAATACCGCACCAACTACTGGGTTTGGATTTGTTTTTCCCTTCGCTGTTTCTGCAAGGTCCAATGCCATTTTCATAAAATCATGATCATTTCTCATCATCGTTTACTCCTCAAATTGTCACAATCTCTTCTTGCAATGGTATATGTCCAGATTTCTGCACTTTCGTGTCCAAATACTTCTCGTTAAACGCTGATCTGTCTCCCCATAACGGAACATTCTCACTTGCAGTTAATCCAATCTTCTTCAATGCTTCCAGCTTTTTAGGATTGTTCGTAATTAGTTTAACAGGCTTTGTGCGCAATGCTTGCAGGACACTGATCGGCTCTTCATAGCTTCTTGTGTCATCAGCAAAATCAAGAGCATGGTTTGCCTCTACTGTATCCAATCCTTCCTGCTGCAGCAAATAAGCTAATGACTTTGTGAACAGACCAATTCCTCTGCCTTCATGGTTGGCAAGGTAAAAGAGGGCACCACTGCCGTGTTCAACAATCATCTTCATTGACTGATGCAGCTGGAATCCGCAGTCACAGCGCTTGCTACCGAAAATATCACCTGTATGACAAATGCTGTGCATGCGGATAAGCGTATCTTCTGTCTGCTCAAAATCGCCATATACTAAGACTGATGATTGCTGCAAGTCTGCAAGATGCATCGAAGGCAAGCTGTTTAACAGCTCCTCTTTTGACTGCTGCTCTTCTATTGGCAGCCATGTGTACCATTGGAAAGTTACAACTTGATCTTCAAGCTGAACAGGCAGCTTGACTGGCCCGACAAGGCATATTTTTTTATCTTCCTTAAACGGAATCATTTTCATTTTATCTTGAAGAAGATCAATCACTTCTTTTTTCATATTTAAGTCTCCTTTAAATTTCATCTATCTTAATTTGTTCCAATCAAATATTTTTATCAAACCACTTACTATATGTAAGTAAGTATATATATATAAGAAAATAGCGTCAAGTAATTAATTTACCCATTTTTCTTTAGCATTTCCTTACATGAGCAATAAGTGATAATTATTATCATATCGGAAGATAGGTATTTGTACAAATAACTAATTTTACTGGTTCCCAAGACAAATTATTAGCTTTTTTTTTACATATTTTAAGTTGTGTGGTTTAATAGTAAAATCTCTATAAGAGTTTATTTCGCTAAAAAATAACTATTTTCAACTCTTCCTTATAAAAAAATAGGAGGCGCTTCCATTGAAAGAGAAAGAAAAAAAGATCATAGACTCTGCGCTGAAACTTTTCGCGCAAAAAGGATATTCCTCCACTTCCATTCAAGAAATAGCAAATGATTGCGGCATATCTAAAGGTGCTTTCTATATATATTTCAAGTCAAAGGATTCTTTATTATTTGCCATTCTTGATTATTATTACAAGGAATTAGTACAGCTTTTTGACAGCATTAGGCTAGAAGACATCACTGCAAAAGAAAAGCTGGTCGAACAGACAGCAGCTTTTTTTGAACATGCTTTGAAGCATAAGGATTTCATTATTATGCAAACCCGTGAGCAGGCGATTCCCCTTAATGATTCCATCAAGCATTTAATTATGCAGATGCAAACAGATATCAGAGAGTTTTCTCTAGCATATCTGCTCGAATTATATGGAGAAAAAACGAGCCGCTTTCATTTAGATTTGCAAATCATGTACGAAGGGTTACTGCAGTCCTTCTTAAGACTTCTTCTTCATGATCAGATTGACAGGAATGCTAAAGATGTTTCCGAATATTTATGGAGAAGAATGGACTCCATTGCAGCAGGTATTATGGAAGAGAAGCCAATATTCACTGAAGCGAATCTTTACAAATTAATGCATAAGCCAAAAATCGATTTTATGGCAGATGCTACAGAAAAATCCCTGGATATCCTTAATCAAATTCGCAAGCTTACAGAAAGCTATCCTAACAAGGAAACGATTGAAGTTACCCTTGATGTTCTAGAGTCAGAAATCAAAACAGATGCCCCAAGAAGTCCAATTATTCAAGGAATGCTTTCCAATCTTGAAGGACATGAAGAATTGCAGGACTGGATTGAAAAAATTAAAAGGCATTATCAAATAACCTCACATAAGTGAACATATAAAAATCTTTCATTTCATTATGAAAGGTTTTTTATATGTCCATAATGGTTTTATACACATGATGATGAGGTGAAATATATTGCCGAATACCGTACTAACCGCTTTTCTGCGCCTGCCTATCAGTGTGAGGATTTTGTCAATCGCAGCAAGTATTATCCTATTTTTTGGATTAATCATCACCATAGTGGAGCCAAAAACCTTTCCGACTTTTTTTGAGGGGGTTTGGTGGGCTATTATCACAGCCTCCACTGTTGGTTATGGTGATTACGCTCCAAGCACCATTGTAGGAAGAATTGCCGGCATGCTGCTCATATTGACTGGTGCAGGGTTTTTATCGACTTATTTAGTAACTTTGGCAACAGCAGCAGTCGCCAGACAAAATGCCTTTATAGAAGGGAAATCAACTTTTAGAGGACAGAGTCATATCGTGATTATCGGCTGGAATGAGCGTTCGAAGGCATTGATTAATACGATCATCAAGGATGGGAAGAGATCACTCCTCACTCTTATTGATGAATCGCTCCCAAAAAACCCGCTGCCAGAATCGCTTCATTTTATCCAAGGCAATCCAAATATTGATGAAACACTCCTGCGGGCAAATATCTCACAGGCTAACAAGGTAATCATCACCTCTGACCAAAGCAAAGATGAAATGAACGCCGATATGAATTCGATTTTGACACTGCTTGCAATAAAAGGACTGAATCCAGAGGTTCCTTGCATCATTGAGATATTGACTGCTGAGCAAGTGACTAATGCACACAGAGCAGGTGCAGATGAGATTATTCAAACCAATCGCCTGTCGAGCTTTGTCATGCACAGCAGTCTCAATTCGCAAGAAACAATGATTGCCTTTCTCGATTTACTGGGGAACTTCAAGGACAAGAGATTGCAAATTGTTTCTTTGGGCGAATGGACAAACGACGAGCAGCTGAATTTTGCTGCCCTCAGTTCGTATCTTCTTTTAGAGGACAAACTCTTGTTAGGAGTTAAAAGAGGCAGCCAATCCTACATTAAACCTGGTGCCTCCTTTATAGTAGAAGAAAAGGATGAGCTGATCTTGATTGCCGGCTCATAAATGCATGAAAAAACAGCGCTTGCCATATTTAGCGCTGTTTTTTTGTTTATTAATATTAGTTGTTTAAATAGGTTTTACATGCTTCCATACATTGCAAGCAAACTTCAGCACAATACTGACAATGCTTATGGTCATGTTTTTGGCATTCCTGTGCACAATCCTCACAAACTTGCATACAGATTTTAGCAAGTTCTTTAGCATATGGAGATTGACGGATAATAGCCTGTTCTAGATATCCACAGAATTCCAAGCATTCTCGGTCTGTTCGTATGCAGTCTATCATCATGCTTGATTTATCTTCAGCGAGACATTCATTCAGGCAATGATTGCAGACTATCATACATTCTTGCAATGCCCTTACTAATGTTTGTTCTTGTTCTACTAGCATAGTATCCCTCCTTAACACTTATGTAACCTAGTAGTTATTTATCCTTAAATCTCCTCCTAAAAACATGAAATGATAGATTTATAAAATGAGAAAGGGCAATCCATTTCGGATTGCCCTTTTTTACTCTTATTTCAAACGGCTTTCAAGTTCCGCTTTTTTCTCTTCAAAACCTGGTTTACCAAGCAATGCAAACATGTTAACTTTATAAGCTTCTACTCCCGGCTGATCGAATGGATTTACACCAAGAAGGTATCCGCTGATAGCGCAAGCTTTTTCGAAGAAATACACTAAGTAACCGAAAGTATATTCATCCATTTCAGGAATTGTCACAATCAGATTCGGCACACCGCCGTCTGTATGTGCAAGAAGCGTACCTTCAAATGCTTTGTTGTTTACGAAGTCAACTGTTTTGCCAGCAAGATAGTTCAAGCCGTCAAGGTCGTTTTCTTCTGCTTCAATTGTTAATTCATGACGAGGCTTGTCCACTTTAACAACTGTTTCGAAAATATCGCGACGTCCTTCTTGAACATATTGCCCTAATGAGTGCAAGTCAGTTGAGAAGTTAGCGGAAGATGGATAAATACCTTTTTGGTCTTTTCCTTCGCTCTCGCCGAAAAGCTGCTTCCACCATTCAGAGAAGTATTGAAGTCCTGGCTCATAGTTGATAAGCATTTCGATTGTTTTGCCTTTATTGTAAAGCACGTTGCGAACTGCAGCATATTGGTATGCAGCATTTTCACTAAGTTCAGATGAGCTGAAGTCTTCACGAGCAGCTGCTGCACCTTTCATCATTGCTTCAATGTCTGCACCGCTTACAGCGATTGGAAGCAAGCCTACTGCTGTAAGAACAGAGTAACGACCGCCGACATCATCAGGAATAACAAAAGTTTCAAAGCCTTCTTCAGTAGCAAGTGTTTTTAGTGCACCGCGCGCTTTATCAGTTGTTGCATAAATTCTTGATTTAGCTTCTTCTGCTCCGTATTTTTGTTCCAAAAGCTTGCGGAAAATACGGAATGCGATAGCAGGCTCTGTTGTTGTGCCTGATTTAGAGATAACATTGATTGAGAAATCTTTGTCACCTAAGAAATCGATAACATCGCTCATATATGTTGAGCTGATGTCTTTACCGATAAAGATGATTTGCGGAGTTTTTCTTTTATCCTTAGACAAAGCATTGTGGAAGCTGTGGTTCAGCATCTCGATTGCTGCACGTGCTCCAAGATAAGATCCGCCGATTCCGATAACAAGCAATACTTCAGAATCGTTTTGGATTTTTTGTGATGCTTTTAAGATACGGGAAAATTCTTCTTTATCGTAATCAACAGGAAGATCAATCCAGCCTAAAAAGTCGCTTCCAGCTCCTGTTTTTTCATGTAGGGAATGATGAGCCACTTTAACTGCATCAGATAGGTATGTAATTTCATGTTCTCCAAAAAAGCTTAATGCCTTTGAGTAATCAAAACGAACGTGTGTCATGAATGATCCTCCATTATATTTATTTTTGTATCCTCTTTCACTTTATCGAAAGTGTCCAAACTAATCAAGAATGAGATTGTTTTGAAAGCGGATACAACTTGAGTTTTTTTCGGTTATTCTTCTTTTAGTCACTATTACCTACTAAGTCCCAGCTATTAACATAGCTGGGACTTAGTAATTTTTTTATAATAAGCTCTGCTTACAAGGAAGCTTTGTAAATGGAGCGAACATCATCCGCCTTCAATAAATTGAAGCGTCCGAATTCTCCTCTTGCCATTGCTCTGTCCACCATCAGCTCAAGCTTGCTGTCATCAATATCATAGTCTGCCAGCCTTGAAGGTGCTCCGATGCTGTTCCAGAATTCTCTAAGCTTCTCAATGCCTTCCAATCCAGCTTCTTCATCTGTTTTACCTTCTGGATCAACCCCAAATACCCGAACAGCAAGCTGCTTGAATCTTGAAGGTTTTACACTTAAGTTATGCTTCATCCAGTTAGGGAATAGAATAGCAAGTCCCCCTCCGTGCGGAATGTCATAAACTGCTGATACAGCATGCTCAATATTGTGAGTTGCCCAGTCTCCCTGGTAGCCCATGTTAAGCATTCCGTTTAATGCCATTGTACCGGAGTACAGGATTGTGGAACGATATTCATAATTCTCTAAGTCGTTAACAAGTTTTGGACCTGTTTCCATTACTGTCTTAAGCAAGGACTCACACATATAGTCTTGGAATTGTGTATTTTCTTCCAAATGGAAATAATGCTCAAGTACATGAGACATCATGTCTACAATTCCATAAATTGTCTGATTTTTAGGTACTGTGTATGTATTCTCTGGATCGAGGATAGAGAAAACAGGGAATGTAAGCGGGCTTCCCCAGCCGTATTTTTCTTGCGTTTCCCAATTAGTAATAACAGAGCCTGAATTCATTTCAGAGCCTGTAGCTGCTAATGTTAATACAGTTCCAAATGGTACAGCATCACTTGGTATTGCTTTTCTTGTTACGATATCCCAAGGATCACCGTCATATTTTGCTCCGACAGAAATTGCTTTCGTGCAATCGATGACACTTCCTCCACCTACTGCTAAAAGGAAATCAATTCCCTCTGTCTTACAGATATCCACACCTCTTTGAACTGTAGTTAAGCGAGGGTTTGGTTCAACTCCTGAAAGTTCAAACACTTCTTTATTATTTTCTTTTAAAAGCTCAATAACTTGATCGTATAAACCGCTGCGTTTAATACTACCTCCACCATATACAAGAAGGACTTTATTTCCGTATGGAGCCAGTTGATCTGCAAGCTGGGATAGTTGGCCTTTCCCAAAGATCAGTTTTGTCGGGTTATAGAATGTAAAATTATTCATGTTCCCTTTTCCTCCTATTATAAATATTAATGCTCCTTTTGCTTCCCAATACTAGAAACCAGCAGGAGGACACTATTTATTATTTACTAAAGTAATTCGAAAATCAAAAGATAAGAACTGGATTTTTTTATAGTTGCTTACCAAACTTTATAATGCCCCAAAAAAGGAAAAAATGCAGACAAAGAAATGCATAAATATATTCTCTTTGCATCATGATAATAGGGAATCCAATACAAGGAGGAAACAATCATGAGTGGTATTCAAAGAACAGCTTTAGTGTTAACGATTATTGGAGCAATAAATTGGGGACTAATTGGATTTTTTCAATTTGATTTAGTAGCAGCAATCTTTGGCGGTCAAGAATCAGCATTATCCAGAATCATTTACGGATTAGTTGGGATTGCCGGTTTGATTAACTTAGGATTGTTGTTTAAACCAAGTGCCGAAGTTTCTCGTGAACCTGAACCAAGATCTGCTAAATAAGATTTTTCAATAAAAAAAGCAGGATGCTTATGGCATCCTGCTTCTTTTATTATTTCTTAATTAGGTCATTGCGGTTAGACTGGTCAATCCACTCTTGCAATTTGTCTTTAAGCGTATTGAAACCTTGGCTGCTGTCTGCATCTACTTTAACTGGTGCAGCTTGGCGTTTAGCACGAGGCTTTTTAGCTTTTTCAGCATCAGCAGGTGCTGCTGGCGCTTCTTCTGTAGCGCGGATAGACAAGCCGATTTTTCCAGCATTATCATCAACAGAAAGAACCTTAACTTTTACTTCGTCGCCTACTTTAAGAAATTCATTAATATCTTTAACATAGCCGTGTGTTACTTCTGAAATATGAACAAGGCCTTGCAAGTTTTCGTCTAAAGAAACGAAAGCGCCGTATGGCTGAATGCCTGTTACCTTTCCTGTAATTATGCTTCCAACTTCGATTTTATCTGACATGAGAACACTCCTAGTTTTTATATTCATTTTTCCTTTAATATGCATTATAAAATTATATCACAAAACAGACCTTAATACAAAAGTATTTATTATTATCTCTGAATTGTGCTTTGTCAGTTAAAGTTTTTGCAAATTTTTTAAATAAATGCTGACTGATTTTTTCCAAACGAAAGGACCGTTTTAAAAACGGTCCTTGTTACTTACTGTATCTTTCTGTAAAAGCCTTCATTCTCTTTAAAGCTTCTTGCAGCTGTTCTAAGGAAGATGCATAAGAACAGCGGATATGGCCTTCCCCGCTCTCGCCAAACACATTTCCCGGCACAACCGCTACCTTTTCTTCCATCAGCAGCTTTTCAGCGAATTGTTCTGATGTCAGCCCAGTTGATGTAATATCAGGGAATGCATAAAAAGCTCCACCTGGAATATGACAAGTCAGCCCCATTTCGTTTAATGACTGTACAACGAAATTACGTCTTCTTCGATAGCTCTTCTTCATTTCCTCGACATCGTTGCTGCCTGATCTCAACGCTTCAAGTCCGGCAAATTGCGCCATTGTCGGAGCACACATTAAGCTGTATTGATGGATTTTAAGCATAGCCTGCGTCAATTCTTCCGGTGCGCAAACAAAACCAAGTCTCCAGCCCGTCATCGCGAACCCTTTTGAGAATCCGGATATGAGCAATGTTCTCTCCCACATGCCGTTTAGGGCGCTCATACTTGTATATTCCTCGTCATAGCACAGCTCTGCATATATCTCATCAGAAATTATAAGCAGGTCATGCTTCTTAGCAACGTCTGCGATTGCTGCTAATTCTGCTGCAGACAATAGGGAGCCTGTCGGATTGCTCGGGGAGCATATCATGATTGCTTTTGTCTTATCTGTAATCACTTCCTCCAGCTGCTCTGGCAGAACCTTGAACTCATGTTCTTTTAACGTCTGAACAGGTACCGGCACACCGCCTGCAAGTGTAACTAGCGGTGCATACGCAACAAAACAAGGTTCAAGCACGATCACTTCCTCATCTGGATTTAGAATCGCCCGCAACGCAATATCAATCGCCTGGCTCGCACCAACTGTTACAATAATCTCTGAATTCGGATTATAAGCGACCTGGAATCTTCTGTTCATGTAAGACGATATTTCCTCGCGCAGCTCAAGCATTCCTGGATTTGCCGTATAGGAAGTATAGCCTTGCTCTAAGGAAAGAATAGCAGCTTCCCTTGCTGACCATGATGTAACAAAGTCAGGTTCACCGACTCCAAGTGAGATGACCCCTTCCATATTGGAAGCCAAATCAAAAAATCGTCTTATCCCGGAAGGCTTCATTTCTGCTACTTTGTCGGCGATATAGCTTTTCGTTTGATTCATCACGGTGACACCACTATCCTTTTATCATCATTATTCGGTTCAAAAATTGTTCCATCATGTTTATACTGCTTTAGAATAAAATGGGTTGTTGTGGAAAGAACAGAATCCAAAGTGGACAGCTTTTCCGAAACAAATCTTGCCACATCATTCATCGATTTCCCTTCAATAATCACAGACAGATCATATGTCCCTGACATTAAATACAGCGATTTCACTTCTTGGAAACGATAAATTCTTTGGGCTACTTCATCAAATCCAACTCCCCGTTTTGGAGTTACTTTAACATCAATCATTGCTGTAACGCCTTCATGTCCTTCAACCTTTGACCAGTCAACAATACTTGTATAGCGGACAACTACTTTCAAATCTTCAAGCTTTGCGACAATTTCTTTCGTTGTCTGAAGGTCCTCTTCAATCATTTTAGCTATGTCTTCATCTGTAATACGGGCGTTTTTTTCTAAAATTTCTGCCACTTCAATTTCTTTTTCCGTCAACTTCATCTTTATCCCTCCAGATTATACAGTACTTTTTTATTGCAAATTACAGGGAGCAAGAGCCGTTATCTTTTGTTAACAGCAGCTTTGTCGATATAGAAAGACACTCATCCATTGGTATGAATTCCTCAAAAGAAAACTCATAAATTTTTTGGATTTCTGCTGCAAGCTCTTCCCTATTGTCCAGCTCATGGACGGCATAGACGCAATCGGCTATTTCCGTATCATAATTCCCTTCCCCAAGCTTGAAGGGATCCCATTCATTCAGCAGTTTTACAAGCTCTAGATTAACTTCTTGATTGTTCATACTTTCACCTTTTTACTCCTATTTTGCTGTCCATATTCTATCACAAAATATACGCAGTTAACACGATAACAGCTAAAAAGGGCTATTTTTTTGCGGTCCTAATTTTTACGATACAGAGAACCAATAGGTCAATTTATTTACTCTATACATTTTATTGCAGATTCATTGACAAAATAGAAATCGAGGAATATCCTAAAGGAAAGTTGCGCAAAGGAAACATTTTATCACTTAGGAAAAATCAACAGAAATCAGGTGAACATATGGATAAAAGTAAAGAGGCTTCTCACGCAGGTTCTGTATTACATGGTCCTGGAGGGCTAAGAAAGTTCCTGCCGTTTCTTGGTCCTGCCTTTATTGCTGCAATTGCTTATATCGATCCAGGAAATTTCGCAACAAACATAGCTGCAGGTTCTCAATATGGTTATTTATTATTATGGGTTATCTTGTTTTCAAATATTATGGCCTTAATTATTCAGTCACTGTCTGCAAAATTAGGGATTGCTACAGGAAAAAATCTAGCTGAGGTCGCCCGGGAGGAATTTCCTAAGCCTGTCAGCATCGGTTTATGGATTCAAGGTGAAATAGTTATCATTGCTACCGATTTAGCTGAATTTATTGGTGCTGCACTCGGCATTTACTTACTGTTTGGCATTCCGATGCTTGAATCAAGCATTATCGCTGCAATCGGCAGCTTTGCCATACTGGAGCTGCAAAGACGAGGCTACAGATCGCTTGAGGCTGGGATAACAGCAATGCTGTTTATAGTTGTCTTATCCTTTATTGTGCAAATGTTCTTCGCAAAACCAGAGCTCCATTCTGTGCTGCACGGTTTGTTTACACCACAATTCCAAGGAACAGACAGTGTACTGCTTGCAGCTGGAATACTCGGAGCAACGGTTATGCCCCACGCGATTTATCTGCACTCTGCCTTAACGCAAAAACGGATTGTCGGTACAACAGAAAAAGAGAAGAAAATGATTTTCCGCTTTGAGTTTTTTGATATCCTTATTGCCATGCTGATTGCAGGATTTATTAATGCGGCTATGCTTATTGTCGCAAGTGCCTTATTCCATGCAAATGGCTTTATCGTAAATGACTTGGATGTTGCCTTTCAGCATTTCGAGCAGCTTGTAAGTCCAGCTTCAGCTATTCTG
Organism: Niallia sp. Man26; assembly: GCF_022049065.2. NCBI lineage: Bacteria > Bacillati > Bacillota > Bacilli > Caryophanales > Bacillaceae > Niallia > Niallia sp. Man26. The sequence goes on from NZ_CP095743.1 coordinate 3,088,470, forward strand.
TTCGGTCTCGGCCTTTTGATTGCCGGCCTGTCCAGCTCGTCTGTTGGTACTATGTCCGGAGATGTCATTATGCAAGGCTTCATTCAATTTCGAATTCCCATCTATGTCAGAAGGCTGATTACGATTATTCCGCCCATTATTATTATTGCATCAGGAGTAAATCCTACATCAGCATTAGTATTAAGCCAGGTTATTCTTTCATTTGGAATTGGCTTCGCATTAATCCCGTTAATTATGTTTACAAGCAGCAAACGGATTATGGGCAGCCTGCAAAACTCGAAAGCAATTACGATTATCTCTTGGCTGATCGCAGCAGTTATTGTCCTTTTAAATCTTTTTTTACTGTACGATACTTTCTTCTAATAAAAGAAAAGAAGCATGCAAACCAACTGGTTTCATGCTTCTTTTTGCTATCTTTTGACTTCGCCGCAATAAACTCGTTCCCCCGAATTACCTGCCGGCTGTGTCATTCCATCATCTGCCTGGTCAGTGATGACAATGGATGTTCCTTTCGGTTTAAATAATGAATTCTTGCCGTCCCTTAATGTGACTTGCGGTGCCAACAGCTCAGCTTTGACAGTTCCGTCATCCTCAACAATTAGATTGGGAAGGTCTCCTGCATGAGCTCCTTTTGGATGGAGCAGACCATGCTCCTTATCCTCAGGATTAAAGTGATTTCCTGCACTTTGAAATGTAGGAGCCTCACATTTTCCTACCTCATGTATGTGTAGGCCATGTACTCCAGGTGTCAACCCCTTTAAGTTGACTGTAAGCATCACTCCTGCAGACTGCTCCTCCAAATTAATACTGCCTAAAGAATCGCCGACATCATTGAACATTTCCACATCTACCTTTGTTGCTTCTCCTTCCGCACAGCCTGCCATTAAAAGAAGCAATGCTAACATAGGCATGATTTTTTTCATTTACGAACTCCTCCAATACCGATAATAGGAGTATTATTTGTAGAATTGTTTAAATTATGCTGTTTCCCTGTTTCTAACATAGTGATTTATTATGGTACTATTTAAGAAAGAATGTTTTTGGAGGCGAATGATGTGGAAGAGCTAACAATTGGCACAAAGGTTACTGCCATATACAAAACAGGCAAATATATCGGCGAAATTACAGATATACGCAGCAACAGCTACTTAGTGAGGGTATTAGCTGTTCTTAAGCACCCTATGCAAGGTGATTTACATAATCCGAAGCAGGCAGAAAATGTCTTTTTTCATGAGCGAAAAGCCCTCTCATACAGAGAACAGATGAATACTCCCAAACCGATGGTAAAGCCATATGAGGAGGAGACTCCAGAATACGGGACATCCCTTTTGCAGGCTGTCTCGAAAATGAAGGATGAACTGAGTAAAGACAATTCCCCATTTGCAGCAAGGAGCTTAAGCAATCTTGACATACTGGAGCAGGAGTACCGCCGGGCAATTACAAAAGCTTAATTTTTTTCGGGATTTCTTCCTTATATGGGAGGAATCCTTTTTAGGCAAAAAAATAAAAGGGTGGCAACTAGTAGAACAAGCTTAGCTGTCAATCCTTTTTTCATGCAAATTTATTATAAAACTTAGATAGATCAATTAAATCGCCAATCGTTGTCGTTTCCGTCTTTCCTAAATACCTTTTGTCCTTTTCAACAAACTTAAATATGTCATAGGTTGTCAGCGCATCATCTAAGGCGCGGTGATGTCTTCCTGTCCCTTCGCTCCCGTATTCCCGCACTGCTTTCCATAATCCTGTCTGATTTTGGTCTCCGAAAAACCGCTTATATTCCATCGACAAATCTATTTCACTGCAAGCAAGAGGAAATGACGCACCTGCCATAGTGCAATTATTCCTGAGCACCTTCATGTCCATATTACCCCATGTTACAACTGTATTTGAGAAACCGCTGCCCATCTCCTTGATTTTATCGAGCAAACCGTGAAATGGAATTCCGTTATCGACTTGTTCCTGATGTATGTGCAGGAAGGATTTGCATCGCTCTGAAAGAATGGGAAACTTGCTTGGAGCCACATAGGCAGAAAAGGTTTCTCTTATCTTGTCATTAACGACGGCGACGATGCCCACTTCAATTATTTCAGGTTGAAAACCTTTATACTTAGCATTTTTTTCTGGCATGGTAAACTCAAAATCTATAAATAAATATTGTTGCTGCTTCTCCATTTTTTCACCTTCTTTCTCTAAGTAAATCTCCGATCCATCTATCCTAAAAACCTTTTCTTATATTATAACAGAATATTCGCGAAGCTTTAAAATTTTCTATTTATTTTTTTGTTTACTATTATGGTAATATTTTGCCCTTTTTTTCAGCAAAATACTTCATGCATATTTATAAAAAATCCTTTATGCTTTTATTAACGGATTTTAAGTAATGAGGGAAAATTAATGCGAAAAAAACTTGGGGTTTCCTTTATAGTAATAATGCTAATTGCTTTAGTAGCTGTTCTTTATTTTACAGCAGCAGAAAAAAAGAAATATGTCAGCTTCCATCAATTTTTGGACGACAATATACCAGTCTCTTCCATGACACTCGCTCAATCTAGCTACATTTTGGATAATAGTGGAAGAAGTATATCAGAAATCAGCCCGCAAGCAGGGATACGAAAAAACTTGATAAATGAAGAAATCCCCCAATATGTGAAAGATTTGTTCATCTTATCAGAGGATCAGCATTTTTATGAACATGCTGGCTTTGATCTGCCGGCAATCGGGAGGGCTCTCTTGACCAATGCTGAATCAGATACTATTGAACAAGGCGGGAGTACTATTACCCAGCAGTTAGCCCGGAATATGTTTCAATCTTACGATAAAACCTACAATCGAAAACTAAAAGAGCTTCTATACGCTTATGAGCTTGAAAGAAAGTGGTCAAAAGCAGAAATTCTTACTCAATATATTAATGCCGTTTATTTTGCCAATAATATGTATGGCATTGAAGCAGCAGCGAATTATTACTTCAGCAGCAAATTGAGTGACTTGTCCAAAGCAGAACTGTCTTTTTTGGCAAGCATCCCTAATAATCCAACTATATATGATCCGCTTAAACATTTTGAGCAAACAAAAAAGAGACAAGAACGGTTAATATCCTTAATGGAAAAAGAGGGTAAAATATCCAGCAGTGAAGCTAAAAAGATGACAAATGAAAAAATAACACTTCACGTGCAAAAGAAAACAGATTTTTATCCAGACTATGTCTCATATGTGGAGGATGAATTACGAGCACTCGTTTCTGAAGAAAAAGGTTATGCTAAAAAAATAACAAAAGCAAATGACAAGGAAAAGGAAATTCTCAGCAAAGAGCTGGATGCTGAAGTTCAGAAGCTCCTTGAAAGTGGCGTTATTATTCATACAGGAATGGACCGCAGCTTGCAGGAGAAAGCGGTAAAAGCAGTGAAAAGCTCCCTGATAACAACAGATGTAGAAGCAGCAGCAGTTGTCATCGATCACAAGAGCCATACAATAGGCGCACTTGTTGGCGGGAAGAACTATAAAAAATATGAGTTTAACCGGAGCTATCAAGCATATCGCCAGCCTGGTTCTGCTATCAAGCCGCTTCTTGTGTATGGACCTTATCTGCAGGAAACAGGTAAAGGAGTTAAATCCACCGTTAATGCGGATGCTTTTTGCAAAGACGGTTATTGCCCGCAAAATTACAGTGGTCAAGACTATGGAAATGTCACATTAGATCAAGCTTTTATTCATTCCTATAATACACCTGCTGTCAGGCTTGCAGATAGTATTGGACTAAAAACTGCTTTCAGCTATTTAGCTCATTTTCCTTTTAAAAAGGTGACAGAAGAGGATGTTCATCTGTCCTCCGCTATCGGTGGATTCACAGTTGGTATGTCTCCGCTTGAGATGACGAATGCTTATACTGTCTTTGGAAATAACGGCAGCTTTAAAAGCTCACATGCCATCACGTCCGTAACAGATGCTGACGGCAATCTGCTTTATGAATGGAAGGAAGCAGAGGAAACGGTCTGGAATAAAGCGACGAATGACAAGATGAGAACCTTGCTAAAACACACAGTGACATCCGGAACAGCAAAGAAGGCAAATTTTCAAGCTCCTTATCTGGGAGGAAAAACTGGTACTACAAATGATTATAAAGATTATTGGATGGTCGGTTTATCTAATGATTTAACTGTTGGTGTTTGGGTCGGAAAGGATGCCCCAACCAATTTGAAAAGCATTGAAAGCAATGCTCCCCATCTTTCTATTTGGAAAAAGATATTGATACCATAAAAAAGCACCTGTTCAAAAAATGGACAGGTGCTTTTTTAGATTGGCAAGCTGCCAATAATAGCGTTATATAGCTTGATACATAATAACAGAAATCCTGTAATCATGACAGCCCATGTTAATACTTGAAAGAAAATATAAAAAATGATTCCGCTAAAATTCAGACTGCCGCTTGCAGAGTTAACGAAATAAACAAAGTAAACAAGTGTCGTCACGACAAAGATAGCAAGAAGAATAATATAGCTGTATACACCGAACAAGGAGAGAATACTGCCGCAAAAATAAATGAAGCTTCCTTTCCTTGTTTTGATTAAGCTGTCCCCTTTTGAATCAATGGAAAAAAACAATAACGATAACCCATTTAAAGTGTCTGCAATCAGTTTAAGTGCAGATAACGCCATAAAAATAAACACGCAAAAAAACAGCAGCAATGCAAGCCTAATCCCTGTCTCTGAGAAAAATTCCAACAAACCCTCATACATCCCCAGCCTTTTAAAAAGGTCAATCACTGTTGACTGGATGCGGATTGCAAAAGATAAGCTAAAAAAACTGATAGAAAAAAGCGGAAAGTAACTAGTCAGATATGTATTCATCTAATTCCTTTAATAACTCCTTATGCTAAACATTGGTAATAAAGATATAGCTCTTATTGTATTAGGAAATGCCTTATTAAGCAAAAATCCATCTTTCTAAAAGCTTACTCCTCTCTATTTTTTCCTTACATATTGGTTAATACACAAAGTATGAACAATTTTAATGAAGCTTTAAAAACAATATGTACCAATCCAATACAGGGCTTAATAAAGGGGGTTTAAGCACATACTATTATTGTCCTACAAGAAGGGGCAAATTATAACTGGGGTGAAGCTAAATGGAAAATATTCGTGAAGGTTTAATTCCGACTGTTTTAGGTACTGCAGTAACTACAGCTGGCCTTGTAATGAAGCAGAACCGCAAAATCGACTCTATGGTTTCCAATACGGTGTTTGGCTTTGGCTTAGCACATATTGTATTAGGAGCGATTGATTTAGTGGAGCACCGCAACAAGTAATGAATTTATGCATTAGCGCGAAGCGGCTTTTCGTTTCGCCTAGTGCTTTTTTTATTACGCCAAAGGACATAAAAGTGCCTAAAGTGTACATATGAAAAACTGGATAGGAATACGATAAAGTAGCCACTAACAGAAACCGATTGGAGTGAATAATATGTTAAGACCTTCTCATCGTGTTTATCCTTATCAGCCAATTCCCATTCACCCATATTTGCATTATCCTTATCCCATTCGTCAGCTTCCGGAAGTAAAGCCAGATCAGTTTGTTAAAAGTGCGCAAAGCAGCATGGCCCTGTTAACAGATGCAAATACACTTATAACAAGATTCCAATCAAGAGATTATGCAAGAAGAGTTATGCAAGCAGCTCAAGCCTCCAATTCCAGCGCTGTAAATGAATTACTTCGCACAAGCGGAATAAAAAACCTCCCAAAAATTAAATATAATCCGGATGGAATCACACTTGATTTTGACAATAAGAATGCTCCTCCATGCTGTTATTTAACATTGAAGCTGCGCTGGAGTGAATAATAAAAAAAAACTCCCGCATACAAATAATGCGGGAAAATACTTTTAATAATAAGGGTATGGGCCGTACGGAGCTGGACCATATGGAACCGGTCCATAAGGGACTGGCGGTCCATAAAAATAAGGTCTTGGTCTAACTAGCGCACCTCCGACTGCTCCTCCTACTAATCCACCTATTAATCCACCAACTAATGGTGCTCCAAAGAAAATTCTTGAATCTTGAGGACGATATCTATATCCATACATATGCACGCATTGCCTCCTCTTCTTTATTTGTAGCAGTATACTCTATTACATATGCATCTGTCCCTCTTTTGGACTGGGCAGCCGCCTTCCCTGTAAAAATTCTCCCTTAATAGGCTTGGGGATTATCATTATTTTTCGCACCTTTCACCCACTGCTTGTTTATACTATAGGGAAAAAACTTGAACTACAGGAGGCAAGGGCATAGAGATGAATGAGTTGTTTGATCTAACAGGCAAAACAGCTATTGTAACAGGCGGGGGACGAGGGTTAGGCAAAGAGATGGCCGCTGCATTAGGCGAAGCAGGTGCCAACATTGTTATTTGCTCAAGAAAGCTAAGCAACAGCAGTGAAACAGTCGAGTTTCTTAAAGAAAAAGGTATACAGGCATTGGCACTTTCTTGTGATGTTTCCAATCAAAAGGATATCGATCAGGTTATCGCAAAAACTGAAGAACAGTTTGGCTCCATAGACATTCTTGTTAACAACAGCGGCACTTCCTGGATAGCACCTACATTAGATTATCCGGAAGATAAATGGGACAAAGTGATGGATGTAAATGTTAAAGGAACCTTTATGTTTTCCCAAGCTGCTGCCAAAAAAATGCTGCAGCAAAAAAGCGGAAAAATTATCAACATCTCCTCTGTTACAGCTAACTTCGGCACACACCCTCTTTTCTTAGATGCAATTGCCTATAATACGAGCAAAGGTGCGATTATAACTCTAACTAAAGAACTAGCAGTAAAACTAGCTCCGTATAATATCCAAGTCAATGCAATTGCTCCGGGCTTTTTCCCAACAAAAATCACTTCTGTATTAGAGAAACATGAAAAACAGCTATTGATGAAGATTCCAGCACATAGAGTCGGCGACTCCAGTGACTTAAAAGGGTTGACACTATTATTGGCAGGCATAGGTTCGGACTATATAACAGGACAGACTATTGCCATAGATGGCGGTTTGTCATCCATGCTCTAAGCTTTGCAAGGGTGTGACAAATCTGATATTTGAAAAAGAAAGGATGTTAACAAATGGGTCAGGTTACATTAGATGTATATGATTTACTCAAAAAGGGAGGAACCTTCCTTCAGTTTAAAATTAACAATATGATTCAAAATCAGCTCAACCATTATTCATTAATCAATGTTGCAAAAACACAAACAAATGCCCTTACAAAAAAGATAAAAAAACTTCAACAATATACAGAACAAACAGCTGCTGTTTTAAATTTTCCTACTAAGACAGACCTGTCTAATGCCACACAGCTTATCCTGCAATCAGAAGAAAAAATCGACAATATTGACGACCAGCTTTATCAAATTACAAAAATGCTTCATGAAATGAAAGAGCTTGTCGCAAAGATTGCATTAAGCAATCATGAATCAATGGATGCTCCACTTTCTGCAAGCTTAAGTGAAGAAATTGCCAAACAAGAAGAGGAGATTGCCACACTTCAACAAGAGATGCTGCAAGTTAAACAAAAAATGGCCGAACAAAAAGAGCAGCTGATTATAACGGAAACACCTTCTGTTGATCCTTACAAGGTGAACTGATATGGTTTTAAAACGATTCTCTCATTTTTTGGATGCACTTTCGGAGGATGAAATACCTGTCGGCCTCTCTGAGAAATATCCAATCTGGAAGAAAAACAAAGCAACCCTCTGGTATTATCCTTCTAAACATAGAAAGTTTAAAGAACCGATTTTCTTGATATATTCTGTCGTTAACAAAGCATATATTTTAGATTTAGCTCCATCACTCAGTCTGATTGAGGCATTTACAAATGCCGGATATGACACCTATTTAATTGACTTTGGCACTCCAGGTTTCGAAGATCGCAATACTACAATTGATGACTATATTACGAAGTATATTGAAAAAGCATACACAAGAGCACTGCGCCATGCTTGCACAAACGAGATGACAGTTATTGGCTTTTGCCTTGGAGGGACATTGGCAACCGTTTTTGCAGCTATTACCGATCAAAAAATAAAAAACCTTATTTTAGCTGTATCTCCGATTGACTTCTGCCAATTTCCTATCTTTGACAAATGGCAGAAAGCCTTGCGCGACGAGGAAGTGAAAGTAGATGATTTTATTGATACCATTGGAATGGTACCGCCTGATTTCATTAAATACGGAACAAGGCTTATCGTTGCTCCTGTATCATACAGTCACTATCTGGCATTATTAAACCGCAGTGATGATCCAAAATACCGGGAAAAATGGCTGCGGATGAACAAATGGACGCTTGATCATATCCCGCTCCCTGGCAAAGCCTTTAACCAGCTCATGAACGACTATGTCCGCGATAACAAGATTGTTGAAGGCGGTTTAGAAGTTAACGGAATTCCTGTTGATTTTCGGAATATTACTTGCAACCTGCTTGTTTTTTCAACCAAATATGATCCCCTTGTTCCGAGTGAATTGTGCGAGCCGATCATGGATCTTGTGGGAAGTGAAGACAAGACATTCATCCTGTTTGAAGGCGGGCATGCATCGTTAGTTGCCAATAAATCTATGCCTTTCCCAATGGAGGATTGGCTACTCAACCATTGCACTCCAGTTGATGATGATTGTTAAAATGCTAAAAAGCTGCATCCCTTTGGATGCAGCTCTTTTAATATTTTTTATCCCTCTTGATTAAATCTTTCAATCAATAGCGCTAATGTTCTTGTCATAACACCTGTTGCTCCTGCTTTCTGCAGTTCTGAGCTGTTATTTGTATAAGAAGTACCGGCAATATCAAGATGTACCCATGGTGTTCCTTCTGCAAACTCACCAATAAAAGCACCTGCCACAATGGCATGTCCTTCTCGTCCAGGAGAATTGTTCAAATCAGCAACCGGGCTGTTTCTGACTCTTTTCTTATGGCTTTCAAATATAGGCAGTCTCCAAATAGGCTCTCCTGCTTCATAAGATGCTTCTAGCACTTGTTCAAACAGAGCTTCATCATTTGTCATTGCACCAGTTGTTTCCATACCTAGTGCAACAATCACACCGCCAGTTAATGTTGCTACATCCACTAAATAACCTGCACCGTGTTGCTTCGCATATGTGACAGCATCAGCAAGCACGAGACGGCCCTCTGCGTCTGTATTTAATACTTCAATAGTTTTGCCGCTCATCGAAGTGATAACGTCATCTGGCTTAAAAGCAGAACCGCTGATCATATTATCTGTTGAAGCAATGACAGCAACTACATTTTGTTCTGGCTTAAGCTCTCCAATGATTTCCATTGCGCCAAGAACAGCAGCCGCACCGCCCATATCTGTTTTCATGCCGACAATCCCGTCCTTCGGCTTGATAGAATAACCGCCCGTATCAAAGGTGACTCCTTTTCCTACAAGACCGATTACATCTGTCCATTCTTCTTTGCCCTGATACTTAAGGACAATCATTTTTGGCGGTTCGGTCGAGCCTTGATTCACTGCAAGAATAGCTCCCATTCCAAGCTTGAGCATATCCTCCTTCTCCAGAATCTCAACCTCAAAGCTGTATTTTTCTCCAAGCTGCTTTGCATACTCAGCCATATCAGTAGCTGTCAGCATGTTACCAGGCAGGTTGACAAGTGTTCTCGCAGAGTTAGTTCCCTTTCCGTATGTATAGCCTACAATTGCAGCAGCACGTACTTCTTCTTCGTCTGTTGCGCTGTAGAGAATTACTTCCTCAATCTTTTTCTCTGGCTCATTGGATTTTTGCTTATAGCCTTCAAACTCGTATGTAGACAATGCTAATGCTTCTGCTAATGCATGGGAATTGTCAAGAGCATCTAGAGTTTCCGTCACAAAGGATTCTACAAAAACGGCTGCTTGCTGATACTTAGCTTTAGAAAGCTCTTGAAATACAGCTCCATAAATTTCCTGCACTTCATGGAAGGTAAGCTCCTTTTGTTTTCCTAACCCAGCAAAAACAATTCTTTTTGCGCCAATTTTACCGAATGTATGCACAATATGTATGTGTTTTTTCTTTGCAGACAGATCGTTTTCCTTCAGCAGATTAGTTAATTCTCCTCCAAAGACTTCATCAAGCTCTGCTAATTTACCTTCCAGTTTAATAGACTTTTCAAACAATCCAATTACTATACATTCTAATTTATCTGTAAAGTTCCATTCTTGTTTAAAGTTAAACATATATTTTTCTTCCTCCATTCTGTTGCTGCTTCTTTTCTATTATAGCGGACTGCGAGATATTTCGTATAGCTAATTAATTTTCTTCCCAAGATAATATTGCTTTTTAAGTAGAACTCCAGTAATTTGGTTATGTTATAATAAGAGAAAGCAATATCTTTCAATTAACACTATTTCCATAATTATTGACTTTTATTATTGGATTGGAAGGACTTGCTTTTCAAAAAGATTTAATTTGCTGCAATACGGGTAGTGTTTTATTTTAGAGAGAATACATAACCTTGAGGTGATTTTTTTGGATCTGCTTATCAATTTTCCTTTTTTAGCAAGTCTTGCAGCAATTTTCTTCGCTCAGTTTGTTAAGGTCCCAATTACTTTTTTTGTTACAAAAAAAATTGACTGGTCCTTGCTTACAAGCACAGGAGGCATGCCAAGTTCTCATTCAGCTGCAGTAACAGCACTCTCAACAGGCGTTGCCTTAGAAACTGGCGCTGATTCCCCGATTTTCGCCGTGTCAGCTATCTTTGCGATCATTACTATGTTCGATGCAACTGGTGTTAGACGGCAGGCTGGGGAACAAGCAATAGTGCTGAATCAGCTGGTGGATGATTTCAATAAATTTGTAGATGATGCTAAGGGCTGGCAGCAAAAGCCTGAACAGCAAAAGAGAAAGCAGTTGAAAGAGCTCCTCGGACATAAGCCGATTGAGGTTTTCTTTGGAGGACTTACCGGGATAGCTTTAACACTCATTCTCGATTTAATTTTTCACTAAAAAAAGTTCCACGGAGAAATCTCCTGTGGAACTTTTTTTTATTTGCTTTCTGCACTTGTGTATTGCTGGCGGAAAACCTGCATAGATTTCGCTTCATTAAACGCTGTTAATGTTTTCTCTGTCAGTTTCCCTTTGCCCATTTCCACTATGTATACGTCTACTGTTTTCTTGCCCCATTGGCTATATACGTCGTCTACTGTTTCATAGTATAAATCAAGCTTATTCCCTTTGATGGCAGAGCCAGTGTCTGCAACAACTCCAAATCCATAGCCTGGGATAAATAGCACGGTCCCGATTGGGAATACACTTATATCTGCAGCAATCGTGCTGTATAAATCACGCTTCACCTTTACACCAGAATAGGTGATGCCAAATGACGGATGACTAGGGTTTTTTCCTGTTGATTCAAAGCCAGCCGTATAACCAGTAGCCACAACTTGTTTCTTTGGATATTGGGACCAATCTCTTTCTTCAAGCAAAGGCGGATTGCCTGTTACCTCTGTACTAGAAGATATTTGTGTGCTTGCTGCAAAAGCTTCCTTCAAATTCTTAATTCCAAATCCAATCTTTTTAAATGTATGATCTAAATAAGAATCATCCTCTGTTTCATTACTGTCTGAAAGATGGAATGAGCTCGCTTGTACTCCTGAAATGGATTGAAATGTTGTTAGTAGTGCTGCAATGAAAAGTAAGGTCATTCCGACCCTTCTAAAAATTTTTTTACTTGTCATATTTTTCAACTCCTCCAAAACTATTCATTTCCCAAAATGGAAACAATTATTCACAAATAGTTTAAAAGAGAAGCCATTTACCTAGTAAATTAACAAAAATTGCTATAAAATCCCGGTTTTTCACTAGTATAATTTGGTTAACAGCCGCCTATTTATCTTTTTCTGCACTCTTTTTTAGGTATTTTACATATTTTAAGAGGAGATTTAAAAGAGAAAAAAACTGCCTCTTCCATTCGGAAAAGGCAGTTTTTGTTTAGCACTCTTCAGGCGTACCTGCGTTAACTGCTGTGCGGAAAGAGGAACCGCATCCGCAAGATGCGATGGCGTTCGGGTTGTCGATTGTGAAACCGCCGCCCATTAAAGATTGTTTATAATCAATTTTTGTGCCTTTTAAGATGGCTGTGTCATTCTTATCAACAAGCACTTGAATACCGTGCTGCTCTGTTACATAATCATTTTCTTCTTTTTCAGGTGCAAAGCCCATCCCGTAAGAAAGTCCGCTGCAGCCTCCTCCTCTGATTGCAACCCTAAGATAAGAGCCTTCCTCTTCGTTGTCTTTCATCATTTCTTTAATTTGTAATGCTGCCGCATCTGTAATATGAAGTACTTCTTCTGTCATAATAAATCCTCCCTTTCTGATGTTTCTTCTTCCTTATATTATATACCTCGCGACAAAACTACTCAACTTGTGCAACTCACCAAATATATACCAATTAATTGCAGAAGCATGACAACTGTTATTTGATAATATTATTAATTTTTTAAATAATCGTTACTTTAATAGGTAATTATCCTTAATGTTATGTATAATAGTAGTATAAATTAACTAAATTATTTTTGGAGAGGTATGAGAAAATGACCACCATTGAACCTCTTTATGATAAAAATTGTCTATGTCCATTATGTACCACCTCTTTTACAACAAAGAAGCTGCGTTCCCGATTTATTAAAGCAAAAGGGTTTGATTCTGACTTTTTTCCATACTATGAAGAACATAATCCGCTTCTTTATTATGTCAATGTCTGTCCTGCATGCGGTTTTGCGTTCGCAGATCAAGCAGAGGTCCGTTTAAATGAAGCAGAAAAAGCAATCTTAACAGAAAAGATTTCAAGCCAATGGAATCCGCAAAACTTTGGAGAAAGCAGAACGATAAGAGACAGTGTAAAAACATATAAACTTGCTGCATATGCTGGGATTCTAAGACATGAGAAGCATATTTTGATAGCTGGTTTATACATAAGACTGGCATGGCTTTATCGAATGCTGGAGGACGTAAACGAGGAAACTCGCTTCATGAAGCTGGCGTTATCTGAATACGAGCTGTCTTATTCAACCGGAGACTTCAGAGGAACTCAAGTTTCTGAAATAAAGACACTATATTTAGCAGGTGAGCTTTGCAGAAGAACAACAAAAACAGAACAAGCTGTTAAGTATTTCTCAAAAGTAATCGAACAGCAAAGCAAAACGATTGAAAAAAATATTATCAGTCTCGCAAAAGATGGCTGGCTAAAAATCAGAGAGCTGCAAAAAGCTTAAAAGCAGGCGAGTTTCGCCTGCTTTGTCTGTGTTCCTTCTATTTAAAACATCGGATTTTCTTCTATATGCTTGTACACATTCTGAACAAGCTCTTCAGGTGTTTCACCTGTCACCATTTCTCCGTCTACAAGGGCAAATAAAGATTCCCCGCACTGTCCGCACATGCCTAAACAGCCATAATCTATTACATCCAGTTTATCATCCTGCTCTAATTGGAGCTTTGCCGGTTCTGCCCCGGATGCTAGATTGCTTAAACAAAATTCAATAATCGGTTTAAACAATATAATCACCTCTTCAATAACACATATACTAACTTTTTTTATTTTATTTATCAAGCTTAACAGTATGTTTGTTATTTCTTCTTCAATTAAGAATAAACCGCCTAATCCTCATAATATACTTAAAAATAGTTAAGGATAAAATGCTTCGAAAAAGTTGTATATATTAACAACCTTTGTTCAAATACAATATGAATGTCCTTTTTAGGGAGGTTTTATGAAAAAACTAATTATACTTGGAGGCGGCTATGGCGGCATGATGCTGTTGTCCCGCCTGATTTCTAATCTGCCATATAACATAATGGTTATCCTTATTGATAGAGCCCCTTACCATTTTTTAAAGACAGAATACTATGCTCTAGCCGCAGGCACCGTCACAGATGAGCATATTAGGATTCCCTTTCCTAAACATCCCCAAGTTTCCATTCTAAATGCAGAAGTAGCAAGTATTGATTTACCATCACATAAAGTGAATCTCGTAAATGGAGAAAGCATCGTTTACGATGATTTAGTTATTGGCTTAGGCTGCGAGGATAACTATCATGGCATAACAGGAGCCGATAAGTTTACACACAGCATTCAAACGAGAAGCCGCTCACAGATGACTTACTCAGAGCTTAATCTATTGGCGGAGGAATCAAGGGTTGCTATCATCGGCGGAGGCTTAAGCGGGGTGGAGCTCGCCTCTGAAATTGCGGAGAGCCGCCAAGATTTGCATGTTACCTTGTTTGACCGGGGAGATACAATCCTTTCATCATATCCTTCGAAGGTAAGCGATTATGTGGAGAAGTGGTTTGGAGAACGAAATGTGGAAATAATCAAAAATTCCACTATTACCTTAATTGAAGAGAATACGGTATACAATAATGGAGAGCCTTATCCCTTTGACTGCATTGTTTGGACTGCTGGCGTCAAGCCGAACAAAATAGTTCTCGATCTTGCGGCAGACAAAGATAAAAAAGGGCGAATACTTCTCACCGATCATCATCACTTGCCTGATGATGACAAAGTATTTGTAGTTGGAGACTGCGCGAGTCTTGGCCTGCCACCGAGCGCCCAGCTCGCAGAAAAACAGGCTGTGCAAATAGCTGCCGTTTTGATTGCCCGTTGGAAAGGAGAGAGACTTCCTTCCTTTCCAACGCTGAAACTGAAAGGGGTGCTGGGCTCACTTGGAAAAAAGCATGGATTTGGGCTTATTGCCAACACTGCATTGACTGGCCGTATTCCGAGAATTTTAAAGCACGGGGTATTATGGAAAGATAAAAATAAAAAAAAAAGTTACTTCATTCAGCCCAAAAATCGCGGCTGAAGTGATGAGGCTTTGAGCCTTTTGAGGCTGACGAGACAACATCTCTTCAGCCTGTTTTCTTTGGATTATTGTGCGCTATTGTATCCGTACCTTTCAAACTCCTCATAAATCCGTTTCAGCTTCGGATTGCCTTCACCAATTATTTCATCGTCAATTACGACAACTGGATAGAATAAATCTTCTTCAATGACCCTTTTACAAAAGGCGTTTTTATCCTCATCATAATTAGCTTCAAAGATATCATAATAATGAATCTTGAAATCTTGATCAGGGAATTTCCTTTTAAGAGCAGCCTGCAGCCACTCATATGTATCCTTTGAAGAAGGGAGATTCACACAGCTCGCACAAATTTGTTCTGCACCGTAAATGCTTATTTCTAATTCTCTTTTCATTTTTCTTCCTCTCTTTCCTGTTTAATTCACTCATTGAAGTGTTGACATTATTGTCTCAGGAAGAGACAATGCAATATGAAATAATGTTTAGGTGTTTTCATGTTTCTAGAATAGATTTTTCTCTTTAATGTGATTATAATAAATTATAGGAAAGGAGTCGATATGAATGGCAGAATTAGAAATGAGAGAACAAGTACAGGAAGTACTAGATAAATTACGCCCATTCCTTCTTAGAGATGGTGGGGATTGTGAATTGGTAGATGTGGAAGACGGCATCGTAAAATTGCGTTTGCTTGGAGCTTGCGGAAGCTGCCCAAGTTCGACAATCACGCTAAAAGCTGGTATTGAGCGCGCTCTTTTGGAAGAAGTTCCAGGGGTATATGAAGTAGAGCAAGTATTCTAATACAAACTTTAATAGCTAAAAAGGGCAGCCAATGGCTGCCCTTTTTATATATTGCTGTATGCTTTCCCTTTTACTTCCACACCATTCTTATCAATTTGCACGGGAAGATAATTCATATCAGGCAAAAGCTCCTTCAGTCCAGCGGCAACCGCTTCTGTCTTCCCTGTTTCAATGAAACATAAGACTGTTGGACCTGCACCGCTTAAGGCGACACCGTATGCCCCTAATTTCTGAGCATGCTGTTCTATTATCTCCAGATGCGGGACAAGCTCCTTTCGATACGGCTGATGATATTTGTCCAGCGCCATCATCTTGCCGGCAAGCTTGTTGTTGCCTGTCAGCAATGCGGCCACAAGAAGATTGGAAACAGCACCTGCTGCAACTGCTTCTGCAAATGGCATCGATTTAGGGAGCACATCTCTTGCTGATTTCGTAAGAAGCTCTTCATTCGGTATAACCGCCAGCAATTCCAATTCTACTGAATGGATTACTTCCACATCTGCCTCGCTTCCAAGCTGACATCCAACCACAAGGCCGCCAAATATGCTTGCACCGACATTATCCGGATGCCCTTCCATATTGGTTGCGATGGTAAATTTCTCTTCCTCTGTCAATTGAAGCTCACCTAAGGAATCGGCAAGCTCTATTGCAGCAACAATTGCCGACGCACTAGAACCGAGACCTCTAGCCAGCGGAATTTCGCTTGAAACGCTTACCCTGCAAGGCGGCAATTCTTTATTGTAGCTTTTGGCTACTTGTATAGCTGTTGCGATGATAAAGTTGCTTTCATCTGACGGAAAAGTCTTCAATTTTTCTGAGAGCGGTATTACCTCCCATTTTTCTGCTGGAGAAGCTTCCACAATCAAATATAGGCTCAGAGCCATGCCAAGGCTGTCAAATCCCGGTCCAAGATTTGCCGTACTTGCTGGAACCTTGATTTGAAGCATCTCACTTTCCATCATATATGAACGACTCCCTTAATATGAGCCGCCACTGCCTTCTCATCGTTCGGCAGAACAACAGGCTTAATTGGACTTACATCTATAGCTGTGTTCGGATCTTTTAAGCCATTTCCTGTCAGTACAGCAACGATCTTGCTGCCTTTAGCAATCTTACCGCTTTGCAAATGCTTGTAAACTCCAGCGATAGAAGCACAAGAACCAGGTTCTGCAAATACGCCTTCTTTAGCTGCAATCGTACGGTAAGCAGCGATGATTTCTTCATCTGTTACTTCATCAATAATACCTTCTGATTCCTGCTGGGCTTGTACAGCCAGCTTCCAGCTCGCCGGATTTCCAATGCGAATTGCTGTTGCGATTGTTTCCGGATTTTCAAACACACGATTATGGACGATTGCTGCTGCTCCTGCTGCTTCAAATCCATGAATCTTTGGCAGTCCTGTTTGTTTTGCTTCGTTATATTCCTTAAAGCCTTTCCAGTAGGCGCTAATATTGCCTGCATTTCCGACTGGAATTGCCAAGATATCAGGTGCTGTGCCAAGCTGGTCACAAACTTCAAATGCAGCTGTTTTCTGGCCTTCTAATCTGTATGGATTGACAGAATTCACTAGCGCAACTGGTTCTGTTTCGCTGATTTTCCGAACCATTTGCAATGCTTGGTCAAAGTTTCCTTCAATCGATATAATCTCAGCACCGTACATAACAGCTTGAGCTAGTTTACCCATCGCAATTTTACCTTCTGGAATTACAACGATACAGCGCATGCCTGCACGAGCTGCATATGCTGCAGCTGCAGCCGATGTATTTCCAGTAGAGGCGCAAATAACAGTGGAATTGCCTTCCTCCTTAGCTTTAGCGACAGCCATCACCATGCCTCTGTCTTTAAATGAACCAGTCGGGTTTGTACCTTCTGTTTTTACATACAGCTCTACTCCCCATTCCTCTGAAAGCTGTTCAAGCTTTATTAAAGGAGTGTTACCCTCATTTAAAGTCAGACTTGGTGTGTTATCGTTAATTGGCAAATAATTTTTATATTCTTCAAGCAGGCCTTTCCATCTCATTACTTAGTTCCTCCTTCTACACGGTAAGAGCTTTTTACTGTACGGACAGATGATAAGTCTCTTAATTGAATTAGTATATTTTCATAGTTTAACAAGGATGCATGATGCGTAATTAAGACTATTTCTGCCATGCCTTTTTCTTTTACAGGCAATTGCAGAATCTTTTCAAAGCTCACACCATTTTTGGAGAAGATTGATGTAATTTCAGCAAATACACCTACTGCATCTTCTACTTGCAGACGAAGGAAGTATTTGGAGTACATTTCGTCCGGTTTCTTCAAGTTCTTTTTAAATTGTGGTGTAATAGCGGTTTTTCCGTTTACACCCAATCTCATGTTTTTTAGGACATTCACTAAATCAGAAACGACTGCAGTTGCTGTCGGCATGCTGCCGGCACCAGGCCCGTAAAACATCGTTTCTCCTACTGCTTCACCGTATACATAAACAGCATTAAATTCATTGTTGACTGCCGCTAGCGGGTGACTGTCAATTAAGAAGGCTGGCTGAACGCTCACTTCTACTTTTCCGTCCTGTCTATGGGCAAAACCAATCAATTTCATCGTATAGCCAAGCTGCTTGCCATACTGAATGTCTTCTTCCGTGACCTGAGTAATCCCCTCAACCTTCACATCTTCAAGGCTGATGTTCATAGAAAAGCCTAATGTAGCCAATATCGTCATTTTCCGAGCTGCATCAAGACCTTCCACGTCAGATGTCGGATCGCTTTCGGCGAATCCGAGTCGTTGTGCTTCTTCCAAGACTTCGTCGTACGCTTTTCCTTGCTTAGTCATTTTTGTCAAAATAAAGTTTGTCGTTCCATTCACGATTCCCATCAGTTTCGTAATGTGGTCTGATGCTAGGCCATCGACAAGTCCTCGAATGATAGGAATCCCGCCAGCAACGCTTGCTTCGTAGAATAAATCACAATTATTTTCTGAGGCAACTTGTAAGAGGCGCGCCCCGTAAACAGCCATTAAATCCTTGTTAGCTGTTACAACGTGCTTGCGATTTTTAAGGGCTTGGAGCAGCCTTTCTTTTGTCTCCTCTACGCCGCCCATCACTTCAATAATCACATCTATTTCTGGATCATTCAGAATCTCATCTGGATTTGTTGTTAACATGTCAGTTGCAATGGATACATCCCGGTCTTTATCTATATTTTTTACAAGTATCTTTTTTACTTTGACGGGACAGCCGATTTGGTGCATGATTTTATCTTGGTGATTTTCTATGATTTTTACAACACCTGTGCCGACAGTGCCCAATCCAAGCAGTCCAATTGATATTGTCTCCAATTTGCTATTCCCCCTAAGATGTTCTCTTTAAAAAAACAACTGTCTTTGTATAGTAGACATTATAGTGTTAGATCTGATTTTTTACAAGAGGTGAATTATATATTCTTTGAAAATTTATTCAACTCTTATTTTTGTCATTTTACTGTTTTTTCTATTATAAAGTAATTTGTAAGAAAAAGGGGAACTATTTTGGACAAGAATACCCGGCTAGAAAGCGAGCCGGGGAAAGGGTAATTGTATAAAAAGGAAGGTTAATAAAGCCAGCTTAATGTGGGGATTTTTGATTTTTTGACAGGTGCTTCAACCATCTCAAAAAAAACGCGCAGGAACTCCTCTGAATCCTTTGACTGATTTAAATATTTCTTTAATTGATCCTCTAAATAATGCCGTTGTGCCTCACTTGAGCTTGAATAATAATTTTCGACACACTCCACAAAATGAAGAGGAAACAGCAATCTCGCATAGATCAGCCTCCAGGAAAACGGGCTTAATGGTGCAATGCTTTGATAGTCATTGTAAAAATTTCGAACATCCCGATAATAGGTTTTAATATTAAGAAAATATCTTTCTCTTGTCCATTCTGCTAAATCTCTGCCGCAATGATCGAATACCCAATCAAATGGATTCTTTACATAATACTCTCCCATCCATGTTGATTTCATGAAACGGTTATGGCAAATCGTCCCGCTGTCAATCGGTGAAGGTTCATCATCAAGCTCTGTATCGACCAAATACTGAATCGCATTTTCAGAAACTCCCATATAATATGGAAATGCCTCGAGAAACAGTTTATCAAATTCGCTTTCAGGTTCCTGGTACATCTTTGTATTCCAAAAGGCCTCCATCTGGTCAATCCTCTTTTCCCACAAACCTTTCCATTGTCCCATTCGCGAAATTTTCTCGACACCAAATTGGACCGATCTGCCCCGATAATGAAACTTTCCTAATTTCCTTCCTAATTGCTTTGATTGAAAAGGCTGAACATGCTCATTCAGCATAATACAGTACGCCTGTCCTTCCACCTCTTCTCTAATATTGCCATCCTTTGATTCCAGAAATGTCCCAACTCTGTAATCACCCAAATTTGTCATATGATTTACAAGCTCATGAAGCTCTAATATCTCTTCATCCTCTTTGTTGTCTACTGGTATAAGCGTATACAGCTTGCCATCCTTTCTGCAGGCTTCATAGTGACCAAACCTCATTTCATCTGTGACCTCTACGCCATAATGACTGTGTAAGATTTTCCGAATCATCATACTCCTCCTTTTCAAAGAACGAATCTGCAAAACACCTTATAAGAAAATATATGTCGTTAAGTGATAATCTTGAGTTTTTTCTTTTATAACCTGTTGCTAAAGAAATTTTCAGTAAAGAATGACACATACCTTTATAGAAGTCCTACATATACTAACAAGTATACAGCTATTATCACAGCCTGCCTTTTACGCAATGCTCGGTAAAGCGTACAGCCAATATTGGCATAGTAAGCAATGATGACCACTGTGTTTAGATAGTGAATACAATTAGAAAAGGTGATAATATGTCAGATATTACAGAAAAAACAGCGAGAAAATGGCTTCACGAGCGCGGAGTTACCATAGAAGATATTGGAGAACTAGTTTATTTATTACAGGAAAAATATCACGAGAATTTAGAAATGGCTGAATGTATCCATAATGTAGAGCGTGTATTGTCCAAAAGGGAAGTACAAAATGCCTTGTTAACTGGCATACAATTAGATGTGCTTGCAGAAAAGAAAATGCTCGAGGCACCGCTTCAAGCCATTATCGAAAGTGATGAAAGTCTTTACGGCGTTGACGAAGTACTGAGCTTTTCCATCGTAAATGTATATGGCTCAATCGGCTTTACTAATTACGGATATGTAGATAAATTAAAACCTGGCATCCTTAAGAAGCTTAATGATAAATCGACAGGGAAATGTCATACTTTTTTAGATGATATAGTTGGTGCTATTGCTGCGGCAGCATCAAGCAGGCTGGCACATAGTGTCAGGGGTGAAAAATAGATGAAAATAAAAAAGGAAGAACACACTAAGTGCTTCTTCCTTTTTTGTTATTCCCACTCAGAAAGACTGTTAACGGAATATGTAGGTTTTTGCTCATAAGTGGCTAAATGCTCTGCTGTTGTGACACCAGAATGAACTAACAATGTATCAATTCCTGCATTTACCCCAGCTAATATATCGGTATGATAATTATCGCCTACCATAATAGCCTCATTCTTATTTACGCCAAGCAGTTTCAATGCTTGTTCCACGATGATTGCCTCTGGCTTGCCCATATTAAGTGGGGCTGTGTTTGTTGAAACTGTTATGACTGATGTAAGGGCACCGTTTCCAGGAAGAAGTCCCCTCTCCGTCGGCAAAGCTGTATCACCGTTTGTGATAATGTATTTAGCTCCGCTGCGGACAGCAAGACATGCCTGCGCCAGCTTTTCATACGTGATTTGCTGGTCCATGCCTGCTACTACATAATCAGCCTCTTCATGGTTAGCCAGTATTTGAATGTCTTTTTCTGTAAGTGCATGGCGCAAGCCTTCTTCACCTATCATATAAACACTTGCTGATTTGTTCTGTTCGTATATATATCCAGCTGCAGCCATAGCGGAAGTAAACACTTCCTCTTTTTTTGCAGGTATGTGGAAATCTCTTAACTTTTGGGCTACTTGCTCTGGTGTTTTTGTCGAGTTGTTCGTCACATATAAATATGGGATACCAAGGGCAATTAAGCGTTTGACAAATTCAGCCGCTTCTTGAATTACTTCTGTCCCTTTATACATAGTCCCATCTAGATCGATTAAGTATCCTTTATAGTTTTTCATGAATATAAAAGCCCTTTCTATTCCATTTATCATGCTAGTTTTTGAAGGCAGTAACTGGACCGAGTTCATTAATCAAGTAGTTTTTAACAGATAACGAGAAGGATTCAACAGAAGGTATTCCCTTCTCCAATGCTTCCCTGACAATCTCATGAGAGATATTCGTATAATCATGCACCAGTGTTTTTCTCAAACCTAGCAGCTCTTTAATTTCACCTGCAACGCTAACTGAAAGTACTTTTTCGTCAGTAAGAATTTCCATAATATCCTCATAGCTGCCTGGATCTCGCATGATAAAACCGTCAATCATACTGTTGCCGACATCAAGCATTGCCTCAATCATCATATGTGCAAGTCTTTCTAATGCCAATTTCTCAAGTTTGGATTCAAACGAATCCTGTTCTTTAAACATCTGAACCAATTGCTGTAAATATTGTAATTGCTGCCCGATTTTTTCCCGATCCACAAAATACATTTGAATGCCTCCTTCAATTTTTTTTAGTATAGACAAAACCTCACACAATCGTTTGCAGATTATTGCTTAAGCTTGTCGGCCTCGCATAAAAATAGCCTTGTGCCAAATCAACCTTATTTCTTGAGAGAACAAGCGCTTCTTCCGCACTTTCAATCCCTTCTGCTACAACTATTGAACCTACTTCCTTAGCTATTAGCAGCAAGCCTTTAAGCATCGATTCTTTGACAGAATTTTTGTCAATATTCTGGATGACAGAACGGTCTATTTTAATGATATCAGGCATGATTTCACTTATCGAGTTCAAGCTTGCATAGCCTGCTCCTGTATCATCTATAGCCACTCTGAATCCAATTAGGCGCAAAAGCTTCAAGTTAGAAATGAAGTATTCTAATCCCTCAATTGAATCCCGTTCTGTCACCTCAATGGTAATCCTGTTTGGAGATATCTCTTTATATTTGTTCATCAGCTTTTTCAAGTCTTTCACAAAATGCTGATTACCTAATGTTAACGGTGTAAAATTAATAAAAATATCGAACTTCCAGGTAGTTAATTTTATTTGTTCAAGCGCTTTTTCCAATACGACCATTTCAAGGTCATAAAGATGGTTGGTTTGCCGTGCAACAGAAAACAGTTGGAGGGGATTTTCAAGCGATGTGCCGACAGGTCCTCTTGTCAGCATTTCACATGCTTTAACCTTATTTGTTTCCACATCCAATATCGGCTGTGCTAACAAGCTAATATCTTTATTTGCTACAATTTTCCCTAACGCAAATGACATTTCATTAAATTCGGACGTTAAGCCTTTTTGGGCCATTGATAAAGCCTGCTGATAAGCAAGATAAATAGCATCCCTTAATTGGTCGATTTGCCTGTCAATAAATATATAGCCTGTGCAAAAAATCGGCTGTACCGACTGCTGCAGAGATCTCCAAACTTTTGTTTGCAGCTTTTCCAATATTAACTGAATCGTAAAATCTATGTTAGGAACAGTGTCCATCTTGTGATCAATCTTCAAGAATAAGGCAATTCCATCCTGATAATAGGCACGGACTGCTGCAATTTGGTCAGAAGGTATTTCTTCTCTAATAACGGTATGGAATGCTTCTCTCACTTGCTCCCATAATCTTTGGGATGCTGCGCTGTCCATTTCCCGTTTTAAGATGGCCAAGTTATGGATGGAAAAGACAATTACAGCCACTTCATTTCCTTTATGAAGGGCCGCACTTACGTTTTGCTCCACAGGATCCCTCAAAATAAATTGAGGAGGATAATATTTTAATTTACTGGCAGGAAAAATAATCTTCCCCCAGTTCGTTAAGCTTTTTATTTTGTTGACATACACATGGACCATCTCTTCATTTCCTCTCATACAGCAAACCTGATAAGTAATAGCAAAACAGCTCTAAAAAAAACATTTATTTTTATTAGTAAACGTTTTCCTTATTTATGAAGAAGTGCTGCAAAAAGAGTCAGCACTGTACTTACATTATTGTTTTTTTATTTTCTTAACGACAAAATAAGGACATCCGAAATTGCAATATTCATACAAATATTCTGTTAACGTACTGATTTTTGTATCAAAGCTGGATTTCTGATTTTGGTCATCAAAAAATCCTCTGAGTCTAAGCTGACCATAGCCCCAATCACCGACAATATAATCATACTTTGTTAAAATATCACTGTATCTTCCTTTAAATGCCTCCTCATTGAAGCCCTCTTTTCGTTCTTCAATAAGTTCATAACAATGATTATTTATGCAAACCAAAACCTTCACCCCACTTTTTTGAAGCTTCCTTTTTCATATGTATATATGTATGACTTTATATGTAATCCTAAATAAGTCCTATTTAAGATAAACGTGCATATAACCTAATAGGTACTATATCTCACCATTTCATTATAACCCGACAATAGACAATTTACATAGTGCTGGCAAGGAAAAATTATAATAATTATGACAAGAAATAGGAAAGGCCCTCCATTTATAACTGATTATTCAGGAAAAACAAAAACAGAGTAAACTATGCTTCCTAAATAGCAGCAAGATTTACTCTGTTCCTTTACATTATGCTTCTTTCTTTTGTCCTGAAAGCATTTGGTTTTTCTTTGCCTCACTGACTTGTTCATCCGCATGATACGAAGAACGGACAAGCGGACCTGCTTCACAGTGACTGAAGCCTTTGCTTAAAGCAATTTTCTTTAGTTCCTTAAATTCATCTGGATGATAATACTTTTGTACTTTAAGATGCTTTGCTGTTGGCTGCAAGTATTGTCCTATTGTCATGATATCAACGTTGTTTGCTCGCAAATCATCCATCGTTTGAATGATTTCTTCCTTCGTTTCCCCTAATCCAATCATCAAGCTTGATTTTGTAGGAATCTCAGGATACATTTCTTTTGCTCTTCTCAAAAACTCAAGCGATCTTTGATATTTAGCACGTGCACGTACTCTTGGCGTCAGGCGCTCTACTGTCTCAATATTATGGTTCATAATATCAGGCTTCGCATCCATTAATTGGCGCAGATTCTCCTCTATTCCTCCCATATCAGACGGAAGGACCTCTATGCTAGTAAATGGATTTTTCCTGCGGATTGCCCGTACCGTTTCAGCAAAAACAGCTGCACCGCCATCCTTCAAATCGTCTCTTGCGACAGCTGTGATAACAACGTGCTTTAAGTTCATACTAAAAACAGAATCAGCAACTCTTTCCGGCTCTTGCCAGTCAAGCTCTGTCGGCAAGCCTGTTTTAACTGCACAGAATCGGCATGCTCTTGTACAAATATCTCCTAAAATCATGAAGGTAGCTGTTCGTCTCACAGCCCAGCATTCATGAATATTCGGACATCTTGCTTCTTCACATACTGTATGCAGCTTTTTTTCTCGCATCATTTTTTTTAAACCAGTGTAGTTTTCATTCGTGTTAAGTTTGATTTTCAGCCATTCAGGTTTTCGTTGGTATTCGTCTTTTCTTTCTGCCATTTCGATTCATCTCCTAGTGATCTTTTTAGAACTCGTATCTTCTAGTCCTCTCTTTTCTTTGTATTTCGAAAAAAGAGACAACTGTTTGTAAACAAGTGTCGCCAGAAGCTTAAAAATGCTGCAAAGCTCAGCTATACTACAACACATGTCACAATGATTTAGATGTATCTTATACACAAATACTAGGCTTGTTATTGTTCCAATGTCACTTTAACATAACCAAATCTCACCTACAAGCTGGTTATTACCATTTATTGATATTCATTTATTTTGCTGGTTGCACACAAAATAAAACGACTAGTTTTAGGAAGGAGGGATTTGATGCGAAAAATATGTTTCTTAGCTGTCTTGCTTGCATTTTTGGCGCCTAATATTGTATCTCATGCAGCGGAAAATAAATCCTCTGCTGATGATACATATTATAAAAGGATGGAGCTGTATGAAAAGATTGAAGCGGTAACACAGCTGCCATGGTATTATATAGCTGCAGTTGACCAATATGAACGAAATATACGAGCTTCACGTAGGGATCTTCCTAAAGCGACCGGCTTGACCGGCATCTATTTCCCAAAAGAAACATGGGCTGGCATCATAAATCCAGACAGTGATGATACAAATCCTAAAAGCATTGCTTTTTTCGGAGGACTTGGTGTCGATGGCAATGGGGATGGAAAAGCAGACTCTTTAAATGACGAGGATGTGCTATTTACATTTGCCAATCATATTCTTAAATTTGGCGTTGATGAAGATAACTTCCGAATTGGACTTTGGGATTATTACAAACGAGATAAAACAGTAAGCATTATTATGGGTAAAGCTGCCATTTACCGGCATTTCGGCCGCTTAAACCTCGACGATCATGCATTTCCAGTTCCGTTAAGAAGTAATTACAGTTATCGGAGTACTTGGGGAGATGCACGAGGATGGGGCGGAAAACGAATACATGAGGGAACAGATATTTTTGCCGACTACAGTGTTCCTGTTAGGGCAACATCTTATGGCATCATAGAAATGAAGGGCTGGAACAGATATGGCGGCTGGAGAATTGGAATCCGCGATATCAATAACAATTATCATTATTTTGCCCATCTAAGCGGTTTTGCGAAGGATGTGCATAATGGCATGATTGTCGAACCGGGAATGCTTATCGGCGGTGTCGGCAGTTCAGGCTATGGACCTCCAGGAACTTCTGGAAAGTTCCCGCCTCATTTGCACTATGGCATGTATAAGGATAACGGCAAGACAGAATGGTCTTACGACCCGTTCTCCCATTTAAAAGTGTGGGAAAGGCAAGAAAGAATTAAATTAAAAGCAAAAAAATAGAATATTGGCTCATGTGTCCCGCTGCTTTTAAAAGGACCTTGAGCCAATATTCATTCTTTATTATCTGCCGGTAATTCTACAGCAGGAATACTGCTCCCGCTTCCATTATAAAACTCAGGCACATCTCCTTCAAATCCTGCCATCGCAATTAATATATCTTGTTTGACAGTCGTCAGCTCTGTTGCAAACGGGATAATAATTTGAATGTCTACCTTTAACTCCACGAATGCTTTTACTACAACATAATTAATGCCGACATTCTCTGTCTCTGTCTTTAAATCTGATTTAACACTGCCGACAACATTAAATTTAATTGGTACATCAGGACCAAGATTTGCGAGCAGTGCATTATTTGTTGCTTGGCCGATCGGGACATTATAAACTATTCCTTCATCTCTTGCAGTTAAATCTTTATCTAATTTAATATCCGTTAACTCTGCTGCTGCAGGAATATCGCCCTTTTCCATCCTGTTTATGTTGTCCTGTACTAAGCTCGTAATTTCTTGTTGTTTTTTTACAACTTGTGCCGTATTGAATACAAAATTATTGCCATCTATCATTAAATTATTCTCTTCTTCTCCTGTCTCGCTTTTAAGTGCATCATTAATCACCAAAGTTGCCAGCTTCTTTGTCTGTGACTGTGCATAATAGGCCAGCGTAGGCTTTAAGCCATTATTGATAATCCAGAGGCTCAATATGGTGGAGAAGATAAAAAACACTGCTGTAATTACAAGAGTCTGCTGAAAGGTCAACGGTTTTTTCCGAGTCATCCTTTGACGAAAATAAAATTTCCGCAAAAAAATATCCCTCCTTCCCATGCTAATGTATATGCAGAAAGAGGGACATGTAGAAGGCTAAACCACATGTGAATATTCGATATTTTGCTTACCCTAAAGCCTCACAATCAATAATTGTAATTGCAAGGTTTTCCTTTAAATCAAGATCATATGGTTGTATTGCTGTTCCATTCTTTTCAATAACGCGGATGACAGGACGTTCATTAAATCCTTTGTTCTGCCTTGAAACAATGCCTTTTTCACCGCTGCTTAACATAACACTTACTCCATTTGGGTAAAGAATGATGGCATTGCGGAATGCTTCGACAATTTTCGCGTCAAAGAGTGTATCGATCCCTGTATACAGCACTTCCAACGCCTCATGCGGAAGCATTGCCTGTCTGTAAACACGATTGGAAGTTATCGCATCAAAAACATCTGCAACAGCAATGACCTTGCCGAACAGATGAATTTCTTCCCCTGTAATTCCTCTCGGATAGCCTGATCCATTCAGTCTTTCATGATGTTGATAAGCACAGTGCGCTACAATTAAAGGCATATTATGGACTTTCCTAAGCATATCAAATCCAGCATTTGCATGCTTTTTAATTTCCGTAAATTCATCTAACGTCAGCTTTCCAGGTTTGAGCAAAATCTCCAATGGAATATCCATCTTGCCGACATCATGCAGAATCGCACCAAGACCGAGAGTCTCGAGCTGCTTCCTTGGCAGCTTTAACTCCATTCCTAACGCTAAAGAATAAAGAGTGACATTCAAGCTATGTGAAAAAATATAATTGTCATACAAAAACACATCGCTCATAATAGAAAACAGTTCTTGATGTCCTTTTAGTTCCTCAAGGACTTTGTCAATAAGCTGCTTAAAAGCAGGAGCTGATTTTTCCATGATGAAGGATTTTTCCTTACTGCTGGAACCCTTCAGTTCCTTAAAGCTTGTTTCAATTGTCTGCATTGCCTCTCTCTTTAACCGATCAGAGATCGGAGCAACCGGATAGATATCATCGGTTAATTTATCATCTATATATAAATAAGCAACGCCTAACTGCACTAATCGATCTATTAATTGTTTATCAAGCCTCACGCCGTTGTTGACGAGAATATTTCCCTGTTCATTATGTATTGGTTTCGCTAATATTGCTCCTTCTGAAAGGTATTTTGTTCTTACTAATCTCATTCCATACTAGCTCCTATTGTCAACTTGATATAAGAAAATATGTGCCATGATTACATAAAAGACATAAAAAGGAGGGAATGGTTTTCCCATCCTTTTAGATTTAATAAAAAGCTTGCACAATCTGCTACACCATCTTTAGTAATGCTTCCTTACCTATCATACCCTTATGAATACCAAGGTTTTCTGCTTCATAAGTTATCGATTCCAGCGGGGCATCAAGCAGCTGCTCGATTGTCTTTACACCGACAGCCCTCCCGGCAATTACTTTTCGATCCTTTAATTTTTCATTTAATAAACCAACATCCAATGCTCCGCACATGATATACCCTTTATCATTTTTTACTACAAGCAGGTTTGTCTTGGGCAGCTGGACGCTTACTGCTATGAATGTCTGCTCCTCTATCACAATAGGATAAACTTCCACCATGACATGTCACCCCTCTCTTTTTCCTTATATACTATTCAGCGAAAGAAAGAGGCGTGTATTACAAGAAGTCCATTTTTAACAGCTAAACGGCCATTCTCTGCAAAGCTTCTGCCAAAATATTTCTCATAAACTCAGGCAAAAAATACTGTTTTTCTGGTGCGCGATATATAGATGGAAAGAAATCGCCGAATGTGAACATATCCGGTATTGCTACAATATATTCTGCTTTCGGGTCAAGTTCTTTGCCGCCTATCCAATAGGTAATAACTTCACCATTGGTTTTTGTCTGTACACCCCTTGAAATCATTTTGCCCATTAATGTTCCTCTAAACCCTAGTCCTTTTACATGAAGGGTTTCCCATGAAGGCTGCTTCATATCTGTGAGTACTTCTTTCAATTCTGCTCCTGACAAAGTAACATTACAAGGATTGATAGGATGTGGACAGATGCTTAAAAGGTCAAAATAGCTGACCGGGCCCTTGTTTAGATCGTCAAGAATCAAACCTTCATTAAGGATAGCTATATCTGCATTACACCATGCAAGCACTGCCTCACATAAAAGGCCCGCTGTTTCCTGTTTCGTAAGCTGCTTAGACAGTGAGATCACTTCCTCAGAAAGTGCTTTTTTGCCTTCTAAATAAAGATTCTCAATATATTCCGCTTCGTTTTCTGCTGGAGGCAGCTTGCTTGTTTCATATACCTCTGCCTGTTTTGCCAGCACTTTTTTTGCATGAGGATCATATTTTATTTCAATATGTCCAGCAAATTGTCCATATTTACCAGCAGCTCCTAACAGGCTGTTATTAATGAGTTTTCCTTGATGAAAGATATGGTGTGTATGTGCTCCTAAAATTATATCAATTTCCGGATAGTTTTCAGCCATCTGCTCGTCATCATTAATTCCTAAATGCGACAAGACGATAATGATGTCTGTTTTATCTTTTAACAAACCCAGCTGTTCCTCTAAAGCCTGAAAAGGAAGTGTCAGCTTCCAGTCAAGCAATTCATATAAAGTGTGAAAATAGGCAGTCAAACCAATAACACCGATGCGTGTCCCTTTATTCGTTTCATATATCTTATGTGGGATGCACCAATCTGGCCTACTCCCATTTTTATGAAAGAGATTGGCTACAATCACATCGTAGGAAGCATCTTGATAAAGTTGATCTAGTGCATGATAGGGCAGTGTGATTCCTTCATTATTACCGATTGTTACTGCATCGAACTGTTCTATCTCCAGCAGTGTAGCATTCGCTTTTCCTTGTGTTGCCTCAGTGTATGGATGAGATAAATCTAAATGGTCACCAATATCAAATAAGAAAACAGAATCGCCTGCTTCAGTATGCCAGTTTTTTCTTTTTTGGAAAAGCTCCTTGATTCTAGGCCAGTTCTCAAAATGACTGTGCAAATCATTAGTATGATATATATGGATATTTTCCATTGTTTCGCCTGCCTATCGTATTAAAAGATTCTAGAACTAAGATGTTAAAACAAATCCAGTTGTCTAGGTGCAAGATTTCTATATTCAATGCCAAGTATTTTCATTAACTGCAGTGCATTGTCTGCAGCATCCCCGCCAGAATTATTGTTGAAAAGAACATAAACATGTTCACATTGCTTCTGTAATCGTTTAATATTCTCTGCCCATTCCTCTAATTCCTTCTGATTATATCTGTAAAGATACCGAACCTCTCTCCAGTTTGGATTGTTTTTTTGTGCCCAGCCGTAGTAGTTCCTGCCATGGAAACGGATAAGCACCTTATCGGTTCGGACAGTTTCTAGGATAGCAGGAATGGATCCTGGCATTACCTGGGGTTCATCACAGATGCTATGAATCCAATTTTCTTCCTGCATAAAGGCAAGTGTTTGCTCTCTAAATTTCTCATCAAACCATGATTGATGTCGAAATTCTAGTGCACAAGGAATGTCCTTCATCTTCGCTTTGCATACCCTTAAATAATCCACATGCGCCTTTGTGCAGTCAAACCATGGAGGAAATTGGAAAAGCACCATACTCAGCTTATTATTTTCAATATATGGTGAAATAGATTCAATAAACGCATCAAACATTTCTTCCTTCGTTGCAAATGGAAGCTCTCCTCTTTGATGGCCAGTCATGCCCTGATATGCCTTTACAATAAATTGAAAAGCCTCTGGTGTTGTAGCTGTCCATCTTTGCGCATTCTTTATTGGCTGTATAGCATAAAAAGAAGAGTCTACTTCAACTGTCGGGAAATAGCTTGCATATTCCTGCAGTTTATTTCGCGGAGAAACATGGGAGCCATACAAAGAATCATGGTCGCCCCATCCAGTTAAACCAATCTGAATCAAATGACCACCTCTACTAACATTATGTACGAAAACGGTAAAAGTTCCTAGAGCTAATGACCTATTTACCGCTTTTAATTTTCTGTTTATACAGGTTTCTAATATTATTATCTTAACATACCCAATCGTAACTTTGCTTTTTATAAAAAAAATTCGTATCTAAACTAGATACGAATTTTTTTACATTAACCGATGGAGCCTTCCATTTCAAACTTGATTAGGCGGTTCATCTCAACGGCATATTCCATTGGTAGCTCTTTAGTGAATGGCTCAATGAAGCCCATTACGATCATTTCAGTAGCTTCCTCTTCTGAGATACCTCTGCTCATCAAGTAGAATAACTGCTCTTCTGAAACTTTAGAAACCTTCGCTTCATGCTCAAGTGAAATATTATCATTTAATATTTCATTGTAAGGGATAGTATCTGATGTAGATTTATTATCCATTATTAATGTGTCACACTCGATATTAGCACGTGCTCCGTCTGCTTTACGGCCAAAGTGTACAATACCGCGGTATGTTACTTTTCCGCCTTGTTTCGAAATAGATTTTGAAACAATTGTTGACGAAGTGTTTGGTGCTAAGTGAATCATTTTTGCACCAGCATCTTGGTGCTGACCTTTACCTGCAAGTGCGATAGACAATGTCATTCCTCTTGCTCCTTCACCTTTCAAGATGACAGCAGGATATTTCATTGTCAATTTACTTCCGATGTTACCGTCAATCCATTCCATTGTAGCATTTGCATCACATACAGCTCTTTTTGTAACAAGGTTGTATACGTTGTTTGCCCAGTTTTGGATTGTAGTATAACGGCAATAAGCATCTTTTTTGATGATTATTTCTACTACTGCACTGTGAAGAGAGTTTGTTGTATATACAGGAGCTGTACAGCCCTCTACATAATGAACATGTGCCCCTTCATCAACGATGATCAATGTTCTTTCGAATTGACCCATATTTTCTGAGTTAATACGGAAATACGCTTGCAGCGGCGTATCTACTTTGATTCCTTTTGGTACATAGATGAAGGAACCACCAGACCATACAGCTGAATTCAATGCAGCAAACTTATTGTCAGTTGGAGGAATTACAGTTGCCCAGTGCTCACGGAAGATATCTTCATTTTCTTTCAATGCTGAGTCTGTATCCTTAAAGACAATTCCCATATTCTCCAAGTCTTCTTGCATGTTGTGGTAAACAACTTCAGATTCATACTGAGCAGAAACACCTGCAAGATATTTCTGTTCCGCTTCTGGAATACCAAGCTTATCGAAAGTTTGCTTGATTTCTTCTGGAACTTCATCCCAGGAACGTTCTGTCTTTTCAGATGGTTTTACGTAATAAGTGATTTCATCAAAATTCAATGAAGCCAAATCTCCGCCCCATTGAGGCATTGGCATATTGTAGAAATGCTCTAGAGACTTCAAGCGGAAGTCAAGCATCCACTGCGGCTCTTCCTTCATTTTTGAAATTTCTTCAACGATTTCTTTCGTTAATCCACGCTTAGAACGAAAGATGGAAACGTCTTTGTCTGAAAATCCATATTTATAATCCCCAATATCGGGTGCTTTTTTTGCCATTTCGTTTTCCTCCATTCTAATGCAACTCCTAAGATGGGACTAAAAAGACTGCAATTAGTTAAGACCTTCGTTGAAGCCCTTTTCCATCGCTTTCCATGCCAGTGTTGCACATTTAATCCTAGCCGGGAATTTGCAGACGCCCTGAAGCGCTTCAATATCCCCTAAATCTATATCTTCACTATAGTCTTTTCCCTGCATCATTTCGGAGAAAGTATTAGAAAGCTCAAATGCTTCTTCTACTTTTTTTCCTTTAATCGCTTGTGTCATCATTGAAGCTGATGACATGCTGATGGAACAGCCTTCTCCATCAAACTTTGCGTCTTTAACAATGCCGTCCTCCACTTGCAGTGTCAGCAGGATTCGGTCACCGCATGTCGGATTATTCATGTTAACCGTCAGACTGCCTTCTAAAATCCCTTTATTCCGGGGATTTTTATAGTGATCCATAATGACACTTCTGTAAAGTGTATCTAAATTATTAAAAGACATCGCTGAAATACTCCTTTGTTTTAACAATTCCGTCAACAAACTTATCAATATCATCTTCGGAATTATAGAGGTAGAAGCTCGCCCTTGCTGTTGCAGAAACGTTCAGCCATTTCATCAACGGCTGTGCACAGTGGTGGCCTGCCCTTACAGCAATACCTTCTGCATCAAGCACTGTCGCCACATCATGAGGATGGACATCCTCAATATTAAATGTAATGACACCTGCTCTGTTTTCGGCACTTTTTGGACCGTATATTGTCAGACCCTCTACTGTAGACATTCTCTCCATTGCGTATGCAGCAAGTTTATGCTCATGCTCTGTAATATTATCAAGACCAATCTCTTCTAAAAAGTCAATTGCTGCTCCTAGACCAATAGCGCCAGCAATGATTGGCGTGCCTGCTTCAAACTTCCATGGAAGCTCCTTCCATGATGATTCATACAAGCCGACAAAATCAATCATCTCGCCGCCAAATTCGATTGGTTCCATGTTCTCAAGCAAATGCTTTTTGCCATATAAAACACCGATCCCTGTCGGACCGCACATCTTATGGCCAGAGAAGCCGAGAAAGTCACAGTCAATATCTTGAACATCCACCTTTAAGTGAGGAGCAGCTTGAGCAGCATCTACGACAAGCACAGCACCATGCTTGTGAGCAATTGCCCCTATTTCCTTCACTGGGTTGATGATGCCAAGAACATTGGACACATATGTCACAGAAACAAGCTTAGTTGAATCTGTAATTGTTTCCTCCACGTCGGCTAAGCTGATCGTGCCATCCGCTTGAAGTGGCAAGTACTTCAGAACAGCTCCTGTTCTTTTGGCCACTTGCTGCCATGGAATGATATTACTGTGATGCTCCATCGGAGAGATGACAATTTCGTCACCCTCCTTTAGGTTTTCCATCGCATAACTTTGTGCAACCGTATTAAGGGCAGTAGTCGTACCTCTCGTGAAAATAATTTCCTCTGTAGATGTCGCATTGATAAAGTTCTTGACCTTTTCTCTTGCTCCTTCATAACCATCAGTAGCTCTTGTCCCAAGTGTATGGACACCACGATGGACGTTGGAATTATATTCTCTGTAATACTTTTCTAATGCTTCAATTACTTGCACCGGCTTTTGCGAGGTTGCAGCACTGTCTAAATACACCAAAGGATGACCGTTGACTTCTTGGTTTAATATTGGGAAGTATGGACGAACATCTTTGATATTCATTATTTTACTTTCCTTTCAATTACCTCAACCAATTGCTTTTTAACCCCTTCAATTGGAAGCTGTTCCACTACAGGAGCCAAGAAGCCATGAATAACAAGTCTTTCTGCCTCATGTTTTGGAATACCGCGGCTCATCAAGTAGTAAAGCTGCAATGGATCTACTCTTCCGACAGAAGCAGCATGCCCTGCTGTTACATCATCTTCATCAATAAGCAGGATCGGGTTTGCATCACCACGAGCCTTCTCACTTAGCATAAGGACACGTGATTCTTGCTCGGCATTAGCTTTTGTAGCACCATGCTCGATTTTTCCGATACCGTTGAAGATAGAAGAAGCACTATCCTTCATAACACCATGTTTTAAGATATAGCCTTCTGAGCTTTTACCGAAGTGTACAACCTTCGTTGTAAAGTTTTGCTTTTGCTCACCGCGGCCAACAACAACTGATTTCGTATCACCAAATGAACCATCGCCCATTAGGTTTGTTGTGTTTTCACTGATTGTGTTTCCATCGTTCATGAAGCCTAATGCCCATTCAATCTTCGCATCACGATTAGCTACTCCACGTCTGTTAACATATGTTGTAACACCTGTTGCCAAGTTGTCTACAGCACCGTATTGCACTCTTGAATTAGCATTTGCTACAACCTCTGTAATGATGTTGAAAACTGCTTCTTTCGGCTCTGCAACAGAAAGATAGTTTTCCACATAAACAACAGAGCTATTATCTTCTGCCACAACCAATACATGGTTAAACAAGTTTGTTTCCTCATCATCATGAAGGAAGATTGATTGAATCGGTTCTTCAACCACGACATTTTTCGGAATATACAGGAATACTCCGCCGTTCATCAATGCTGCATGCAAGGCAGTTAATTTATGCTCATCAATCTTCACTGCATCCTTCATGAAATATTTTTGCAACAGGTCACCGTGTTCTCTAGCTGCTGTGAAAATATCTGTAAAGATTACGCCTTTTTCCTTAAGCTCGTTAGAAACAGCTATAAAAGTAGGGCGGTTGTTGCGTTGTATATAAAGAGTTTTATTGTTTTCCAGGTCGATCAATGCTTTTGCTTCTTCTGGAAGGTCGTTTACACTGTCGAAGTCCTGGCTGCTCACGATATGTTTATCTATTTGAGTGAAGTTCCAGTTCTTGATGTTTGTTTTGTCCGGCTTTGGCATCGGCAAGTCTTCAGCCAATTCCAATGCTTTCACACGCAATTCTGTTAACCAAGCTGGTTCACCCATATCTTTTGAAAAGGAAGTGATGTATTCCTGATCAAATGGTAATTTAATTTCCGTTGTCATGGTCGGGTCCTCCTAACTATTACGCTTCTTGTTCAACTGTTTCGTCTTCAATGCCAAGCTCTTGCTTAATCCAATCGTAACCTTCTGCTTCAAGGCGTGCAGCTAGTTCAGGTCCGCCAGACTTAACGATGCGGCCTTGCATCATAACATGGACAAAATCAGGTGTAATGTAGTTCAATAATCTTTGGTAATGCGTAATAATTAAGCAACCGAAGTCTTCGCCGCGCATTTGGTTGATACCTTTAGAAACGACTTTCAATGCATCGATATCCAAACCAGAATCGATTTCATCCAAGATTGCAATTTTCGGCTCAAGCATCATCAATTGAAGAATCTCATTACGTTTCTTTTCACCGCCAGAGAAACCTTCATTCAAATATCTTTGTGCCATATCTTGATCCATTTCCAAGAATTCCATATTGCTGTCCATTTTACGGATGAATTTCATCAATGAAATTTCGTTTCCTTCTCCTAATCTGCTGTTTAGGGCAGAACGCAAGAAGTCAGCATTTGTGACACCGCTGATTTCACTTGGGTATTGCATTGCCAAGAAAAGGCCAGCACGGGCGCGTTCGTCTACTTCCATTTCCAATACATCTTCGTCATCAAGCTGAACACTTCCGCTTGTTACTTCATACTTAGGATGTCCCATGATTGCAGAAGAAAGAGTTGATTTACCTGTACCATTTGGTCCCATGATTGCATGGATTTCTCCGCCTTTAACCTCAAGGTTTAAACCCTTGATAATTTCTTTCTCATCAATTGCTACATGTAAGTCATTAATTACTAATTTAGATTGACCCATTATTTAATACCTCCACAGTAAAAGAAGTTTTGTTCACAAAATTGTCGAAACTTCATTATCAATTTATTATCATTCTAATCTTATAACAAATAAAATCTAATGGCAACCTTTGTAGCCCCAAACTTATTTGTTCATTACACATAATAATACCAAATATTATGTATTTTTTAAAATATGGCGATTTTTTCATTTTGCTGTAGTACACTAGAGGGAATTATTGTAATTTTTTCACTGTCAAACTTGAGTAGTAAAAACAATTTCCTTCCTTATTATATATTCCAAAAAAACACATCATGAAGAAGGAGCCGGAAGACGCTTAACGCTAACCCCCGGCTCCTTACTTCCTGCGTATCTTCATGCTTATTGCTGGATTGATGTAAATTCTGCCATTGCTTCTTGCACCAATGTAACAGCCTGACTCATAACAGCTCCGCCTCCGAAAGCAGCAGTGACACCAATTGCTTCGAGGATTTCTGCTTCTGTAGCGCCTTGGTCGATGCAGCCTTTTACGTGATAGATAATGCAGTATTCATCTTGAGAATACAAGCTAATTCCTAATGCGATAAGCTGCTTTTCCTTTTGCGATAAATGTCCTTCTTGGAAGCATTTCTCCGTATATGCATTAAATAATTCAGCAAGCTCAGGCATTTTTTTCGTAAATGTTCCTAATCCTTCTTTATAGTGGTGAATTGCATTTCCTATTGAACCATGTGTTTGCATATCCATCAATCATAGCCTCCATTTTTCAAAAGTTAGCACTAAATTGCAATGTGAATCGCAAACTTAGTATTGATAAATGAAGTAATTCTTATTCCTTAAAATAAAGAAACGCTCTTTAGAGATAAGAGCGTTTCTGCGTATTATTCAGATACAGGGATAACTGCACCTTTATATTCTTCGTTGATGAAATCTTGAATTTCTTTAGATTGTAATACTTCAACAAGTGTTTTAATTTCTTCTTTATTTTCGTCTTCTTTGCGAACTGTGATGATGTTTGCATATGGAGACTCGCTGCCTTCAATTTCAATGGAATCTTCAACTGGGTTTAGGCCAGTGTCCAATGCATAGTTAGCATTGATTACAACAGCGTCACCTTCGTTGTTGTTGAAGATTTGCGGCAACAATGATGGCTCATAATCAGGTTTGAATTTAATATTTTTTGGGTTTTCTGCAATATCGTCAACCGTTGCGCTTACTTTATCTACGCCATCTTTAAGCTTGATTAAACCGCCTTTTTCCAATAGTGAAAGCACACGGCCTTGTTCTGCCACAGAGTTAGAGAAAATTACTGTTCCGCCATCTGGAAGTTCATCTAAGCTTTTGTATTTTTTAGAGTAAACAGCCATAGGTTCAATGTGGATTGCTCCAGCGCTGACAAAGTCATAGCCGTTTTCTTTAATTTGATTTTCAAGGTAAGGAATATGCTGGAAATAGTTTGCATCTAATTCTTTAGATTCTAAAGCTTTGTTTGGCAAGATATAGTCTTGGAATACTTCAATTTTTAAGTCAATACCTTTGTCAGCCAGGATTGGTTTTGCTTTTTCCAAAATTTCAGCATGCGGAACGTTTGAAGCTCCAACTACTAATTCTTTTTTATCGTCGCTGCCTGATGATGAATCTTCATCTTTAGATGAACCGCAAGCCGCTAAAGCCAACACTAAAGCTAGTGCAAATAGTAATGATAATAATTTCTTCATGCGTTTTACCCCTCTTTTTGTTTTTTTATTTATCTTGCATGATTTCCGCCCACATATACAGCAGGAAAGAAAATCAAGAAAATAACATTATCTTTTATCAATTTTCGATGTGATTATGTCACCAATAAATTGGATGACGAACACGATAATCAAGATGATAATTGTCGCAATCAAAGTTACATCAGATCTGCTTCGCTGGAACCCTTCCAGATAAGCAAGATTTCCTAATCCGCCTGCACCGATAACACCTGCCATTGCAGTAGAACCAACAAGGGCAATGGCCGTTACAGTAATCCCGGAAACTAATGCTGGCAATGATTCTGGGATTAAGACCTTTGCGATAATTGTCATCGGTTTTGCTCCCATAGCCTTAGCTGCTTCAATTACACCCTTGTCCACTTCTCTCAAACCAATTTCAACAAGTCTTGCATAGAATGGTGCTGCGCCGATAATCAATGCTGGCAGGGCAGCATCTGCTCCTATCATGCTGCCGACTAGCAGCTTAGTGAATGGAATAAGCAAAACGATTAAAATGATGAACGGAATAGAGCGAAAAATATTAACGATAGCACTGATGATTTTATTGATGACCACATTGCTCCACATATTCCCTTTCGCTGTCAAAAACAATGTAATCCCTAAAACTAACCCTAATACAAATGTGATAACGATTGAGTATCCAGTCATGTAGAGCGTTTCTACTGTTGCTGTCCACATTTTCTCCCAATCTACATTCGGAAATAATTGTGTCATCCTTCAATCACCTCCACACTAATTTCTTGTGATTGAAGAAATTGCAGTGCTTTGCCAACTTCTTCTTCTTGACCATCCAAATGGATATACAATGTTCCGTATGAACCATTTTGAGTTGGTGAAATTTTTCCTTGAATGATGTTTACTGTTATTTCAAATGAACGAATCAGCTGTGTAATAATCGGCTTTTCTGCGCTTTCGCCAACAAATCCAAGCATGATGATTTTGCCTGTTGAATAGTTCGCAACAAGATGCTCGATAGTATCTTTAGCATCATCCGGCTCGATTACTTGCTGTACAAATCTTTTTGTGATGTTTTGTTCCGGCTGCTTGAACACATCGATGACAGGTCCTGTTTCTACCACTCGGCCGCCTTCCATCACTGCGACACGATGACAAATTTTGCGGATAACATGCATTTCATGCGTAATCAGCACAATCGTAAGACCTAATCGTTTATTGATATCTACAAGCAAATCCAAGATCGCATCTGTCGTTTGCGGATCAAGAGCGGATGTTGCTTCATCACAAAGCAGAACCTTCGGATCACTTGCAAGTGCTCTCGCAATGCCGACACGCTGCTTTTGCCCACCGCTCAATTGGGATGGATAAGCATCCTCTCTGCCTTCAAGACCGACAAGCTTAATCAGCTCCAATACCTTTTTCTCACGCTCTGCTTTTCCTACACCAGCAATTTCTAACGGAAAGCTGATATTCTGTTTAACTGTACGGGACCAGAGGAGATTAAAATGTTGGAATATCATGCTGATTTCCTGACGAGCCTGT
Organism: Niallia sp. Man26; assembly: GCF_022049065.2. Classification (NCBI taxonomy): domain Bacteria; kingdom Bacillati; phylum Bacillota; class Bacilli; order Caryophanales; family Bacillaceae; genus Niallia; species Niallia sp. Man26. The sequence goes on from NZ_CP095743.1 coordinate 3,128,391, forward strand.
CTCAGCTTGCTGCCCTTTATTTTGGAAACCTCATATCCTGCAACAGAAACTGTGCCCTCTGAAGGAATTTCAAGACCGTTAAGCATGCGGATTAATGTACTTTTTCCTGCGCCGCTGTAACCGATAACTCCAAAGATTTCTCCTTTATCTATCGTTAAGTCTACACTGTCTACTGCAGTCACTTTTCCTTTTTTCGAAGGATATATTTTTTTGACCTTTTGAATATTAATCATGTCTTACTCACCTACTTTGCTGTCTTATCAAAAGTTCCATCTACTTATTATCGTAAATAGTGTTTTACGGAATTGTCTAATCCATACTTTGGGTACAAAAAAAGCCTTCCTGCTTATATAAAATGAGCAGAAAGGCATTATGATTTAACCTTCCTCTCATCTGTCAAAGCAATTGCTTTGTGTGAATTGGCACCATGTCATACTTTGACGGTTGCCGGGCTTCATAGGGCACATCCCTCCACCTCTCTCGATAAGAGTATAGAATATATAGTTATAATAAGTTTGCTGAATAAATTTGATAGTCGTAATGTAACATGGGAAAACAGAAGGTGTCAATCATTTTTTTTAAGTTCCTAATATAGTGTTTTTTCTGAATTATATGTTTATTTATTGTAATATTTTCTAACAATAATATATATGGTTAACTTTTCTAAAAATACTGTCAATATCCCACTCAAAAGACTTACTCGACGATAATCCTCGGAAACACTTACAATTAATTAACATTATTTCAAAATAAAAACTTCCTTTAAATTAAGGAAGTTTTTGGTTAAGAGCAGCTTTTACACCAAGCTTGTTCATTAACATTCACTAGGTGAAACAGTGATTCTAATAGCAACAGTTTTCTCAAAGATGAATGAACTTCCACATCCTGCTCTTTCTTCGCACGTCGGAGCAGCACTCTGCCTTCAAAAACGTCTTCAATGGAGTTTCGGCTGCCTTTTAATAAAATAGTGTGGTTATCAGCAGTAGGCAGTACGGTAAAAACACCATTCTTTAATTCTAAATAAAAGCTGCTTTCTCCGCTTTCAACCTTAATAATAAAAGCTTCTCTTCTAAGCAGCGGTTTTATGACATGACTTTGATTCAAATTTTTCACTAACTGATTGAAAATATGCCCCATTGCTTCACACCCTCTATATTTTCATATAGTAGGTAATTCTGTTTTCTCCCATTATTCCCTCTAAAAACACCTAAATACTTTTAGACATGTTTCACCATTTCCCGGGAAATACAAAAAATCTTGTCGAATGGAATACTTGTTAGGAAGACATTTTCTCTAATAAATGTGGCACTGATTCGAAACGGTAGATTTTTTCTGTTAATTGTCCCTCCTGAAAAATTAACAGGCAGGGTACACTTTCTATTTTATACTCCTCTGCTAACTGAGGTGCATAGTTCAAATCCATTTTCCCTATCGATACATTATTGTGCATTGCTTCAACAACAGTAAGCATTTTGCTCGCCACCATGCATGTTCCGCACATCGGTGTGTATAAGTAAAGAAAGAACGGCTCCCTTTCCCGCTCCTTTAAAGCAGACCGCAGTCCGTCTTCTGTGCATTCAATCATGACTATCTCATCCTCATATCTAAAAATTTAGGGTAGATATCTATATTCGCCTGCAGCAATGCAGCCGCAATATGATGTTCAGGCGCACTTGCAACTTCCCGATACATTTTATCAATATATATATGCTCTGCTTCTGGCAATTCCTTTCTGAAGAGCTTTCTGATTTTTTCTCCAGATGCATCTGCATCAACAAGAATATAAACATCCTTGTCAAATAAGTCTTCAATAAGATCATCTAATTTCGAAATCCCGATTGTGCCATTCGTACAAATAATATCTACTGGTTCTCTTACAATATCCTTTACTTTCCGCTTATCTGATGTACCTTCGACAATAATAATTTTTTCCATTATAATCACCTGAAGTATTATTTTTGCAGCTAGTATCCCCGCATCTTGCAAGTTATATTATGTAATACTTTAACATATTGCTAATTGGAGTGAAAGTTATCGGCATTTGAAACGAAAAGAAGCACCAAAACGGTGCTTCTTTAACATCAATCTTCGTTTGTCATTTTATCATATTGTTCTGCTGTCATTAATTGCTCTGCATCGGCAATATTAGACGGCTCAATAATAACCATCCAAGCTTTTTCATATGGAGATTCATTTACGTATTCAGGATTATCACTTAAATCTTCGTTTACTTCTACTACTTTGCCGCTGATTGGCGCATATAGTTCAGAAACTGTCTTAACAGATTCTACGCTGCCGAAAGGCTCGTTCTTTGTTACTTCGTCTCCAACTTCTGGAAGCTCAACAAACACGATATCTCCCAATTCTGATTGAGCAAAATGTGTAATTCCAATACGCACATTTTCTCCTTCAACTTTTACCCATTCATGTTCTTCTGAATAACGCAAATCTTTCGGTGCACTCATGCAATATCCCTCCAAATAGATTAATATCCTTCAAGCGGCACAATTATGTCCAGCTTTCTTTAAAATCCTCTTCCTTAAACCCTAACGTAACCTTTTTTCCATCAGTTGTGAGAGGACGTTTGATCAGCATGCCATCAGAAGCCAGTATATCTAAAAGCTCTGAATCTGACATATCCTTCATTTTATCCTTCAAGCCAAGATCGCGATAACGCTGTCCGCTAGTATTAAAGAATTTCTTTAATTCCAAACCGCTGTTTTTATATAGGTCTTCAAGCGTAGAGCGTGAAGGAGGATTTTCAACTATATGTACGTCTTTGTAACTTACCCCGTTATCATCCAGCCATTTTTTGGCCTTGCGGCAAGTACTGCATTTAGGATACCAATAATATGTAAGTTCCATATGATCACCTTACTTACTTATGTATTTTTTTGAACATATAATTGAATATTATCATAAATTAGGACAAATTCATAACAATGTCTAATAAATATATCTTTATTATAAAGTAAAAAAGAGGAAAAACCTGCCGCAATTCAGGTTTCTCCTCTTTTTCGAACTTATACGACGTACTCATTGGCTTTAATAACACTTTCGGCAGCTTCACGCTTTAACGCAATCAGCGGCTTCGGCAGGAATCTAGTATATTTTTTTAAGATCGATAACGCAAAGCGCAAATCATCACCAGACTCCATATATGAAAGAGTATTAGTTGCTTCATTATGAATGATTTGGAAAGCCTCCTGGCAATATATTTCTGTATATAGAACCTTTTGTTTTTCTTCTGTATTTGATTTGGCTATAGCCTTCTCGGTCCGTAAAATACAGGATTCCATTGCATATAAGTGGGAAATCATTGTCGCAATATGAGCAAGCACCTCTTGCTGCTGGTCTGCTTCCATCATAAATTTTTTCGCCAGTAAGCCTAACAGCATGCTCACTGCTTTTTTACCATTTGTCACAAGCAGTTTTTCCTGGGAAAGAAGGCTGTCATCAGGCTCACTTGGGATAAAGGTGAACATTTCCTTTTCAACTGCTTTTGCAGCAGCTATTAACGGAACTTCCCCTTTCAGTGCTCTTCTTAAATAGTTACCTGTCACTGCCAACAGGTTAATTTCATTTGTTCCTTCAAAAATGCGGTTTATCCTGGAATCACGATACATTCTTGATATCGCATACTCCTCCATAAACCCGTTACCGCCATGAAGCTGCAGACATTCATCAACGATTTTATCCAAAGCTTCAGACGCAAAGATTTTATTGAGGCTGCATTCCATACTGTATTCATTGACAAGCTTGGCGGGGATTTTCCAATCTTCTGTCCCCTCCAATGGATCAAGAGCTTCAGACAATAAACCAGCAGTCCGGTAAACAGAGCTTTCAGAAGCATAAAGGAGTGCTGCCATTGTAGCAACTTTTGCTTTTGTTAAGGGAAAACGTGAAATGGGGGTTTGAAATTGCTGACGATTATTAATATAAGGTATAGTTACTTTCAATGCTTCCTTACTTGCGCCAATTGCTCCCATACCTAGTTTAAATCTGCCAAGATTCAAAACATTAAGGGCAATTAAATGACCCTTGCCTTTTTCCCCGAGCAGATTCTCCTTAGGTACAAGGACATTATCGAGGATGACAGAACAAGTAGAGGAGCTTCTAATGCCTAGTTTATTTTCTTCCTGTCCAATAGATACACCAGGAAATTCACGTTCCACAATAAAAGCTGAATAGTCTTTGCCATCTACCTTGGCATACACAGTAAAGATGTCTGCAATCCCGGCATTAGTAATCCATTGTTTCTGACCTTTTAATATATAGTGCGTGCCTTCTTCATTCAATACGGCAGTTGTTTTTATTCCGAGGGCATCAGAACCGGCAGTTGGTTCTGTTAAGCAATAGGACGCAATTTTTTCGCCTGTAGCTAAGGAAGGCAAATATTTCTGCTTTTGCTGAACATTTCCGAATAAAATCAGGGGCAAAGATCCGATTCCGACATGAGCTCCATGTGTAATGGAAAAACCGCCGGCTATGGACATTTTCTCGGAAATAATGGCAGAGCTAATCTTATCAAGACCTGAACCGCCAAACATCTCAGGAACATCAGCTCCTAACAAACCTAGTTCGCCAGCTTCCTTCATTAATTCAAGCACCTTTTTAAAATCATGTTTCTCCATACTGTCAAGATGTGGCATAACAGCATTTCGGACAAAATCACTCGTCATTTCTCCAACAAGTTCATGTTCTTCCGAAAAATCCTCTGGTGTGTATACATCTTTCCAGCTCGTATCTTCAAGAAGAAAACTTGCGCCTTTTTTCATCATTTCTCCACTCCTTCTTTCTTAGTCACAATGGCAGCGGTTTGCCTGCAGTCAATAAGTACAGCATTCTGCGAAGTGTCTCCCTCTCCTTCAGTAAGTCAATGAATGCCTGCCTTTCCAAGCCAAGCAAATAATCTTCCTCCACTTCTGTCTGAATAGGCACATCGCCTCCAGTCAGGACATAAGCAAGTTTAGCTGCAATAATTTCCCCATGCTTTGTGATAGCGCCTTTACTAGCAAAATCCTGCACCTTCTTTTGCAAAAGGTGGAAGCCTTCCTTGCCGGCCACTGGTATTTTCTTAACAACAGGTGGTTCATAACCTGTCTCAAACAGTTTGATTACTGTTTGCTTAGCTTCCTCCATAACATTAAGACTGTTAAAAGTAATACTATCTTCGCTGCTTAAAAAGCCAATTGTTTTCCCTTCCTCTGCTGAAGTGGATACATTGCTAGTCAATATTGCTTCAAAAGCCTTCGCTGCAGCTGTGATTAAATGACTGTGATCGATACCATCTTGTTCATCCAGCAAGTTCAAGTACAGCTCCTTTGTGCCTCCTCCGCCTGGAATCAGCCCTGCGCTTATTTCAACAAGACCGATATATGTTTCAATCGATGCATGAATTTTGGCAGCAGCAAGACAGATTTCCGCACCGCCGCCTAATGTTTTGCGATGGCTCGCTGCAACAACTGGCTTCTTACAGTATTTGATACGCTTTAGAGCTTCCTGAAACTCTTTCACCACAATTTCTAATTCTAAATAATCCTGATTTTGCCCTTCAAGCAGCATCATAGCCAAATTTGCTCCTGCACTGAAGTTCTTTCCGCTGCTTCCAATTACAAGACCTTTTATGCTGTCTGTGCTCTCTGCAATCGTTACAGCCTTATTTAGCATCTTTATCATATCCATACCGATAATATTATTTTGACTGTGCATTTCCAATAGCAGGACACCATCGTCCATATTAACTATGCTTGCTGCTTTATTACCTGCTATCACTTTTCCGCTTTGCCTTTTATGCTCTAGCCGATATTGATCGTTTGTCAGCGGTATTGGTTCATATTTGCCATTATGGTAGTAGGAGCGCTTCCCATCGACACTCTTATAAAAGCTTGTAAACCCATTTTTAATCATGTCTTCTATCCATTCTGGCAGCTTTTGGTTCTCACCCTTAAGTTTTTCGAGGGATTCCGTTAAGCCAATCTCATCCCATGTTTCAAAAGGACCTTGTTTGAAATTGAAGCCTGTTTTAATTGCTAAATCAATTTGAAAAATGTTTTCCGCAATCTCCAGTGCATGCTCACCAGAATAAAGCAGATACGGCATAACAGTTTTCCATAAAAAAACGCCTGTTGGGCTGCTGTCATAAATAAGCTCTTTCAGCTTTTCGCGGCTTTTGCTTCGTCTTGGGATTTGTTCCTCTACATATTGCATTGTATGATAATCAAGCACGAGCATTTTTTCTTTTGTTTTTTTATAAAAGCCTTGCTTTGTTTTCCTACCAAGCATCTTGTGATTAAGCATCTCCAGCAAGAAGACAGGAACCTTATACTGCTCTTTTTCCATCGTGTCTTCTGTCCTGTTCCGCACATTTTTAACAGTATGGAAAAAAGTATCTAATCCGACCATATCGAGTGTTTGGAAAGTGGCGCTTTTTGTCCTGCCAATAAATGGCCCTGTCAGCCTATCCACTTCACTTATGGTCAAATCCATTTGAACCATAGCATCTAATGTTGTAAGAAAGGCATGTGCCCCAATGCGGTTTGCAATAAAATTAGGTGTGTCCTTTGCTTCAACAACTACTCTTCCTAAGACAGTTTCAGCAAATGTTTTCATATAGGAAATTACTTCAGAGGAGGTTTTATTTGTTGGAATAAATTCAAGCAGCAATATATACCGGGGCGGGTTGAAAAAATGGGTTCCTAAAAAATGTGTTTGGAAATCCTCTGATAAGCCTTCTTTCATCTCAGTAATCGAAATTCCTGATGTATTACTGCTAATGATTGCTCCCTGTCTTCTCACTGCATCTACTTTGCAGAAAAGAGATTTCTTAGCATTTATGTCTTCTGTGATTGCCTCAATAATCCAATCAGCCTCTTTCAGGGCTTCGAAATCATCTTCCATATTGCCAATTTCTAAAAGCTGCTCGTTAGATGCCGAAGTAAGCATGCTCGGTTTGCTTAAACGGATCCGTTCAAGCGCTTGTGCAGCTAAACGGTTGCGAACCTTCTTGTCAGCAAGAGACAAATCAGCCGTTTTTTCTTCATCCAACAGGCTATCCGGGACCTTATCAAGGAGCAATGTAGAGATCCCGACATTAGCCAAATGCGCAGCAATAGCCGACCCCATGATTCCGGAGCCAATGACAGCCGCTTTCTTTATACTGTACATTCATTTTTCCTCCTTTTATTTATATTCATATGCAAATTTAGTAAATCCCTTCCTATCTACAATAAAAAACAATGATAAACTTCACAATAACCATATGCGGAAATTAGCTTACAGGAAAAAAGTTTAACCTTTAATTCTGTTCAAATAGGCCATCCTAAGGATATTAGCAAGGAGGTGACAATTATGGCTAAGATGAAAAAAAACCCTTCTAAAGGCGGAGTTAGTGCAGCTAGTGTAAAGGGAGATGCTGGCCCAACAGTAGAAAATGACGGCGACGGCAAAAGGAACAGTCAAAACAATCAGTATAAAAAATAACAACTAGCTTTCATTCTTTATATAAACTTTTACAAGATATTGGAGGTTTTATCATGCAACAGCAATCAATGAGCAGCATGAGCCAAAATCAAGGGGTTATGATGGAGCCGCCGGAAATGGTGACAGTTAAAGATTCCTTGTACTTGGCAGATATGCTTTCCTGGAATCTCCTTGCGATGAAAAAGGCCCATTTCTTTGCTCAAAATATCCAGGATCAAAACATTAAGTTACAGGCAGAAAAATGCGGGCAAATGCATCAACAGCATTATGAGAAAATCTTAGCTCATTTAAATGAATCTAACCAAAGCAGTCTACAAGGACTGCAACAGCAGTGAACGGAGGTAGAGCATGAATCAGCAAAAAGTCCAAAATCCAGAAACACAAGTAGCCAAAACTCCACAAATGAATGACAGGGATTTCATCAATGATTTGCTGGCAACCGAAAAATACATGACTGCATCCTATTCTACAGCGCTTAATGAGGCAAGCAATGAGAAACTGTACGATGATTTGCTCAGCATTTTCACTGAAACGCAAAACATGCAGAGAGAGCTGTATGATCTCATGTTTCGTGAAGGCTGGTATAAGCTGGAATCAGCCGATCAGCAAAAATTGCAGCAAGCTTATCAGCAGTTTAAAGGATATGAGTCACAATTTCCTTATGGCAGCAGTTTGCAATAATAAAAAAATGCTAGTAGGCACAGGACTAGGAATAGTTGTCCTCCTACTAGCATCATATGATTTAATTTTTATTTTGCTTTTGATTATCATTTAAATTTTTTATTTCACTAATGATATCGACCACCTGCTGTTTCGCCTCAGGAAATTGACCATTCCAATGCTTCACTAAACTCGGCATTGATTTCGCCATCTGGTTGTAAAGCATCCAAATTTCCACTTCTTTCTTTAAGTGGTCATTTCCCTCTCCCAAAAGCAGCTCGGTGTATTTTGACAGTAATGAATCAAATTTCTCGAGAAATTCCTTATCCACTATTATTGCTCCCTCCCCATTTTTTGATTTGACATTATGTTCATTATATTTTATTATAAATTTAAATCAATTGATAATGATTATCAATCTTGATTAAACCGCACTAGCAGCTCACTATTATTTTTCCCCCTCATAAAAAAATAATAGAACCTGAGTCTGTACTAGAAAAAAAGATGTCCTAAGATTAGCAAGCTCCCATGGATCAGGAGCGCTGCTTATCAAAGGACATCTTTTTTTAATGACGTTATTCATCACTTGAAAACATATATTTTTTATAATGGTATCGAATGGAGAAAATTAGCCCGATTGCTAGCATATTTCCAAGCAAAGAACTTCCTCCGTAGCTGATGAACGGCAAAGGAATACCTGTGATTGGCAAAACACCAACAGTCATCCCGATATTTTGGAACACGTGGAATGTCACCATGCTGATAACCCCAACACATATGCATGTATAAAAGGAATTTTTTGTTTCAAGTGCAACCTTCGTAATATGGTAAATGAGCAGGAAAAACAAGCTGATGATAATGCTTGCGCCAATAAAGCCAAATTCTTCTCCGACTACACTAAAGATAAAATCAGTGTGGTTTTCGGGAAGCACTACTTCATTTGTGCCTATTCCTTTTCCTGTTGTTTGACCTGATCCGATCGCAAGCAAGGATTGGGTTAAATGATAACCTGTTGAACTTTGGTAGTTATAAGGATCGATCCAAGAGTATATCCGTCCGAACTGATACTCCTTCACTCCTAAGTATTTCTCCAACCACTCAGGATGCCATATAACCATATATAAAATCGATGTAGCAAGCGTTACTCCGCCAATAAAAATGGGAGCTATTATCTTCCATGTGATGCCTGAAATGAAAATCATCCCAACCATAATAGCAATAAGTACAAGAGACGTACCTAAATCCGGCTGCTGCATGACGAGCAGCAATGGAGCAAACGTAATACCACCTATTTTCAACAGCAATAAGAAATCCGTCTGCAAAGTTTTTACCAGATGCTTTTCCTGATGGTCTACAATAACTTTCGATAAAATCAGGATTAAAAATACTTTAACAAACTCTGATGGCTGCAAGGAAAAGCCCGGAAGCGTGAACCAGCTTTTTGCTCCGTTTATTTCACGGGCAATACTGCTTGGCGCAACAATCAGCAGTAATAATAAGACAATTCCAATGCCATACAAATACCAGGATAGTTTCTTAAGCTGATCAGAATCCAGCTGCATAATCCCAGCGATAATTCCAGTTCCAATAACATAAAAGACAACCTGTTTAATTACAAAACTTGAATCAGCACTGTATATGGCAATAAGACTTGCCAAGCTTAACAACATTAATATAAGTACAAGTGTAAAATCTATTTTTGAAGTATTTCTGTTTGGGGTCATATTTCATTACTCCTCGAATATGTGAAACTTTAAGGTTTTAAAATGTCAAAAAAACAAGATAAGCTCATTAATAGTTTGTACAATTCTTCATTATATTTGTAATTGCAGCAAATAACAACTTTCGACAAGCATTTAATCAAAATTTAATGTTTGTTACCCCAAAAAATCTTTCCAATAAAAAAAGAAGCTTAGAAAAAGCTTCTTACAGAGGCTGTTGGCAAACACCTTTAAAGTAGTAGATATCTCGCTTATGAGCAACAGAAATCACTCGCTGCTTGTGTGAGACCCAGTCTCACTAATTGAAGTAGAAGTTACCCCAATTAAACTAACTGCTCCTTTTCACCAACAAATAAATAAAGAGAGTTACTTACGATATATTTGCGTCACTTCCACTAATTCATCTGCAATTTTTGCAAGTGATTGAGTGGACACTGTAATTTCTTCAATTGCAGCCAGCTGTTCTTGTGATGATGCGGATACATTCATGGAGTTTTGGCTGTTTTCTTTGGCAATGCTAGTAACTTGATCGACAGAACCTGCGACTTCGACAATGCTGGCATTGATGTTTTTCGCTGCATCAAGGATATTTTCCATCTGTGCGCTCATATTCTCCATGCTGCTTGAAATCATATTGAATTTTTCCTTCGTGTTGTTGGTAATATTGATTCCGTCTTTAACTTCATCTGTCACTCTTCTCATTGTTTTCACAGATGTGAGAGTATCTTTTTGAATTTCATTAACTAATACAGCAATTTGTTTAGCTGACTGATTTGATTGTTCTGCAAGCTTTCTGACCTCTTCTGCAACAACGGCAAAGCCTTTTCCAGCTTCTCCTGCTCTTGCTGCCTCAATAGCAGCATTAAGAGCAAGCAAATTTGTCTGATCAGCAATTTCTGTGATGACCTTCAAGAATTGGCCAATTTCTTGGGAACGTTCCTGCAGAAGTTCAATGGTTGTGTTCGACTCTTTCACTGAATTTTGTATTAAACTCATTTGCTGAACGGTGCTATCCACAACGGCTTGTCCTTCTTTAGCCCCCTGCACTGTTTCATTAGTAGATGTAACCATCGCTTCTGTGTTTTTTGCGATATCTCTTATTTCATTGTTAACAACAGCGACAGCGTCTGCTACACTCTCCATTCCCCTTGTCTGTTCCTCTGATCCAACTGCAACACTTTGAATCGCTGCAGAAATTTGTTCCGATACATGGCTTGTTTCAACTGCATTAGCAGTCAATATTTCTGCAGAGGAATTAACCATGTCTGCTGTTTCATTTACCTTATCAACCATTGCCTTAATAGAGTCCTTCATTAAGACAAATTCATCTGTAAGCTGGCCGATTTCATCATTAGATTTTTTTTGCAGAGTATTATCAAGATGTCCTTGGCGTATTTCCTTAGTCGCAGCAAGCAAACTTTTAATAGGCTTAATAATAATTCTTCGCGTAAAGAAAGAAGCAATTAACGTAGTGAATACTAAGTTAATAATTGTATTAATAATCATGCCTAATTCTGGCGCAAAGATTCCTGCCTCTCTAAGCATTTCATTTAATTGTATGGAAATAGGCGTGCTTATTATTGTAGCCAACACTATAATGAAAGCTATTTTTGTTCGTAAACTATGAAACAAATTTTTCTTTTTCATATACAACCGCCCTAACTATTTGTTTTTATAGGATATTATACCTAATTATTTTAGGTAAATATAGCACGAAATTAGTATAACAGTCATCCTTTTTGCTTTTCCTTTGAAATAATTCAAAACTTTTATACTATAACCTATAAAAAAAGGACCATTATGTGCATTGCACATAATGGTCAAAAGTGAGAGGAGGTTATGGGGTTACGGTATAAAGAAAAGCGCTGTATTTCTTTCGGAAAAGATGATACAAGCTATTCTTTATACTTATTAGATATGCTTTTTCTGACGAAAAGTGAGGGCTTTCCCCTTTTCAGCTGAAAAAGGGCAAGCATCTTACCTTTTCCTTTATAAGGTTTGTCCTGTCTCCGCTTCTAAACATACAAGTCAAGCCATATATTATACAGATTGTATTTACTTAGGGAGCTGTATGTAAGGAGGTTACTCTTTGGAAAAACTAAAAAGACTCACTAGTGTTCAATATTGCATGCTTTGGACATTTATCAGCACGCTGATCTTCTATGCTGCAACAGATATCTCCGTGTACACGGTCGCTGCACTAATTGCAGGAATTGTACTTTCCTTCATCAACCTGCTGGAAGATGAGGTCATCCATCAAAAAATACGTGGAGATTAATTTTTTTTTAATTTCATGTATAAAAACAAAAAAAAGGGACCACAATGTTATTACAAAGTGTAATTCCCCCTTTTGTTAAAGAGGTATTAGGCCATCATCCCCCCTAAGGATTTTTTAGCCGAATACCTCTTTTTTTTTATTGCAGCAACTGCAGAAATTTTTTCGTCCTTGCTTCCTTAGGAGCAGAGAAAAACTCCTCTGGAGTTCCTTTTTCCACAATATAACCGCCGTCCATAAACAGGACTTCGTCTGCTGCTTCTCTGGCAAATTTCATTTCATGTGTGACGACAATCATCGTCATCCCTTCTTTGGCAAGATCCTTCATTACCTTTAAAACCTCACCGACAAGCTCTGGGTCAAGTGCTGATGTTGGCTCGTCAAAGAGCATTACTTCCGGCTCCATTGCCAGCGCTCTTGCGATGCCTACACGCTGCTGCTGTCCTCCAGACAGCTGAAATGGATAAAAATCAAGCTTATCAGCCAAGCCAACTTTTGCAAGAAGCAGTTCCGCTTTCTTCCTTGCTTTTTCTTTGTCTTCTTTTTTGACGATAACAGGTCCTTCCATCACATTTTGCAATGCAGTCTTATGCGGGAATAAGTTATAGCCTTGAAAGACCATGCCTGTTAATTTTCGAAACTCTGTCACTTCTCTTTTGGAAACCTTTTGAGAAAAATCGATGCTTTTATTACTGATGCCAATCGTTCCTCCTGAAGGTGTTTCAAGCAAATTTAAACAGCGAAGCATTGTCGTTTTCCCTGAACCTGATGGTCCGATTACAACAATTACTTTCCCTTTATCAACATCCAAGTTGATATCCTTCAAAACTTCCAGCTCTCCAAAGCTTTTGGACAAACCTTTAATGTTAATCATATGGCATCCTCCTTTCTGCGCAAAAGTGCGTGCCTATTTAAGTAAATGCCTGCTGAATCGATCTTCCAGCCTTTGCTGAACGATGGATAATGGGAAACATATCAACCAATAAAGCAGAGCTACTTCTGAATACAATAATAAAAACTCGTAGTTGGTGCTTGCAATCTCCTGTGCTTTCCGGAACATTTCTGTCACTAGAATTAGGGCAGCAAGCGATGTATCCTTCACCAAGCTGATGAAAGTATTAGATAACGGCGGCAGTGATACTCGTGCTGCTTGTGGAAGGATAACTCTTTTTAAATTTTGTGTATATGTCATCCCAATCGAGTAGCCTGCTTCCCATTGCCCTTTAGGAATGCTGGAAATGGAGGCACGGACAATTTCTGACGCATAAGCCCCGACATTCAAAGAAAAGCCGATAATTGCTGCCGGCACCGGATCGATTGTAAGGTGTTCAGTACTTATATTTGGAAGTCCGTAAAAAATGATAAACAGCTGTACTAATAATGGCGTCCCTCTAATGATGGAAACATATATACGTGCAATAATTTGAAAAATCTTTATGCTTGATAACCGTGCTAACGCGGTTACTACTGCGAGTATAAGACCGATGATGAATGACACAATGGCTAAAGGCAACGAATACAAAAAGGCCCCCTTCAGCAAAGGCAGAAGGGAACTTGTTGCTATATCCGTATATCGTTGGAGCTGCTCCGGATCTGTGAAGATATTATTTAAGAACATCTTCCCCGAACCATTTCTCAGATATTTTTGTGTATGTGCCATCATCGATCATATCTTGAAGTGCTTTATTGACTTCATCTACTAAAGAATCGCTGCCTTTTCTGAACATTAAGCCACTTTGTGCAACATCATCTGCTGTATCAGCAATCACGATATCTACATCAGGCTTTTGTTTTTTGTAATCTAAGAAGGATAGCTTATCATTAACTGTTGCATCAACACGGTTAGAGTTTAGCAATTCAACCGCTTGGTTAAAGCCATCAATACCGACAAGTTCAGCACCGTATGACTCTGCTGTTTTCGCATAGTTGCTTGTTAAGGACTGAGCTGATTTCTTCCCTTTAAGATCCTCAAAACTCTTAATGTCTGAATCAGACTTTGTAACTAAAACAGCAGTTGAAGAAATATATGGATCAGAGAATAGGTATTTTTCTTTTCTCTCATCATTAATCCCAACTTGGTTTGCAATCATATCAAAGCGTTTTGCATCAAGACCTGCAAAGATTGCATCCCATTGTGTTTCTTTAAATTCTACGTCGACACCAAGACGCTTGCCCACTTCTTTGGCAATCTCCACGTCAAATCCAGTTAAGTCGCCTGTTTTTTCATCATGAAAAGTAAACGGAGCATATGTACCTTCTGTACCAACGACAAGCTTTCCATCACTTTTCACTTTTTCAAGAAGATTCTCACTGCTGCTGTCAGCATTTGAATCTTCTTTTTCTGCATTGCTGCCACATGCAGCCAATGCTATAGTTAAACTTAATAATAAGCATAGCAGTAAACTAAATTTCTTCATGCAAAAATCCTCCTAATTCCGATATGTCTTGTCAGACAAAAGCTATCATATTATATCGTGAAGTTATTTGTCAAAACATATTTACTTTCAACTATATTTTCACCAAAAGTCTGCTTGTTAACCGCATTTTTATAAAAGAGAGCAAAAAAATAACCATCATTTGATGGCTAGGAAATATGAATAAGTGCAAAAGAAAAATGAAAATAACTTAAAAGGAAGAGATAGGCTGCAAATGAAAATAATGTTGCAGTTTCCCTTCATATATATGCTCCATTTTATAATCATCAAGCAAGTCATACGGCGTTACTAATGATGGGTGCTTATTCCAATACAAAGCTCCGCTTTCATGAAGAACGGAAGCAACAAACTGTGAGCAAAAATACGCGTTTTTACGCGGAAAAGGAATGTTTAACATAATAAAGAATAAACCGAGCAAATTGTAGCGGTAACAATGCTTTTCTTTTTCAATCTGCTGAATAATCTCCTTCATCTTATCAAGCTGCTCTTTTGTGACGCGAATGCTGTAAATCGCGCAACACGCATTTCTAAAGAAGTCATCCCTTATATCTTCTCTGACAAATCCGCCTATAAACGGATTATTCGGCTTCTTTCGTCCAAAGCTGTAAACCTCAATCAACTGGGAGTCAAAAGAAATAGAGGCATGGTTATGCGGTTTTTTTGTAAAAAGCTTAATGCACCGTGTAAACAAGGTGCCAGTATCACTTAGTATTAAATAAACAATATGCTCATCCATTCTTTACCTCCACCAAAAAACCGTTTTATTGTATAACGACTAACATATGCAAAAAGTTTCCATTTATTGAAAAAATGGTTCATTTATATCAATAGGAATATATCCATTAAATGAAGCATTTTCCTATCTTTATCATATATACTAACAGCTTTTTGGTGAACAATCTTTAGTATTATCTTTGCTCGGACTAAAGTCTTAGAGTGGGATTAACACAAAAAAAGAGCGGACAGTTCTCCGCTCTTTTTCTTGCTGACATTAAGCAGTCGCTTCTGAAAATTGACTGTAATACAAATCTGCATAAAAACCTTTTTGCTGAAGTAATTCTTCATGATTGCCCTGTTCAATCACTTGCCCGTGTTTCATGACAAGGATGATGTCTGCATCCTTAATTGTTGAAAGCCTGTGTGCAATGACGAAGCTGGTTCGATTTTTCATTAGCTCTGCCATTGCCTCTTGAATTTGTGCTTCCGTTCGAGTGTCAACACTGCTCGTTGCCTCATCTAGAATCAGCAGGCTTGGGTTTGCCAGCAGTGCCCTTGCAATTGTAAGCAGCTGCTTTTGTCCCCCGGAAATATTCGAACCATCTTCATTAATGACTGTGTCATAGCCTTCAGGCAATGTGCGGATGAAATGCTCGGCATTTGCAAGCATTGCAGCTCTTGTTATTTCCTCATCTGTCGCACCTTGCTTACCATACGCTATATTGTCGCGAATCGTCCCTTTAAACAGCCATGTGTCTTGCAAAACCATGCCAAACATACTTCGTAAAGCTCCTCGATCCATTGTTGAGATATCAACACCATCAATCTTAATAACCCCGCTGTCAATATCATAAAATCTCATCAGCAAGTTAATCAATGTAGTTTTTCCAGCACCTGTCGGACCAACAATTGCCACTTTCTGACCCGGTTTAATTTGAATCGTTAAATCTTTAATAAGCTCCTCATCTTCTTTATAGCTGAAGTAAACTGCATCGAAGTCTACTGCGCCCTGCGGCTGCTCTATAACCTTCACTCTGCTGGTATCTTTCGGCTCCTCTTCTTCATCGAGCAGCTCAAACACCCTCTCAGCAGAAGCAATCGTCGATTGAATGATATTTGAAATATTAGAAAGCTGCTGAATCGGCTGTGAAAATTGTCTTGCATATTGAATAAATGCTTGCACGTCCCCGACAGTAATTCTGCCTGCCGAAACAAAAATCGCCCCGATAACAACAACAAATACATAGCCTAAATTATTGATGAATTGCATCAATGGCATAATAAGCCCAGAAATAAACTGAGATCTCCAGCTGGATTCATACAGCCTGTCATTAATGCTGTCGAATTCCTCCATCGCTTTTTCCTCATGGCCGAATGCCTTAACAATCTGATGCCCGGTAAACATCTCCTCGATATGCCCATTTAACGCACCGAGTGTTGCTTGCTGGCTCCGAAATTGCACTTGTGAGCGCTTAGCGATTTTTACTGTCGCTAGTATGCTTAAGGGAATAGTTAAAAAGCATACAATGGCAAGAACAGGACTAATCGTAAGCATCATAATAATAACACCGACAAATGTAATGACAGATGTAATCAATTGAGTGACACTTTGCTGCAGCGTATTATTAATATTATCAATATCATTAATGGCTCGGCTCAATGTTTCACCATGTGGTGTTCTGTCAAAATATTTAAGCGGAAGTCTTTCCAGCTTTTCGTGCACCTCTTGGCGAAGCTGGAAGATTGTCTTTTGCGAAATATTAACCATAATGATCTGCTGTATATACATAAACAACGCACTTATAATATATAAAAGAATAAGCCAGACAAGGACCTGTCCGATTGCAGCAAAATCTATTTCTGCCCCTGGCACACCGTTCATTTTATTCATCAGCCCATTAAAAAGCGTATCAATTGCTTCAGCTAATATTTTCGGGCTGAAAATGGAAAAAACAGTGCTTAGGATCGCAGCGGCAATCACAAATAAAAGCTGGATTTTATAGGTACCAAGATAACGAGCAAGCCGTTTTAGCGTCCCTTTTGCATCCTTAGCTTTTTGAACAGGCATTCTTGGGCCACCATGTCCTCTTGAGGGAATAGGTGAAGGATGCTTGCTTTGATTATTATGTCCACTCATACTGTCTCCTCCACTACACCTTGTGACTTCACGATTTCTTGATACACACTGCAGCTTGCCAGTAATTGCTCATGTGTGCCAATCCCTGCAATCTTTCCTTCGTCTAAGACGATAATAGTATCTGCATCTTTAATGGTGCTGACCCTTTGTGCAACGATTACAACATTTGCATCCGTAATTTCCTTATTCAACGCTTTTCTTAAATTAGCATCTGTTCGATAATCAAGGGCGGAAAAGCTGTCATCAAACAAGTAAATGCGCGGCTTTCTTACAAGTGCTCTCGCAATGGACAGACGCTGCTTTTGTCCGCCTGAAAGATTTGCGCCTCCTTGTGAAAGTTCTGAATAGATGCCCTTCTCCAGCTCATCGACAAACTCCTTCGATTGGGAAATCTCCAAAGCTTTCCGTATTTCTGCCTCTGTAGCATCTTCCTTTCCAAATCGGATATTATCGGCAATTGTCCCTGTAAAAAGGACAGCTTTTTGCGGCACATAACCGATTAGCTGGCGCAGATCGCCTTGAGCATACTCCTTTATATTCATTCCATCTACAAGTATTTCACCTTTATTCACATCGTAAAATCTTGCTATTAAATGAAGGATTGTGGATTTCCCTGAGCCTGTCCCGCCAATAATGGCAGTTGTCGTTCCAGGTCTCATTTGAAACGAAAGATGCTCAAGCACTGGCTTTTCTGCCAAGGGATAAGAGAAACTCACATTCCGAAATTCTACATCTCCTCTGCGTAGCATTTGACTGTTTGTTTCGTTATCCTTCATTACTGGCGAAATTTCAAGTACCTCATTGATACGCTCTGCAGAAGCAGAAGCACGAGGCATCATTACAAATATCATGCTGACCATCATAAGAGAAAACATAATTTGCATTCCATATTGGACAAACGCCATGATGTCACCGACCTGCATATTTCCTTGGTCTACCTGAATAGAACCGAACCAAATAATAGCAACTGTAGATAAATTAAGAACAATCATCATAATCGGCATGGTAATCGCCATAATTTTATTGACCTTTAAAGCAGTAGTGGTCAAATCTTCGTTAGCATGACGAAAACGTTTCTGTTCAAACTCCTCTTTATTAAAGGAGCGAATTACACGAACACCAGTCAAATTTTCTCGAAGCACACCATTAAGGTTATCAAGCTTGTTTTGCATCACCTTAAATAATGGGATGCCCTTTTTTATAACAAGATAGATAGTAAGTGCGAGTACCGGGATGGCCACTAGGAATATCAAGGACAGCTTCGCATTTTTTGATATTGCCATTACAATCCCGCCGATACACATCATTGGCGCTAACACAACCATTCTTAATATCATCATTGTTACTTGCTGCACTTGACTTACGTCGTTTGTTGTTCTGTTGATTAGCGAGGAAATTCCTACTTGATTTGCTTCCTCTATTCCGAAGCTCTCTACCTTATAAAACATCTTTCTTCTTAAGTCCTTTGCAAAAGATGATCCAACTTTAGAGGAGTAATAGCTTGAAAAACAAGCACATACCGTGCCAAAGGCAGCGACTGCAATCATCAATCCGCCTAGTTGCAGCATTAGAGGGCGGTTATCCTTTACAATTCCATTATCGACTATATCAGCCATAATTGTCGGCAAAAACAGTTCTGCCAGTACTCTGAACAGTGTTAATAACAGTACGATCGCAACCCCTATCTTATACGGTTTTAATCCTAGCAGCAGCTTCTTCATTCATTTCCCTCCAATCTTCCTTCATTGTTGCTATAATCTCTCGACAGCTTCACTGTATACCTCATTTAGCAACTCAATAAACTTATTATTAACTGCTATATCTCTTGCTCTTTTCATACATTTACTTTGTACTATCATTTCCTTTATCTTTTAAAGAAAACCTTTCAACCTGTCTGTTCCTATTTATAAACAAAGCGAAAATTCTTCCTTTCATTAGGCAGGCTAACTAATTATAGGAAAGGGTATTTTTGATGTCAATTAATATAGAAGAACAGCAATCTTGCACAAAAAAACCCGCTTTGCCGGCGGGTTTTTGTCTTACACTTTAAATTTATTAACAATCACAAGCAGCTCTTCTGCCATTTTTGTCAAAGCTTTAGCAGAGGAATTAATTTCTTCCATGCTGGCAAGCTGCTCTTCTGAAGCGGCTGCCACCTCTTGGGCACCTGCTGCATTGCCAAGTGCAATTGTGGCAATATCATTGGCTGAGGAGGAAACCTCTTGTAGGCCTGCAGACATTTGCTGTGCAGCCCCAGATACGTCTTCCATTTCCGGACCCATTTCTTTTGTGCTTTGTATAATTTGGGCAAACTTGTCAGATGTAGCTTCTGAGATGGATAATCCTGCTTCAGCATTTTTTGATACTTCTCCCATGATGACAACCGATTGATCTGTATCTTTTTGAATGTCAGCAATAAGGGCAGAGATAAGCTTAGCAGACTCCTGCGATTGTTCTGCAAGCTTGCGAACTTCATTGGCAACAACGGAGAAACCTTTGCCGTGCTCTCCGGCTCTTGCTGATTCAATGGCCGCATTTAAAGCCAGTAAATTAGTTTGATCAGCAATGGAGCCAATAACTTGAATGATTTTGCCGATTTCCTTGGAGCGGATATTTAATTCCTCAATCACTTTATTTGATTGCTTAATAGACTGGTGAATAAACTGCATTTGTTTCAAGTTTTTCTCAACAAATGCTCCGCCTTCTTCAGCCAAATGATGTGCATCCTTGGAAAGAGCTGCGACAGCAGTTGATTTATCTGCAATCTTCATTACATCTTGAAGAACTTCCTCTAACGAAGTAGAGTTTTGCCCAATACTTGTCGTAATGTTCTCTGCATCATGAGCAATTTGCTGCACAGATGTAGTCACCTGATTAGAAGCAGCTGTCGTTTGACCAGCACTTGCCACCAATTGTTCAGAAGAGGCAGTCACCTGCTCCATCGAATGATTCAGACTTGTAACAACATCTCGCAAGTGACTCTGCATGCTTGTAAAGCCTTTGGCAAGCAAACCAATTTCGTCCTTTGCTTTAATCGAAATATCTTCTGTTAAATCACCGGCGGAAATTCGTTCTGCACTTTTAGCCAACAGCTTCAATGGCATAATAATAGAGCGGATAATATAGAAAATAAGTGCGCCGCCAATTATAATTGCCGCAATCAGCACAATCGTTGTTGTTGAAAAAATAGTCGAAGACGCCTTTCCTATCTCCGATTGATCCATAACGCCAGCAATCTTCCAGCCTGTTTTTTCATCAGACTCATAAATTGCTAACCTCTCCTGCTGTTCGTCAGTAAAGGCCACTTCTCCTTCCTTCTCTTTATACATTTCCTGAATCCACTGTGAATTATCCTTTGCACCAGTATTTGAATTAGGATGATAAATATAGTTTCCTTGTGCATCCAGGAGCAGCATATATCCTTGTTCACCGATTTTCGAGCCTCTGATCATATCCTTTAAAGAACTGATCTTTAAATCGATTGCAATGGCACCTTTTTTTTCATACGTAACCTTAGAGAACGTAACAATCGAATTCCCTGTTCGCTCATCCTCCCTCGGCTGGAGCATCACAACATTCCCGTCTGAATTAACAGCTTCCTTATACCAGGTTTGATCGAGAAAATCTATTCCATCTGGCACTTCCTGATTTGCATTTATGTATACTTCGCCATCTTCCCTAACATAGTAAACATTAAGAACATCTTGGTTCTGTCCTAAGTATTGGGTGAATATTCTTCTTATTTCATTTCTGTCTCCGTCGAGCATTGAATCATCAATTGCATTCGCCATAAAGGTTGCATCCTGCTCTTTCTTAGTTGTTATAGATGCAATTTCATTATGAATAAACTTGACACTTTCATGTGAGGAAACAATTAGATTTTGTTCAATTTTATCTTTTGCTATTACATAGGAAACAATGGAAATAATTAAGCTGGGAACTAGGAGAATAGTGAGAAAGGAGAATATAAGCTTTTTTCGTATAGATACGAACTTAGTCTTTGTCTTTCTATTTTTCCCCAGTCTTGCAAACACAGTATTAATTTCTTTTTTCCAGTTTCGTATGCTAGCTGTTACTTTAGTGCCACCTTCTTTCTTTTTGAAAAATTTAGACTTTTTGCTTTTCATGAATACTACTCCTTTTGGGCTATTTATGAAAATATTCATATAAATCAAATTACCTATTCATTATAGCAAAAAACTAAATTTTTCTGAATAAATTATTTATAAAAAATATTCTTTTTAGTCGTTTATTGTCACTTTATGTTGTATTTCTCCTTTTCGTAAGTAGCTTTTAATATTTCCTAGCACCATATCTCCTATTCTCGCTGAACATTCCTCTGTAGCCCCGCCTATATGACTAGAACAGATAACATTATCAAGCTCAACTAATTCAAGCACAGGCGGTTCCTTGCTAAAAACATCTAATGCAGCTCCTTTTATCTTGTTAGCTTTTAAACAGGCGATAAGCGCCTTTTCATCGATTAAATCTCCTCTAGCAATATTGATTAAATAAGCAGAGCTTTTCATTAAGGAAAGTCTCGTTTCATTTATTAAATGATAAGTTGATTTTTTTAGACTAGTGCTGATTACTACATAATCAGATGTGGCTAGCAGTTCTTCCAGACTGACAAATTGCACACCAAGCCTTTTTGCTTCTTTTTCATCTTGGTAATTTGCAAATGCGACTATATCCATATCGAAACCTGTTGCCCGCTTGGCAACTTTTTTTCCAATTTCTCCAAATCCAATGATTCCAAGCCGCTTTCCTTCAATTTCATTGCCCATATGCAGCAGCCATTTGCCGTTTTTAACTATTTCATTTGATTTTGTTAAATTTCTTGAAACAGACAGCATCAAACCTATTGCAAGGTCTGCAACAGAAGATGCATTTTGGCCGGGAGTATTTGTAACCATAATGTCCCGTTCTGATGCAGCAGCCAAGTCAATATTATCAACACCAGTCCCAAACTTGGAAATATATTTGAGATTTGGAGCATTTGCTATCGTGTCTCGATCAATCCGCTCTACCCCAGTCACAATAATTTCTGCATCATGCAGGTAATCTGTTATACTTTCCTTTTTTGTTGTAATACTTGTTACCGAAACACCAAGCTTGCCTAATTCCTCCTCGAGCTTTCGCTTCTCTTTCGTAAAACCCTCACTTAAAGACAGTAAAATATTTGTCATGATTCTTCCCCCCATTAAATAACTGCTCACATAATAGTTGTATTATACAAAATCTTCTAACTAATTTCACATTCAATGGAATAATTTCTAACATAAAAAACCAGCTCTTTATTAGAAGAGCTGGTTTTTATGAGGATTAGTAAAAAATTTTTCGGCAATATTGCTGTAGCCTCCAATGTTAGGCAATGCTCCTGGTTCTTTGGCAATTAATGCACCCATTATGTTCCCATTGCAGGCATAATCAGCAGCCTTTTGAATGTTGGCAGGAAAACCATCTGTATAAATACAGTATAACACTGCCCCCATAAAGGCATCTCCTGCCCCTGTCGTATCAACTGCCTGTACTGCTTTGCTCTTAACATGCTGCACTTGCCCTTGAAAAACAGCATATGACCCGGCTTTTCCTGTTGTCACAAATAAAAGGGGAATATTCATTTCTTTTACTCTACTCAATGCCGCATCAAGACTTTCTTCCTCTAGTAAGAAAAGAAGCTCTTCCTCTGAAAACTTAACAATGTCAGCAATCGGCAGTAAAGACAGAATAGTGCTTCGGCAATGCTCTTCGCTCTCCCATCTTTTCAAGCGGATATTGGCATCAAAGCTAATGTAAGCACCATGGTTTTTTGCTGTCATAATTGCTTTTACTGTTGCCTCCTTTGCCGCTTCATGAAATAAGGTTCCCGAGCCAAAATAGAACAGCAATTTATTCAAGAAGGCTTCCTCTTTAATATCATCAACTGACAGGACATCATCAGGTGTCTTATTTTCATAGGAGTGGAAATGCCTGTCCCCATTTTGATCTAAATGAATGTAGACACTTGGAAGCAGCTTTCCTTTCGACAGCACACTATAATCAAGCTTAATATTTTCCTTAGCCAATTGTTCCTGTACAAACTGGCTATCTTGTTCATTTCCGAGCTTTGTCACATAAAAGCTTGGAATACCGAATCTGCTTAAATGGACTGCCAGGTTCACAGAAGCTCCTCCAAGCCGCTTTTCATAATTGTCATTGTTCTCATTAATAGACAAATAATCTATAAAAGCATCACCGATAGCAATTGCCCCTTGATGTACTATTCTCATCTTCTTATTCCTCTCTATCTGTTCATATTCTCCTATTTTATTGTAAAAACCAAATAATGTGAAACCCTTTTGGTTTTTTTCCCGTTAATATATTGGTGGACTTAGTTTAGTTCCTATGGCTTATGGAAAAGAGGGTAGATGCCTATAGAAATGGGAGTTTTTCTTTTCAAATAAATTTGTTATGATAGATAGGACATGCGCATAAAATCAATAGATTATTAATTACATATAAAGCATTAGGAGTGGATAGTTTGGACGTTTTATGGGAAATAGTTGTCGCCATCATCTTAGGGATTGTGGAAGGACTAACAGAATTTGCACCTGTTTCCTCAACAGGTCATATGATCATCGTGGATGATTTGCTGCTTAAATCTGGAGAATTGTTTAACCCTCAGGTTGCCAATACTTTCAAGGTGGTTATTCAATTAGGGTCTATTTTAGCTGTTGTCATTCTTTTCTGGGGTCGTTTTATGAATTTACTTGGCCTGAAAAAAGATATTAACGGCAAAAAAATCGAAGGACCTAAATTAAGTCTTGTACAAATTATTATCGGTTTACTGCCTGCTGCAGTTCTTGGCTTCCTTTTTGAAGACTATATCGATTCGAAGCTCTTTGGCATTCGCACAGTCGTTTACGCATTGATTGCTGGAGCTGTTTTAATGATTATTGCTGATTATGTACAAAAAAAGAAAAAAATCACAGCAGAAACTGTCGATCAAATCACTAATAAACAGGCATTCTTCATCGGCTTGTTCCAGTGTATCGCTTTATGGCCTGGTTTTTCCCGCTCTGGATCTACTATATCAGGGGGAGTGCTGATGGGCTTAAGCCACCGCGCTGCAGCAGACTTCACCTTCATCATGGCAGTTCCAATCATGGCAGGAGCAAGCTTTTTATCACTATTGAAGAACTGGGAATACATAACTGGAGATGTTCTGCCGTTTTTCATCGCAGGCTTTATCAGCGCATTTATATTCGCATTGATTTCCATTAGATTCTTCTTAAAATTAATAAACAGAGTTAAATTGGTGCCATTTGCCATTTACCGCATCCTTATAGCGGTTATCATCATTCTTGTATTCTTCTAAAAGAGAAAGCTTTTAAGCTTTCTCTTTTTTCATATAAAAACCAATCAGTATAAAAGAACTAATTTCCTTCATTTTATGGAATACTGGCAGGAAAATACTTTTTATTTCTCCCTTATTTTGTTAACATGCAAAAAGTAAGTTCAAATCCAAGGAGCCTGCCAAAAATGCCAAACATTTCGAAGGAAACGGAAGACATCAAGGAATTGCTGCGAATGATAGACCATTTAAGGGATGAGTTGGTCCAAATTGCTTCAAGCGAAGGCTTTTCAAGTCCAAATACAATCAGGACAAGCCAGCTGCTTGATTCCTATATAGTTAAGTACCAACGAATGTGCAAAAAAAAGAAAGATTAACTACAAAAAAACAAGTGCAATAAATGCACCTGTCCTTATATTAAATCCTATTTTTATCCTTAACCTCTAAAATATCCAATAAGAAAATAAAAATTGGAATACCTACAATCAGTCCCCATACCCCAAAGAAATGCTCTGAAAAAATCAGGACAATAAAGGTAAAAAATACAGGTAAGTCAGTTTTTGAGGACATAAGCTTCGGATTAAGTATATATGCTTCAATTGCATGCACTACCATTACAATAATAATGACTGTTACTACCTTCGCAATACCGCCTATCGAAAACGCAATGATACATAATGGAATCAACGAAATAATGACGCCCGCAACAGGAATAAGCCCTAATATGAAGATCATCATGGCAATGCCAAACAGCTGCGGGAAACCTAGAAAGTATAAGGAAATCGTCGTCAAGCCACAGTTTACTAAAGCAATAATGAATTGTGCCTCAATTACCTTGCCAAAGGTTCCAGCAAATTTACTCCCAAAATAACTCAATTCACGATAAATCGGAGCAATCTTGCTTTCATTGAACTTATGAGAAAACTGCTTGAGCCGGTCTTTCTCCAATAAGTAAAACAAGCTTAAAATAATAGCCAAAAACAGCTGCAGACCAAGTTTACCGATATTCGTAAAATAACCGAGAACGAAGGAAAAGCCCTGCTCTAAATAATTAAGGACCTGATAACGGCTAATTGTCTCTATCATGTAGTTGATAACCGGATTATCATTCGGTCTCATGTAAAAACGGATTATATTGCGCACCAATTGTTTAATTTCTTCAATAAAGACTGGCAAATAGGCGGAAATTCCGTACACTAGCGCACCTATGACAATGATATATAATGCGATGGCAATAATGCTCCGCTTTATAGGAAGTCTTTTGGAAAATAACTCGACAAATCGATCCATCAAAAAAGCAAAGATGAACGTAAATAATATTAAGTTAATCATACTGCTCACTGCATAGAGGATGACAGCAAACAAAACAAGAATAAAGAATCTCTTTATATCCTTGTTAGCAAAGATATTTTTGTACTCACCCATAAAAAGACTCCTGACACCAATAAAATAAGCGATTCAAGTTAATCACTTCAAACATGAAATTTCTTCCAGCGTTATCCAAAAATTTTTTAACTTTAAAAACTTTCCTATATCTTATTATCAATTTAGTTGCACAAAATAACAAGTGTAATTTATTAAGGATGGGAGGAAATTCGAATCATTCATCAGGACAACCCCCTTTCAACACTTGTCCTTTTCTCCTACTGTTTGGTAAATAGTGGTTGTTTTTTCACAAAGCTGTCAAACTCAGCATTTTCAAGCAATAATGTTTATATTTTTTTGAAAATTTCTTCTTTACAGTTTATTAAAATCCTAGTAAACTGGACAAAAGTTTCAACTTTAGATAATTTTCGATCTATTTCGACATCAGGAGGTTCTTATGAACATTTTTCGTAAAAAAGCTGTTTCCACTAGCTCAGCTACTTCGTTAAATCGTGTACTTGGCGCATTTGACTTAACCATGCTAGGTGTCGGCGCAATTGTTGGAACAGGGATATTTGTTCTGACAGGTGTAGCAGCAGCAAAGTATGCCGGACCTGCACTTATACTTTCATTTATTATCGCTGGGCTTGCATGTACATTCGCAGCTTTATGCTACTCTGAGTTTGCATCGATGATACCAGAATCAGGCAGTGCATACACATATAGTTATGTAGCTTTTGGAGAGGTTATCGCATGGATACTCGGCTGGGACTTAGTGCTAGAATACGGACTCGCATCGGCTGCGGTTGCAAGCGGATGGTCCGGATATTTCCAAGGCTTGCTTGCAGGATTTGGCATCCATTTGCCGACCTTCATGACAAGTGCTTATAATCCTGCAGCAGGCACGTATATTGATATCCCTGCCATAGTAATCGTATTTATTATTACACTCGTATTAACGAGAGGGATTAAAGAATCATCGAAGCTGAACATCGTGATGGTTGTCATCAAGATTGCTGTTGTTCTATTATTTATCGCAGTTGGGGTTTGGTACGTAAAACCAGATAACTGGGCACCGTTTATGCCATTCGGTTTCCAAGGTGTCGCCACAGGTGCAGCAGTTGTTGTGTTTGCATACTTCGGTTTTGACGCAGTTTCCACAGCAGCTGAAGAAGTAAAGAATCCGCAGCGGAACTTGCCGATCGGAATCATATCTGCATTAGCTATCTGTACAGTTCTATATATTATTGTATCCCTTATTTTGACTGGAATTGTGCCTTTCGCACAGCTTGACGTTAAAGATCCAGTAGCATTCGCATTGGCTTTTATAAATCAAAACTGGGCTGCCGGTCTCATTTCACTAGGTGCCATCATTGGTATTACAACCGTTTTAATGGTAATGATGTTTGGGCAAACTCGTTTGTTCTATGCAATCAGCAAAGACGGTCTATTACCGAAACCTTTGCAAAAAGTCAGCCCAAAGAGCCAAGTGCCAATTGTCAGCACATGGGTCACTTCTGCTTTAGTTGCTACTTTCGCAGGGCTTGTCCCACTTAACCAGCTAGCAGAGCTTACAAATATCGGTACATTATTCGCATTTTCAGCAGTTTCACTAGGAGTCATCGTATTGAGAGTCAAACAGCCTGATTTAAAGAGAGGCTTTAGAACACCGTTTGTTCCGCTTATCCCAGGCTTGGCCATTGTTTTCTGTGTATACCTTATGCTTCAGCTAAGCTCATTTACATGGAAAGGATTTGCTGTATGGCTGACAATCGGACTAGTTATCTATATCGGATACGGCTACAGAAACAGCAAGCTTAACGCAAATAAAGCATCATCCTAATAAAAAAAACGGGAATCAGATGATTCCCGTTTTTTTTACTCATTATTTGGCCGTTTAAATGGCCACCAGTTTGCTTCACCGAAATTCTTGACCATAACAGGGATAAATAGCGGCAGGATAATCAATGCATACAGGAACAAGCCAACTAAAACAATGCTTGCTATTTGCAGCAGTGACAGCATGCCAGATGGCATCATCGCTGCAAACGTCCCACCTAAAATGACTGCTGCTGAGATAATGACAGTCCCCATTTTCTTCATTGCTTCAAGCATTGCTTCTCCAATCGATAAATCTCTGTATTCATTGAAGCGATCCATTAAGAAGATACTATAGTCCACTCCAAGTGCGACAAGAATAACAAATCCGAAGAACGGAACAGCCCAGCTTATTCCCGTGTATCCTAACAGATTGACGTAAATCGCTTCATTGATTCCCATCGCTGTATAGAATGTCAAAATAAGTGAACCGATAATATATGCCGGCATGATGATGGAACGGAATAAGAAAATGAGGACGATTCCAATTCCTACAAGCATCCACAGCACCGTTTTCGAGTAATCCTGATTAGACATTGTGCGCAAATCCGCATTGGTGCTGGTAATTCCCCCAACTGCCACTTCTGCATTTTCTAATTTCGTTCCCGTAGTTGCTCTTTCCACCGTATCCTTTATATCGTCAATTTGGTTGATTGCTTCATTAGAATAAGGGTTCGCTGAAAAGACTACATCCATTGTCATAATTTTATTATTTTTAGATAAGTAAGCATCTAAAGCCCCTTGGAAGTCATCACTTTCTAGCACCTCCTCAGGCAAATAAAATTGATTTTGGTCA
Source organism: Niallia sp. Man26 (assembly GCF_022049065.2). Taxonomy (NCBI): domain Bacteria; kingdom Bacillati; phylum Bacillota; class Bacilli; order Caryophanales; family Bacillaceae; genus Niallia; species Niallia sp. Man26. The sequence goes on from NZ_CP095743.1 coordinate 3,157,193, forward strand.
TTTTTGGATAAACCAGATAAATAATCTGTTGCTGAGTTCAAGCCGTCTGACACTTGATCAAGCCCGTCAGCACTTTGATTCAAGCCCTCAGTCAAATCGCCAAGCTGTCCGTTAATGTCACCAAATCCATCAAGCAGCTGCTTTTGTCCATCACTAATGCTTGTAAGTCCGCCTGTCAGCTTCGGCATATTATCGACAATTTGTCCTTGGCCGTCAGCTAATTGGTTTAAGCCGGCTTGTTGTTGTTCGATGCCTGCGATGAGCTGTTCTAGGCCTGTACTTACAGCAGCTTGATTTTCTAAAATTTCGCCATATGTGTTGTTGGCTTCACTGACACCTGCTTGAAGTTTAACTAAGCCTGCGTTTATGTTCATAATACCACTATATAAATTAGGTAAGTTATTTTGTGCGCCCTGCACTGCCTCTTTTATACCTTTATAAGCAAGGTCACTGCTAATACCATTGTATCTTTGTTCAAGACCGGTAAAGTAATCAGGCTCAATCTTAGCAAAACCGTCATTAAGTTCTTTTAAACCATCTTCAGTCTTCTTGTAATTAGTAAGAAGTGTAGACAAGTTTGATTCTGTTTGTTCATAGCCAGCCAGCAATTGCTGATGATACTTAAGAAGATCTTCAGCACCTGACTTCGCTGTCTCCAGTCCTGCTTTAATCTCATCAGACCCAGCAGAACCTTGACGGATACCGTCTTCTATTTTAGCTAAGTTCGTCTGTATTGTACCTAAATTTGTTTTAACTTCATCAGTACCTTTAATCAAGTCATTAATGCCACTTGTTGCGTCATTTAACTGAGGTCCTGATTTGGACAGCTGATCGCCTGCTTCATGCAAGCCATCGCTGATTTGATCAATGCCGTCCTTTCCTTCGCCAAGGCCTTCTTCTAATGTTTCAGCCTGCTTGGAAATATACAAATCTTCGATTGGTTCTCCTGTAGGTCTTGTGACAGAGCGGACATCTTTAACAAGGTCTACTTTCTCTAATTCCTTGCTGATGTTTTCTGCCAAGCCTAGATATTCAATAGAATCCATTTCTTCATCATTTTTAATGGTAATGGTTGTTGTCATCGATTCACCTGGACCAAAGCTGTCAGCAATTGCGTTGAAAGCTTTGATGGACGGTGCATCGTCGCCGATTTCATCCAATGAGTTAAAGGAAAGTGTTCCATCATATGTAACAAGGAATGGAACAGTGATTGCAGCAACAATGGCAAGTGCAATAATAGGGCGCTTGATGGAGAAGCGGCCGGCAATCTCCCAGATTTTACTGTCACCATGCTCTGCACTGCCTTTTGAAGGCCAAAAGATCTTCTTCCCGAGCAGCACCATAATGGCAGGTACGACTGTAAATAACGCTACTAATAATAATGCTACACCAACAGCAACTGCTGATGCTGATTGATACAGCTTAAACTGAGAGAAGCCGATAGCAGCAAACCCGATCATAACTGCTATTCCGCTGAACAGCACTGTTCTTCCTGCATTTCGATATGTCTCAACAATAGCTTCTGCAATACTTTCGCTATGCATCATCTCTTCCTTAAATCTGCTTAATAAAAGAATGCAGTAATCTGTACCGATACCAAATAGAACGGCAACAAGGAAGATTTGTGTGTAATTAGAGATAGGGAAATCGAATTTATCAACAAGGATAGATACGATTGACTGGGAAGCCAAATAGCTCAATCCGACTGTTATAAGCGGTATGAACGGCGCTATAACCGAACGGAATACTATTAAAAGTACAGCAAGTATAAATACGACCGTTATACCTTCTGTCTTTTTTAAGCCTTCTTCTGAGCTTGTTGTTAAGTCTTGGTCAATCATCCAATTACTTGTATAATAATGATCTACTTTAAACTCTTCTAATTCGTCATATAATGCCTTACTGACTTCTTCTGCTTCTCTGTCATTCCAGCTGACCTTTAGTGATACAAGAATGGTTTTGCCATCGTCAGAGACGAGCTGGTCTTTAAGACTTTCATCTGTGAAAGAGGAGAGAATTTCTGTGATGCCAAGCTTTTCCTTGTCTGCTTCTAGCTTTTTAACAGCCTTCTCAGTTTCTGCCTTTTCCTCTGCAGTCAATTTCTTGCTGCTATGAAAAACAAGTGCAACTGACGACTGATCACCTTGGTTCTCTTGGCTTTGAATCTCATCCATGATTTCTGTTGCTTTTGCAGAGGAAAAAGTATCTGGCACACTTACCTGCCCTTTCTCTCTGACAAGATCCCCCATATTCGGAGCAATCATAAACAGCCCGACAATAGCTGCTATCCACAGAACAAGAACAATCCATTTTCCTTTGAGAATGCTATTCACTCTTTGACCTCCGTCTTCGTATCTTTATTTTCTTCTATTAATTTGTCCAGCTTTTCAAACGTTGCTAAAAAGCCTGAAATTTCCTGATCATCAAATTTATTGATAAGACTCTCCACTAAGCGATGTATTCTTTCTTCCATTTTCGTAAAAATCGCATTGCCTTTTTCTGTTAATGTCAAATAAATGACTCTTCGATCTTTTTCATCCCTTGTGCGTTCAATCCATTCTTTTTCAAAAAGTCTATTAATAATAGATGTAATCGCACTTTTATTAACACCGAACACTGCAGCCAGTTCAGAAGATGTACAAACCTTCACTTGGTTAATGTGGCGCATTGTGTAGTGCTGTTCACAAGTGAGAACATCTCCGATTTCCATTCTAATGAGATTATCCAATTTCCGGTTTACAGAGAAATTGATGTCTACATACCTATCGACGACATCTTTAATTTTTTTGCTGCTGATTGCTTTCACCCCCAAATAATAGTTCAACTACTTAACTATTAAACATTTTAACTTTCTCCTTGTTTTTATGTCAATCAGTTTCTTTTTATTCTTTTATTTTTTCTCATTGCATAGAGACTATGCTATAATGACCTCAAAATGAAGGGGCTAATGCATATGAAATTCACTAATGAAAACACACTTATGGAAAGACTGGGAATTGAAATAACAGAAGTAAAAGAAGATGGAACATGCATTGCCACAATGCCTGTTGATGAAAGAACAAGACAGCCTTTTGGCTACTTGCACGGCGGCGCTTCTGTTGCCTTAGCAGAAACGGTTGCAAGCTTAGGTGCTGCAAGTCTTGTCGATTTAGAAAGCACAGCTGTCTTTGGCCAGGAAATTAATGCTAATCATATCCGCTCCAAAAAAGACGGAATCGTTACAGCAATCGCTTCTGTCATCCATCAAGGAAAAAGCAGCATGGTATATGAAATAAAAATTCAGGATGAAGAAGGCAAACTCATATCGATTTCCCGCTGCACGATTGCAGTCGTGAATAAGCGTAAATAAAAGGGCGCATCCATAAGATGCACCCTTTCTTTATATGAATTAGTTTGTACTTATATCCCTGATTTCAGGCGGACTGTCCAGAACAGTTTCTATATAATTTTTACCCCAATTGTACATGCTGTCGAGGATAGGCATTAAGCTTTCCCCTTCTTTCGTAAGGGAATATTCAACCTTCGGCGGAACGACTGGATAAACGACTCTTTTTACAATAAGATCTTCCTCTAGTTCACGAAGCTGGTTTACAAGCATTCTTTGTGTAATACCTGGCATTAATGCCTTTAACTCACCAAATCTTTTCGTCCCCTCTTTGCCGAGATGCCATAAAATCAGCATTTTCCACTTTCCGCCGATAATACCTAAAGTCAGCTCTTTCTCACAATTGAAGACCTTATCTTCCATGCGGCTCATAGACACTCCTCCATTCCTTTTCCCATACTTAGTATACTTTTAGACACTATATATAAATAAAGTGCGTACTTACGTATTAAAATTATAAGCCGTATAATCGACATTGTACAAGAAATAGGAATCAAGGCGGCTTTGTTAGGCAAATAATAAAAAGCCCCAATCAAAAAAGGAGTGTTTAAAATGAAATTACAATTAGCATTAGATTTAGTAAATATCCCGCAAGCAATTGAAGTAGTATCTCAAGTAGCAGATCATGTTGACGTTGTTGAAATCGGAACACCGGTTGTTATAAACGAAGGTCTTCGCGCTGTTAAAGAACTGAAAGATGCATTCCCAAACGTGACAGTTCTTGCTGATTTAAAAATCATGGACGCTGCTGGTTATGAAGTAAGTCAAGCTGCTGCTGCAGGAGCTGACATCGTAACAATTCTTGCCGTTGCAGAAGATGAATCCATCAAGGGTGCTGTAGCTGAAGCGAAAAAGCAAAACAAACAAATCCTCGTTGATATGATTGCTGTAAAAGATATTAAAGCACGTGCTAAAGAACTAGATGAGCTCGGTGTAGACTATATTTGTGTACACACTGGCTATGATTTGCAAGCAGTCGGCAAAAACTCTTTTGAAGACTTGAAAGCAATTAAAAGTGTCGTAAAAAATGCAAAAACAGCTGTTGCAGGCGGAATTAAGTTAGATACTCTTCCTGAGGTTATTGCAGCACAGCCTGATTTAATTATTGTCGGCGGCGGCATCACAGGCCAAGATAACTTACAAGAGACTGCTGCTAAGTTTAAAGAATTGATCCTTCAAGGGTAACAGACTATGAACACAAGCGGATACTTGGAGGCTGTTTTAGCTGAGCTGAAAGAAGCCTCCACACATGTTTCCACTGAGCAGACTGACTCTCTAGTTGAGGCAATTTTGTCAGCCAAAAAGGTATTTGTTGCAGGAGCAGGCCGCTCTGGTTTTATGCTTAAATCCTTTGCAATGCGAATGATGCATATGGGCATTGATGCATATGTAGTCGGTGAAACTGTAACTGCCAACTTCGAAAAGGAAGACTTGTTGATTATCGGCACTGGATCAGGTGAAACGAAGGGCCTTATTTCGATTGCTGAAAAAGCGAAAAGTATTGGCGGCAATGTCATCGCTGTGACGATTTTTCCAGAATCCACAATCGGCAAAATTGCTGATGCAGCGATTAAACTGCCTGGATCACCAAAGGATAAAACAAACAGTGACTTTAAAACAATTCAGCCAATGGGCTCCTTATTTGAACAGCTTATGCTGCTTACACTGGACAGTGTCATCCTGAAATATATGGAAGTAAGAAATCTTGATTCCAATACAATGTATGGTAAACATGCCAATTTGGAATAAACTTATATAGGCTGCCTTATAAGCCAAAGCCAATTGATTGTATAATGGTTCCATTATATAGTATATTGGCTTTGGCTTTATTTAGTCTGTCTCTTGTAGACTTAACTAACTTGATAAAGGAGTAAATAAATTATGCAATCACTTAAAGGAAAAACGGCATTAATTACAGGTGCTGGCAGAGGCATCGGACGTGCGACTGCTATTGCACTTGCACAGGAAGGCGTAAACCTAGGATTAATTGGGTTAACAGAAGGCAATTTAAAAAAAGTTGCAGAAGAAGTAAAGCAGTATGGTGTATCTGTTGCAATTGCAACAGCAGATGTATCTGACAACCAATCTGTTATTGATGCTGTAAACAGTATCAATCTTGAGTTAAAGCAAATAGATATCTTAATTAACAACGCTGGCACTGCTAAATTCGGCGGCTTCCTCGACCTATCTGCTGAAGAATGGGAGAATATCATTAAGGTAAATCTAATGGGTACTTACTATGTAACAAGAGCGGTGCTTCCAGGAATGATTGACAGAAAAGCTGGAGATATCATTAATATTTCCTCAACAGCTGGACAAAAGGGCGCACCTGTTACAAGTGCATACAGTGCTTCTAAGTTTGCTGTATTGGGATTGACTGAATCGTTAATGATGGAAGTGCGCAAGCATAATATCCGTGTAACGGCGTTAACACCAAGCACAGTGGCTACAGATCTTGCCATCGATACAAACCTGACAGACGGAAATCCAGAAAAAGTAATGCAGCCAGAAGATTTGGCTGAATACATGGTTGCACAATTAAAGCTTAACTCTCGTGTATTTATTAAGACTTCTGGTATGTGGTCTACTAATCCATAAGAAAAAAGCAAACTCGGCGGACGAGTTTGCTTTTTTTCACACCTTTTTCGCATAAATAATATAGCGCTGCGGCGCATTGCCAACAAAGCTGAAAGGATAGCAAGTGGTCAAGACGAGCTCTTCTTTCGTATTATCCAACGTAATAATAGTCTGATCATCTGCTTCAACAATCTTTGTGGACGTGATTTCATAGGAGAAGCTTCCATATGGAAGCACCACTCTCAGCTCATCACCGAGTTCTAATTCACCAGCCCTTCTGAACACCGTATCACGATGTCCTGATAAGACAATTTGACCATTTTCGTTCGGATAATAGCTGCCCTTAAAGTGTCCGACACCTTTTTCCAAATCATCCGGATCTGTTCCTTCTACAATCGGCAAGTTCCCTTCGATTTTTGGTATTTCCAAAATGCCGACCGATTCCCCTGTAGGAGGCACGAAACGATTATCCTGCTCCTCATCCACCCAATCGTCCTTTTTCTCTTTAACCACAGCTTCTGCCTTTGATAATGATTGCTCTGTTTTCACCTTTGTTTCAGCTATATTCCATGCTCCCAATCCGAGAAAAACCGCTCCTCCTACTATAAGCAGGAGGGCAAACCATTTCAATTTTTTCATTATCAGCTTACGCCTTTCTTCTTTTTACGAATAGTACAACACTTCCTACTACTAGCATCATACACCCAATCAGAAGATAATTATAGTCCATTGTTGCTGTATTCGGCAGCACAGGTGTTGGATTTGTCTCTTTATCAGGTGTTTCTGGACTCTCACCTGGCGTTTCTGGACTCTCACCTGGTGTTTCTGGATTCTCACCTGGCGTTTCTGGATTCTCACCTGGTGTTTCTGGACTCTCACCTGGTGTTTCTGGATTTTCACCTGGTGTTTCTGGACTCTCACCTGGTGTTTCTGGATTTTCACCTGGTGTTTCTGGATTTTCACCTGGTGTTTCTGGATTCTCACCTGGTGTTTCTGGATTCTCACCTGGTGTTTCTGGATTCTCACCTGGTGTTTCTGGACTTTCACCTGGTGTTTCTGTGTCTTCATCAGTGATTTCAGAAATTCGTTTTTCTGCACTGTATGAAATCGGCTCTGTAAATGACTTAACAAAATCTACTGTCGCCTGCAGATCATCCGGTCCTTGTACAGGATTTTCACCGAATTCAGTTAAACGGTATTTGTCCGTAGTATGTGGGTACATATAGTTATTAACAACAACTGTATATGTTTTAGACAAGTCTAATTTTGAGCCGTCTGGCAGCATTAAATCAACTACTTCTCCAAATTCACCAAGTGATGCATCCCACGTATACTTAAAGCCTGCAATGCTTACATCTGGACCGTATGAGCTGAATTGAGTATTAAGCACTTCTTTTAATTCAGCACCTGTCAGCTCTAATTTAACTAACGTGTTACCGAATGGTTGAATATTAAACAATTCCTCCCATGTGATTTCACCTTGAAGCAAGTCATCACGAATTCCTCCGCCGTTCATTAAAGCAAAATCACTGTCCATTGCTGCTACCATGCCATCAGCAATTAAGTTACCAAGTGCATTGTCACCGACTTCCCCTTTAGAAGCGTAACCACCTAAAATATCCGTTGCCGCTACTCCAACAACTTCCTTCAGCTTAGGGCCAACTATGTCTTGATATTTATCAAGAATTGCTTGCACTTTTGCATCTGGTGTAACTCCCTCTTGTTTCACATCTACTATTTCAGCAGATTTCTTCACAATGTCCTTCGTAACTGGATCGATTTCTAAATCAATATCAGAAAACGCCTTGCCATATTCCCACGCTTGAACAATCAGCTTATTATCAACTAAACCGTTTATTTTCACATGATTATGTGCTGCAAAGATAACATCAACCGCATCATCCACTTTGTTCGCGATATCAGCGATAGTTCCTGTAATTTCTCCACTGTTTGCATCTTGATTTCCAGGAACATGAGTAACCACTACAATTGCCTCTATTCCTTGCTTTTGAAGCTCAGGAACATATTTATTGATCGCTTCTGCTTCATCTGTGAAACGAACATTTTCATTTCCTTTTGCAATAATCTGGCTTGGTGTATCAATATTTGCCACACCGATAAAGCCTACTTTTACGCCATCCACATCTTTAATTGTATATGGATCAAGCACAAGCTTACCTGTATCCTTATATTCCACATTTGCTGCAACAATTGGGAAGTTCATGCCGTCATAACCGGCAGTGCCATTCGGGTGCTCGCCGCCATTAATCATGCGGAGCATCTCGTCCACACCTTCGTCAAACTCATGGTTCCCAACAGTTCCGACATCAAAGCCTAATGCTTCCATTATCTCAACTGTCGGCTCATCTTGAAGCAATGCAGAAACTGGTGAGCTGCCGCCAATCATATCGCCTGCATGAACAAGTAATGTGTTTTCATTTTCTGCTTCATGCTGTTTTAAATAGGTTGCCAAGTAAGAAGCATAACCATAATTAACGCCATCTACTGTTCCAGTAACATCTATTTTACCGTGTAGGTCATTTACACCTAATAGCTGTGCTGAAATATTGCCTGTTGGACCATCAGTAGCATTCACTTCTGAGATTCTTCCCGTATTGTAAGAAATCGGACCATTGAAGCTTTTCACATAATCAACAGTCGCTTGCAGGTCTTCTCCCCCTTGAACAGGGTTTTCACCAAGCTTAGCAAGCAAATACTTATCGCTGCTATGTGGGTACATATAGTTATTCACTGTTATTGTGTATTTGCCATCTGGATCAATTTTTTCTCCATTTGGCAAGAAGATATCAACAACTTTACCGAATGATCCTTGCTTGCTGTCCCATGTATAGGAGAAGCCGCCAATACTGACATCAGGACCATAGCTGCTGAATTGGCTGTTCAAAATTTCCCGTAAGTCATCACCACTTATTTCCAGCTTAACTAAAGTATTGCCAAATGGCTGAATATTGAACAATTCATTCCAAGTAATGTCACCAGCATTTAAGTCATCACGAATGCCGCCGCCGTTCATCAGCGCAAAGTCACTATCCATTGCAGTAAGCATGCCGTCTGCAATCAAGTTTCCGAGCGCATTATCGCCAACTGCACCTTTTGTAGCATAGCCACCTTCCATAATCGTTGCTGCTTCTCCAATTACCTCATTCAGCTTCGGACCAACTTCCTCCGAATACTTGTTTAAGATTGCAGAAACCTCTGGATCAGGTGTGACACCCGCCTGCACTACATCAACAATATCAGCAGATTTTTTAACGATATCACCAGTTGCTGGGTCAATTTCAAGCTCTACATCTGCGAATGCTTTGCCATATTCTCCAGCTTGAACAATCAGCTTATTATCAACAACTGCATCAATCTTCACATGATTATGGGCTGCAAATAGAACATCGACTGCATCGTCTACGTTTTTCGCAATATTAGCAATATCACCTGTCGCACTGTCACCTGATTGATTGCCAGGAACGTGAGCAAGGACGATGATTGCTTCAACACCTTGACTTTGCAGCTCTGGTACGAATTTGTTGATTGCTGCTGTTTCATCTGTGAAGCGAATATTTTCATTTCCTTTACTGATAATCATATTTGGCGTATCAGTCGTTGCAACACCGATAAATCCAACTTTCACGCCTTCAACTTCCTTAATTGTGTATGGATCAAGCACTAGCTTACCTGTATCCTTGTATTCTACATTTGCCGCTACCATTGGGAAATTAATGCCATCATAGTTTTCCGTTCCGTTTGGATGCTCTCCGCCATTAATGAGGCGCAGCATTTCGTCCACACCTTCATCGAACTCATGGTTTCCGACTGTCCCAACATCGAACCCTAATGATTCCATAATTTCTACAGTTGGCTCATCTTGCAGCAATGCAGATACAGGAGGACTACCGCCTACCATATCACCAGCATGTACAAGCAGTGTATTAGGATTTTCAGCTTCTCGTTCACGTAAATATGCAGCTAAATAATCCATTCTGCCAATTGTGTTTGAACCATCTGCATATTCTTCGCTGATCTTCCCATGCAAATCATTAACGCTTAAAAGCTGCAGTTTAATATTTTCCTTGCTTCCTTGATTTTTAGCTTTATAGCCATTTGTTTCTGCTTCTTCTGCACTTGCAAAGAAGATGCGTTTTTCAACAGGCACCTCTGCAAATTTAGAAGGCTCCACATATTCCTTTGTCTCAGAATTTCCGACATATCTCGTTAATCCTTTACCTTGCTCTCTTGCCCGGAATTCAAATGGCAATTCTTCTAGAGGATTCTCTGCATTCCAGATACCTTTGCCATTGTCCTTTGCTTCTTTTACCGCAGATTGAAACTGATTATATTCAGCTTCCTCTCCGATTGGCCAAATGAAGTAAGTCGATGCATACCCTTGTTTAACCATTTCCAAGTTTGTATTCAAGTTATCGCTCTTGCGGATGATTTGAGCAAGCAGTCTTCCATAGTCATCTGTTGCCTCTTCTCCGACCTTAACGATTACTTTATCACCTGGTTTTAATAGGGAATTTAAATATGCCTTTGCTTCTTGTCCATGCTCTAGCTGACTTTCATCAGCAGCATTTTTTGGAGTATGATACGTTTCCGGTGTATCAATATTCACGTAACGCACCTTTGTCGCCCCAAGAACTGGTGATTCAAGATGAATAGTATCTCCGTCTACTACACTGCTAACAGTAGATTCATATTCTCCTGCTGAAGTTGGTGCATCAGGCTGCTCAGCAAGCAATGTTACGTCAGATGCCTTTCTTGGCAACACTTGGTAAGTATTATATTGACTCAATACACCTGTAAACTCATACCATTTTCCTGCTTCAATAGCAGATATAGCCTGTGTTCCTTCCATTACTCGCAATGTTGTTCCATTAAAGTTCTCATCAATTACGGAAACATTATAGCCCCCTCCAGCTGGAGTGGCAGGAATGGATTGTACATACCCTTTAAACTTAACTAACTGGCCTTCTTTTTGCTCAGCAAGACTAGCATCTGCCATGTTTTCTAGTGAAAATTCAATTGGTGCTGGTACTGCGTTTCCTTCTGATATGATTTCAATTCCATCAGCATTTGGTGCTATTTCCAGCAATTTGTTATATTCTGTGACTTTTCCTGTTACTTTTACTTTTTGTCCCTCTTTTAGGGCCGGGAAACTGCCAGCATTATTTGCATATAGATTGATACCTGCTGTATCATCTTGAATATATGTTGATAGCTTACCGCCGCCGATTCCTTCATTATCAGCAGTTACAACACCTTCAACTGTTACAACTTGTCCATTTTTTGCTCGTGCATCAGAAATAGAGATTTTGTCTGTTGGAGTGGAAGGAGTTTCCTCTTCCTCTTGTCCTGGGTTTTCACTTCCATTGTCTGTATCTCCAAAAGTATGCTTGCCAAGATCAGCAAAATGATCAATATCATAGATATCCCATTCTAATGCTGGATCAAAGCTCTCACTTCCAATGCTTCCTTTCGTTACAGAGCTTTTGCGAATAAGAGTATGGTTTTCAGCAGCACCATCTCCCCATTTTTCTTGCACACCAACAGTGCCAAACATATCGATGACTGCATCATTTTTTTTGAGCTCAATTACATCGTCACCATTAAAGTTGACGACACCATGCTGAATATCAGCCTTTTCCTTTATTGCGGCGCTGGCAGAGCTATGTGTGATAACATACACATCTCCATCTGCAAGCTTCCCTTCAAGCTTTAATGTTGTATTAGGTTCTGTCTTACCATTGGCATAAAGTACCAGACTATAGCTGGCAAGATCTACTTCACTGCCAGTCCCATTAAAAATTTCAATTGCTTTATTGTTTGAGCTGCCTTCTATGTATTCAGAAATAAATAAGTCATCAGCCGTTTGGCTTGCAGCAGAAACACTTGGAGTAAAATTGCCTAAGAAGTTCGGTATAACTAAAGTGAAAATTAGCAATATTGACAAAATTTTAAAACTTTGTTTCCCCTTCATCTATATCCTCCTTGGTCCATAAATTGCCTTACCAATTAAAGATATCTTAATATTGTAAAATTCACACTAGAATTCTGTAAAAATATTAGATAATTTGTATTATTTTGATTAAAATGATTAATTTTTCCTATAATTTGTCATTGTTACCTCTACAAAACTACCAATTTATCGACAATTTATATTTTACATTATTTGTAAACCTCTTCATTCACAGCTTACTCCTTTCAAGACAAAATCACTAAATTTTTTTAGCAATATAATAAATTCCCCTTTTTTATTCCATAAAAAAACTAGCCTAATCATTTTCCGGCTAGCTTAACACTTCTATACAGCTGTTATTCTTCAGATGGAATATTTAAAATCTTAACTGTCTTAAATGCAGGTATAATCTTAAAATTCAGGTTCCAATTGGAAGAAACTACTTCAAACTCCTGGTCTGTGACAGAAAATTGCATTACTACATCATTTTCTTCATCCAGCAGGACATAAGAATTCTGATTTGCGAACATTTTGTAGGATCTGTCCGCTAGAAGCGTCCAGCCATTTAATAATTCATGCGTTTTATTGGCCAATCTTTCTCCTCCTTTTTCTTTCCTATAATCGATTGTCATTATAACATGCAGTCTGCCCAATTTTTCCGTTTTCTTTCAAGAACACATTTTTAATGTCAAAGTTATGCAGAGATTATGAGTCTGCATGGGATGATCCATTTCAATATTGAGATTTCCTCTCCAAAATATATATATAATGATTAGAGTTTACTTAGTCCATCATTGAGGAGCTTGGAACATGTACAATACAATTTACCTAGTCAACTTCAGTTTTTATAAGATTATGGAGGACAATGTCAAACTGATCGATACTCATGTAAATCAGCAGGCAACAGAGAATAAAGAAAGCTTGGAGAGCCTTTTACGACTGCTTGGGTTTGAATTCATTGGCAATGATGATCTTTGGGGAGTTAGAACAGATAACATCATTATCATCGCTGAAATAAGCCAGAAAAAAAGCAGGGCCAATAAGCACTACCCATTTCAGCCGCTTTAATAGCAATCATAAAAATAGAAATGTCTTGTGCCATTTAATGAGGAGCACTGAAGTTGTACGTTGAATAAAATAACACATCAAGTTCCTGCACAACTAATGTGCAATCAGCCCCTTTCCCCATTGTTCAGTTTCAAATTCTAAGAATGGAACAATATAAATCAAGCTGGCAGTAAGCAAACGAACGAGCCTAGCCTTTGAATTAAGAAGTGTTACTGTTAACATTCTCTGTATTTTCATACATAGAATACGCAATTTCAAAAAAACCTCTAATCGGCTGCTGCTCACTCATGGGGAGTTGCTCTTTTTCAACACGGGGACTTATAAATTCAGATCAGGTTATACTATCTGTAAAAATTTTTTAAGGAGGCATCACCTATGATTGATAAAGTCTGCACCATTGGACCTGCAAGCAGCAAAGAAGAAATCCTCCAAGGGCTTGTCGAAAAAGGAATGACTATTATCAGGTTAAACATGTCACATGGCAGCCAAACAGATCATCTCGCTGTTATAGAAGCGGTTCGAAGCATAAGCAAGACAACAGGAATTGCCATCAAGATACTAGGAGATTTGCAAGGGCCGAAAATCCGCTTAGGAAAAATAACGGGAGATAAGGTATTGTTGAAGGATGGGGACAGCTTCATGCTGACCGTTGATGAAATAGATGGAGATAACACACAGGCAAGTGTTGATTACAAGGGGTTTATCCAAGATATAAAGGTTGGAAGCAGAGTCCTTATTAATGATGGTGAGGTAGAGCTTCATGTTGTTGAAACAGGGGAAAGCACCGCCAAAACGATTGTTAAAGCAGGGGGAAGCATCGCATCTCGAAAAGGTGTCAACGTTCCAGGAACATCCCTGTCGTTACCTGCTATTACAGAAAAAGACAAAGGGGATATTGAGTTTCTGTTAAAGCATGATATAGATATTATCGCATGCTCCTTTATTCGAAAAGCAAATCATTTACAGGAAATAAGAGAATATATAAAAACATTCACCAACACTCCGCCAAAGCTGATGGCAAAAATTGAGACATTAGAGGCAGTATCCAGCTTTATTGATATTTGTGAAGCAGCAGATGCTATCATGCTGGCAAGGGGTGACTTAGGTGTGGAGCTTCCTTATTATTGGATACCTCTCTTGCAAAAAGCGATACTTGCTGAATGTAATAAAAGCGGAAAATTCGTTGTGACTGCTACACAAATGCTTCAGTCTATGACAGAAAATGCTGTTCCTACAAGAGCAGAAGTAACAGATGTATTCCAAGCTGTTTTAGACGGCACAAATGGTGTAATGCTTTCAGCAGAGAGCGCTGTCGGAAAGCATCCGCTAGAAAGCATTCATGTGCTTACCACAGCAGCTGCTTTCTCTGAACGTTTTAAACAGACTATGCCTGACAGCTACACTGATCTCATCGATTTACTAAAGCAAGAACTATGATATACAGCTGGAGGATCACCCTCCAGCTGTATTGTCATTTCCTTAAAGGAAGCCACTCAAGCACATCCTGAATTTTTTTATCCCAATATCCCCATTCATGTTCTCCTGGAGAGAATTCATACGTATAGTCAAATGCAGTATGTTCACAAGCCTGCTTAAACCGCTTATTATCTTCAAATAGAAAGTCCTCTGTGCCGCAGCATTGGTAAAGGGAAGGTTTCACGTTCTGATCCTTTACCTTTTCTACAAGAGAAAATAGATCATGCTCTGTCCCTCTAATGCTGTTTTCTCCAAAGATAAGCTGATAAAGGCCACCTTCTGATCTATCTTGAAGTGTTTCTACATCCATTGCACCTGAAAGGCTGGCTGCTGCGATAAAACTATCGGGCTTATTCAGAGCCCATTTGAATGCTCCATAGCCGCCCATCGACAGGCCTGCCACAAAATTATCTTCCCTTGCTTCTGATAAAGGAAAAAAAGACCTTGCGACCATAGGCAGCTCCTCTGTCAAAAAAGTCCAATATTTGTTGCCGTAAGCCATATTTGTATAAAAACTTCTGTCAACCTGCGGCATAACTACTGCTAAGCCAAGGGGTGCCGCATAGCGCTCAATAGATGTCCTTCTTGTCCATATCGTGTGGTCATCACTCAGCCCGTGAAGTAAATAGAGTGTCTGGTGCTTATTCCCGCTGACAGTATTTTTCATGCCAATTTGTGCGTTTGTTTCCTGCGGCAGAATTACTGTCATCGAAGTGCTCAATTGCAAGCTTTCAGAGAAAAAATCACATTTAATCAATGCCATATTGCCTGTCACCTCTCCTATTATTTAAACGCTTTCACATAAGGGAATTATAGCCGTTTTTTTCCTGTTTGGGAATTCATCTGCTCTTTCCATCCCTTTCCTAAAAGAGAAATACAAGCAGGCTTAATGAAACATATTTTTTTCTGTTTTTGCAAAAGCTAAAACAGAATCCTTATCGTTATGAAGGAGAGAAAAATGTGGACATAAATTGGTATATACTGTGTGCGGCAATTCTGTCAGGGGCAGCAGGATGTACACTCGTGCTTTGGAAAAAGTTCCAGTACTATAAAACAACCCTTCTCATTCATGCCGTGCTTTCCATCCTGCTTTGTTTATTCTTTTATTTTAATGGCTTTTACCGCTATGCACTTCCCGTCAGCTATATTCTGCCAGCTGTCGTAATAAATTTCGGGCTGTTTATTACATTTCTAATTCGATTTGAACCGAAGGGAGATACATTCCGCTTCTATTTTGTCTTAATTACCTGGACCTTCAGCCTTGAAATTGTGCTGGAATACTTCGGCTTTATCCGTTTTAGAAATGGCTGGGATTTTTGGGATTCTTACAGCCTTTATTGGATTTATGCAAGAATATTTAGTCATATCGGCAAACGATTGGTCCCGATGGATGGAAGAACACCTGTCAATATTTCCAACCGAGGATTTCGTACTCTTTATTACATGACCATCTTCTTTTTCTTTATCGGACTGTTAATCTTGCTCCGAACTGCTGCCTAACATGCTAAAAGCACAGCAAAAAAAGCTTGAACAAAACGCTTCAAGCTTTTCATCACTACATAAAGGTACTTGTTTGGACAGGAAAGAGCTGACCGTCAATGGAGAAGGAGATTCTCCCTGTTTCTTCTGAAACAACGATAACCAATGCATCTGTCTGCTCTGTTATGCCGATAGCTGCTCTATGTCTTGTACCGAGTTTATCTTTCCCATTATAAAATTGAGACGTAGGAAAAATATTAGCAGCCGACACAATCATATCTTTATCAATCAATACACCGCCATCATGTAGCGGGTTCCCTGGATAGAAAATGGCTTCAAGTAGGTTGGAAGACAGTTGTGCATTTAAGGTAATCCCGGAATGGACGAAATCCTCTAAATTATCCTTTCTTTTCATAGCAATCAGCGCACCATGCCGCTTCTCCGAAAATTGCTGGGCAGATGCCGTAAGCATCTCCATATAATCTGTGAACGGCTCCAAATAGGATTGCAAATAGTAAGAGGCTGCGAAGCTGTGAATGCTTTTAAACTGCTTGTTCATTTTCTCAAAATCATTTAAAACACAGCAATCTCGTTCACCAATGGAGTCATACAGGCTATGGAGATTTGCTAATAGAGAATGCAAATCTGCTTTAAGCTGACTCTTAATAAAAAGCGGCATATTCATATCCTCTGCAGACAAGCTAACACTCCTTTTTCCTCATGCTCCTTTTTCTATACTATTTCCACTCTATTGCCTTTCTATTCAGCAGCTGCTTGTTGGTGAAGGAATGAAATTCTCCTAATAAATTTGGTTTTTTAGCATATTTACCTTTCTTATGAAGGATTTTCCACTCTATTAGCGAAATGATAGACAAGACATAACGAAACATCAACATAAGGGGTTGATTTAGATTGCAATGGAAAAAAATGATTATCTGGCTTATCGGGATAGTGATTGGCATTGGGGGATTGACTGCCTCCGTCGTTTTCGCTGTCTTGATATTCTTAGAAAAAGATAAACCTTTAGAATCAAAGAGTGAAAAGCCTGCCGTGAGTGCAGCTTCTTCTCAGTCGGCAGGGTCAGAAGATATGAGCACAGAACCAGTCCATGAACCAATGGATGAAAGCATCGTTACATTGGCTGACGGCTCAAGCGGCCATGACTTTATCTCTGATTGGCATGATTTCTATAATGAAACACTAGGCTGGGGTAAACTTGAGACAGCGGATTATACAGAACAAAAAGAAGCGGCAGAAAGCATACTGTCCCAAGCTGAGAATATGGTCATTAATAACAGTCAAATCTCTGCTGATTTAGACCTTATTAAAGAAGCGGCAAACCTTGTAGCAGCAAACGACAATCGAGATGCTATGCGCAGCCTCCATCGATACTTTCACGACTTAGACATATATTTTAATGGCTACGATTATACCCAAACTTTTGGTGTTACTTCCTTTAAAGGAGAATAACGAACAATGCCTAATTTTTTCGCCTGTTGAAGAAATTAGGCTTTTTTATTTCATTGTTATAGCGTTTATGAAAGATGTGCGTCGCAGCAGGAGACAGAGGCGGAATCAGCCAAGCCCAATTTCCAGTTATATCCCGGCCTGCCTCCACCTCCTTGCCTTCAAATATTTTAAACTGCTGTGCCGCTGTATGATGATCAACAATGGTCACACCTAATTGCCGAAATGATTCCAAAACGGCAATATTCAATTCGACAAGCGCCTTGTCTTTCCATAAAGAGGCAGACTTTTTCGTTTGAAGTCCCATTGCTTCCCCAATAGCTGGAAGCATATTATAACGGTTTTCATCAGCAAGGTTTCTTGCGCCGATTTCTGTTCCCATATACCAGCCGTTAAATGGGGCTGCAGTATAAGAAATGCCGCCAATCTCCAGCCTCATGCTCGAAATGATCGGCACAGCATACCACTGCAGCTCTAAGTCGGCGAACCAGCTATATTCCGGATGGCAGATGGGCACTTGTAATACAAGCTCTGCCGGGATTTCAACCAGCTTCGGTTTATTTTGATTGATTTGCACGACGAGCGGCAATATATCAAAATTCGTTCCCTGCCCTTTCCAGCCAAGTGTCTCACAGTATTCTGTAAAGGAGATGGAATCAGGATCTCCTACTATTCCATATTTTGTATTATAGCCAGCATAACGAAGCAATTGATGATTCAAAATATGGAAAGACTCGCCTGCTTTCTCTTGCGGAAATACAGTGATAGTCGGCCTTATTTTTCCCCCATTAGTTGCATACTCCATATGTTCAAATAATGAATTAATCATTTCCTCTTCCGATCGTACAGATCTCCTATCGATTACATGGAGATTCTTCCAAAATAATCTGCCGATACAGCGATTGCTGTTTCTCCAGGCAAGCATTGCACCATATGCCAGTTCTTCATATGTATGCTCATAGTATCCTTGGGATAAAATTTGCGATTTTATTTCTGCCAATCTACCTTCAATCCGATCATTTTGCTCCCATTCAGAGTAGCATAATTGAATAAAGGCTGAAGCTTCCTCGAATAAATCAATTTCCAACGAAAGTCCTCCTGTTTTAAAAAGTCTTTTTTATATTTTACAATTTTATGGAGAAAAACCATCATTTCAAAAACCGTCGGACAAGCTTGAGCTGCTGATCTGTATATGGAGGAAAGAGGTCTGTCATCTTTAAGCTTTTTCCCCTTTTTAAAACACTTCTCTTATGGGAAAAAGCCTCAAAGCTGTAGATACCATGATAGGAACCAATACCTGAGGTTCCAACGCCTCCGAACGGCAAATTAGGATTTGCCAAATGTGTCAGTGTATCATTTATGCTGACACCGCCAGATGGGACAGTGTTTAGCCAATACTCTTCCTCCATCTTATTTTGTGTGAAAATATACATCGCGAGAGCCTTTGGCATGCTTGTTACCTTTTTTACTGCTGCCCTTTTTTCTGAATAGCCGATAATCGGCAAGATTGGTCCAAAGATTTCATCCTGCATGGAAGGTGAATCCCAGTCAGCACTTATTATTGTTGGCTCAAGGAACCTTTCGTCTTCCTTCCCGCCACCGCCATGCACAATGCTTCCTTCTTCCGCTTTCATAATTTGCTGAAGCCGCGCAAAATGCCTCATATTAACAATTCTTCCGAAATGCTCACTTCTTTCAACTGATTCTCCATAAAAACGAGTTATCGTCTTTTTCATTTCCTCGATAAGTTCATCTTTTATACGTTCATGTGCTAACACATAATCTGGAGCGACACAGGTTTGTCCTGCATTGACTGTCTTTCCCCATATAATCTTGTCAGCAGCCAGCTTTATATCTGCCGTTTCATCAACAATTGCCGGACTTTTGCCTCCTAATTCTAACGTTACAGGAACGAGGTTTTCTGCGGCTGCCTTCATAACAAGCTTCCCAACAGCTGGACTTCCCGTAAAAAATATATAATCGAATTTCCCTTGAAGGAGTGCCTTGTTCGTTTCTACTCCTCCTTCGACTATACACACAAAACTTGGATCAAATGTGGCTGAAATCATTTCTGTTACAGTCTTTGATACAGCAGGTACTAGTTCGGACGGTTTTAAGACAGCACAGTTTCCTGCTGCGATTGCGCCAATGAGCGGTTCAATCAGAAGCTGAAACGGATAGTTGAAGGGACCAATAATCAGCACTGTGCCATACGGCTCGTGACGGATATAGCTTTTGGCTGGAAAAAGCGCTATTGGCGAGCTTACTTTTTTTATTTTTGTCCATTTTGATAAGTTTTTTATCGTATAGGTGATGCTTTGCAATACAAAGCCTATTTCTGTTGCATAGGACTCAAATGGATGCTTGCCTAAATCTGATTGCAAAGCATCTATAAGCTTTCCTTCATTATCAAGAATAGCCTGCCGTAATTTTTTAAGCTGGTTTATTCGGAAGCTAACATCTAATGTTTGTTTTGTTTCAAAAAACTCTTTACTCTTTTTTATGATTTCTTTCACTTCATACAATTCAATGTCTTTTTCGTTCATATCAGGTCCCTTTCTGAAATTAGATTATAAAAAAGGAGAATCCTTAACAGATTCTCTATGTTGTCATATGCTGTCATGCAAGATAGCCATTGCTTGTTTTAATTTCCCGATCGGTATTTGTCCAGGAGCAGAGGCTTTTTTGGCGGCGCCAAATGTAAGAGCCGAACCAAAAGCTTCGCCGGCAATACGGCTTATAGCTCCTTGTCCTCCCATTGACATAGCTATGATTGGTCTGTCCGCATATTTCTCTTTCATCGTATTTACTGCATCCAACAGTGTAATCACATCTTGCATGCTTTGCGGCATGAGTGCAATCTTAGGCAGGTCCCCGCCCAATTCCTGTGCCTTTTTCAGCCGGGCAATGATTTCTTCTTTCGCCGGTGTCTGACCAAAATCATGATTGGAAAGGATGACCGCAACTTGGTGGTCATGAGCAAACTTAATAAGCTCCACTACATCTTCTTCTTGCCCAAACAGCTCCACATCTATTAAATCAGCAGCTCCTGAACTTGCTGCCGCTTTATTTATCATACTATAAGCTTCCCGCTCAATCTCTCTTTCGCCGCCTTCCTTCTTGCTTCGGAAGGTAAAAACAAGAGGCGTATCACCGATCCAATTTCTAATATATGTGAGCGTACGAAGTACTTCGTTTACATCGTCTCCATTTTCAAAAAAGTCAACGCGCCATTCAATTACATCGACTCCTTCGCTCATCAAAAATTCTGCTTCTTCCTTAAGCTGGCTTGCTGTTTCACCAATTAATGAAACACAGATTTTGGGTATGCCTTCACCGATTGTAACAGCTCTAATTTTTAACGGTCTAACCATTTATGCACCTCTATTGTTATTGTTGATCTTCGTTTTAATTACCTTGGTTCATATAAATCCCAAGCATATTTTAAAGAATCAACAATATAATCTGCAATTTCTTCCATATCCTTGCTGTCTGTATCTACCTTCGAATGGTGGTCAGCATAAATTTGTTTCCTGCTGTTGAACAGCTCCTCCATATCATCAAGCGATTTATCCTTAAGGACAGGTCTGCTGTCAATGATAAGATTAATTCGATCCTTCCAAGAATCCCAAGATAGGTCTAGATGGATAACAATACAGTTGTCTAAGCAAGCCTGCTTAATTTCTTCCTGCAAGAAGGAACCGCCGCCAAGTGAAAGAACAAGGAGCTTTTTTTTGCTCAGCTCTGTCACCACTTGCTTTTCTTTTTCTCTGAATGCTTTTTCTCCAACCTGTTCGAAGATTTTTGAAACAGGCATGCCATACTCTTCTTCAATAACATGATCTACATCCAAAAAGTCGCGATACAGCTTTTTGGCAACTATCTTCCCTATACTTGTTTTGCCAACGCCCATAAAGCCAATGAAAACTACACTTTTTTCCCTTAATGGTACCCGATTGTTTTCCAAGATGATGCCTCCTACTATTTTCGTGACAGCAAAATATTTTTTACGTCGTATTCTACTACTCATTATAAAATAATTATAGGGCTAATCCTAGTTTATTCTTCTGAATATTCTATTGTCTGCATGCATACATATGATTGATTGGATGATGATGAAAAGAACTGCCTCTTTCTCAATCGTTGTAAAATTTTCTCCTTTATCATTCAATTCCCTGTAATAGCTGTTCTATTTTCTCTGCTGTGTAACCCCTTCCTTTCTTATCATTACAAGAATCTTTCATTTTAGCATTCTATCATTCAAAAAAAGTTATTTATAATAATTATAAAATAGTATTGATTTTTTAATTATAGATGATATTATTATGTACATAAGATAAAGAACCAACAAATTACGAGGTGATTATATGTCAAACAATAAACTAACTACTAGCTGGGGTGCACCAGTAGGAGACAACCAAAACTCTATGACTGCTGGCGACCGCGGACCAACATTAATCCAAGATGTTCATTTGCTTGAGAAATTAGCTCATTTTAACAGAGAACGTGTACCTGAGCGTGTTGTTCACGCAAAAGGAGCTGGCGCACACGGCTACTTCGAAGTGACAAATGACTTAACAAAATATACAAAAGCTAACTTCCTTAATGAAGTAGGTAAAAGAACTCCAATGTTCATTCGCTTCTCTACAGTTGCAGGTGAGCTAGGTTCTGCTGATACAGTTCGTGACCCACGCGGTTTCGCTGTTAAGTTTTATACAGAAGAAGGTAACTATGATATCGTTGGTAACAATACGCCTGTATTCTTTATCCGTGATGCAATCAAGTTCCCTGACTTTATTCATACACAAAAAAGAGATCCAAAAACACATTTGAAAAACCCTACTGCAGTTTGGGATTTCTGGTCTCATTCACCAGAATCACTGCACCAAGTTTCAATCTTGATGTCTGACCGCGGTATCCCTGCAACACTTCGCCATATGCATGGTTTCGGAAGCCATACCTTTAAATGGGTAAACAAAGAAGGCGAAGCTGTTTGGGTGAAATATCACTTCAAGACAGAGCAAGGTGTGAAAAATCTTGATGTTGCAACTGCAGCAAAATTAGCTGGTGAAAACCCAGATTATCATACAGAAGATTTATTCAATGCTATTGAAGCTGGCGACTTCCCTGCTTGGACATTATATGTACAAATCATGCCTGTTGAAGATGCTAACACATACCGCTTCGATCCATTTGATGTAACAAAAGTATGGTCTCAAAAAGACTATCCATTAATTGAAGTTGGTCGCATGGTGCTTAACCGCAACCCAGAAAACTATTTTGCTGAGGTTGAGCAAGCAACATTCTCACCTGGAACATTCGTACCAGGAGTTGAAGCATCACCAGATAAAATGCTTCAAGGCCGTCTGTTTGCATATGCTGATGCACACCGCTACCGTGTTGGTGTTAACCACAATGCACTTCCAATCAACCGTCCGCAAAGCCCTGTGAATAACTATCAACGTGATGGTCAAATGCGCTTTGACGGCAATGGCGGAGGCTCTGTATATTATGAGCCAAACAGCTTCAGCGGTCCTAAAGAATCTGCCGAGGACAAAACATCTTCATTCGCAGTTTCTGGAGTAGCTGACAGTGTTGCATATGATCACAATGACCATTACACACAAGCTGGCGATTTATACCGCTTATTATCAGAAGAAGAGCGTGCTAGATTGGTAGAAAACATTGTTGGTGCAATGAAACCAGTAGAATTAGAAGAAATCAAACTTCGTCAAATCGGACACTTCTACAAAGCAGATCCAGAATACGGAACACGCATTGCAGAAGGACTTGGCTTAGCTGTTCCTGAAGCAGTAAAATAATTAATTTCTCTCATATAAGCCCTTAACATTTATTTGTTAAGGGCTTTTTGCATTTTTTCTAAGTCAACTTAATACATATTCATTGAAAAAATCTGGTACAAGCTATACTCTTTAAATATGTAAGGGCTTTTAACATGGCCAATTTAAACCTTTAGAGGAGCTGATAAGATTGTCATTAACACTTAGCAGTACAAAAAAACTTAGCAATGGTGTAGAAATCCCTTATTTAGGCTTAGGAGTCTTTCTTGTGAAAGATCCTGCAGAATGTGAAAATGCAGTGAAAGCTGCGATTAAAAACGGCTACCGTTCCATTGATACGGCAACCCGGTATGAAAACGAAAGCTTCGTTGGCAATGCACTACAAGCAGTTGATGTGCCGAGGGAGGAATTATTCATTACAACAAAGGTATGGCTGAGCGACTTTGGCTATGAAGAAACGAAACAAGCACTGCGCCGATCATTGCAAGAAATGCAGCTTGAATATCTTGATCTTTATCTTATTCACTGGGCTGCTCCAAACTATGCCGAAACATGGCGGGCAATGGAGGATTTGTACGAGGAAGGACTTGTGAAGGCCATCGGTGTGTGTAACTTCCAAATTCACCATCTTGAAAAGCTTGCAGAAACGGCAAGAATTACACCGATGCTGAATCAGATTGAAACACATCCTTTATTCCAGCAAAAAGAATTACGCGAATATATGGAAAAGCATGGGATTGCACATGAAGCATGGGCACCGTTAGCTCAAGGCAGAGATGGACTTTTTGAAAATCCGACATTGCAAGGTATCGGAGATAAATACGGAAAATCAACAGCGCAAGTTATGCTAAGATGGCATCTTCAAAGAGATACAATCATCATTCCGAAGTCTGTTCATGAGCATCGCATTATTGAAAATGCCAATCTGTTCGACTTTACTTTAACTGATGAAGATATGAAAGCGATTGAGCAGCTTGATACTGGTTCACGTGTTTTCGGTGATCCTGATGATATTGAAAGATTAACTGCCTTACAGCAGCAATAAAAATAAAGAATGCAATGGCTAAAAAGCCGCTGCATTCTTTTTTTGCTATTCTACTGATTTTTTGTTAGTAGATGCCCACTGGTTATCAGTAGCTGTTTTTTCTTCTCTTTTACTTGTAACTTCTGCATTAGCTGCAGCCCATTGATTATTTGTTTTTGTCTTTTTTTCCTTCGCCATGATTTTGCCTCCCATGCTAATGATATAGTGATGCATAATTAGTATGAGATAAAAAAGAGCAGATTATGAACAATCACAAGCAATTTCGCAACAAACACAAACTACCATGTTCATCGCATATGTCTCCTAGATAAAGTTGCTGTTCTGTAAAGCAACTGGTGTCAGCATTTCAATTTCTTTTCCATGCACTTATTTAACTAAAGTTTACTTGACCCTATTATGTGTCAAATTGAAAATTATGATATATTGTTTGTATGAAAAATATTTCTCAAATCAGCAGAATTTCCTTAAGAGATCAAGTATACCAACAGTTAAAGCAGGCCGTAATTCATCTCGAACTCGCCCCTGGCGAAAAGATCAGCGACAAGCTTCTTGCTGAACAATTCGGCGTCAGCAGGACACCAGTAAGAGAAGCGTTGAAAAGATTGGAGGATGAGGGACTAGTCATATCTTCTCCTGGTTCAGAAACAAAGGTTAGCTTGATTGACATTGAACAGGCTAAACATGCCTTTACAGTCGTTGCAGCCTTAAATGCTTTAGCTGCAAAACTCGCTCTGCCTTATTTAACGGAAGCACACTGCAAGGAACTAATCACCTTAAATGAAGATTTTGAAAAAGCAATAATGAAAGAAGATAAATATGAAGCAATTAAAAAAGACGATCAATTTCACTCTGTGCTATTGCATGCATCCAATAATCCAGAGATTGAAATGGCGCTTGAGCGCCTTCTTCCGAAAATTAGAAGACTTGAGTTGCTTAAATTTAATAAGGTGGACGGTCTTTCATCCATCCGCCAACATAACGAAATAATTGCCTGCCTCGAAAACGGAAACCACCAGGAGCTTTCAAAGCTTGTGGAAGAAAACTGGCTGAGTCTGGCATCCTACTTAACAAAAGTATAAAAAGACCAGATGATTGAAATACCTCAATCACGCTGGTCTTTTCGTTTACCCCTCATAAGCTAGTATAGTGGAGAATAGCATCTCTTAAAAAAACAGCCGCACCTTGTTCAACCTTATCGTAATAGGCAGTAAACCGCTCATCGTCCACATACATTCTGGCAAGATTAGCATGAGCTTCTTTGCTGTAGGAATTCCAATAAAACGTGAGCCAGCGCTTATGAAGCTCTGCAGTCATTTGTGCTGCCGCACTTTGTGGATCTCCTGTTTTCATTGCTTCTTTTAATCTTTCCAACACCTCTTCCCCAAGCCTTTCTGCTTCTGTGAATTCGGCTTCTGTCATCTTCAGCAATTTCTTGTTAGACTGATCGATTGTGTCCTCCCCATACTTTTGTCGAAGCTCTTTGCCATACTTCTGTTCGTTTTCTTCGACCATTTTTTGCTTTAAACCTTCAAACCTGTCTTTATCGCTCATTCTCACTCTTCCTTTCGTCTCTTCTAACGTTTTGTCGACATTTTGAATAATCATGTCTATACGGTTTCGTTTTGCCAGGAGATTCGCCCTATGTTCCTCTAACGCTCCTTTAATATCAAAGGAAGGGGAAGAAATAATTTGTTTAATATCCTCTAAACTGACTTCAAGCTCTCGATAAATCAAGATTTGTTGAAGCAGCTCTACCTCTTTTTTTCCATATATACGGTAGCCTGATGAATTGACCCTTGCCGGCTTAAGCAGACCAATTTCATCATAATACCTTAATGTTCTGGTGCTGATTCCAGCTATTTGACTTAAGCTTTTAATCGTGTATTCCACTAAGCATCTCCTCCTGACTATTTCATCTTAAAGGTTTACGCAGCGTTAATGTAAATAGGTATTTTGAAAAAATATTATAATTTTTATTTTATTATGGCACAAAAAAAAAGGCCGGAAACCTCCAAAGCCTTTTAAATATTTCAGCGCTTAATATTTACTGTTGTTACCTCAAACTTATCATATCGATGCCTTGAAAAGGAATACTCGAACGGAACTCCATTGTTTAAAAAACCCACATGCTCTACTTCCAAGATAGGGTCATCCTTCATACATACAAGATGAGCTTGATCTAACTCATTGGACTTGCATGCCCGTATCTTACGATGTGAGCCGGCAATCGTGAGACCTAAGCTTTTCGTGATATGCTCATAAATGGAACCGTCCAATATCTCATCCGTAATGCCTGTAATAAGGGTTGTCGGCATATACGTTATCTCCATAACGTAAGGCTCCCCGTTTACAAGCCTTAACCGAATCAAATAGTAAACAGGTGTTTTCAGGTCGATAGCAAGATGTTCAGCAACGTCTTCTGATGGAAAACCAACTTCAAACTTAATGACCTTGCTTGTCACCTGCTGCCCCTCCATCAGTCTGGACAAACCTGTGACCTCATTGCTCAATACATTTACGCGGCTGTCTTGAATGGCTGATTTGACAATAAATGTGCCATGTCCTCTTTTCCGGTAAAGAAGCCCTTCAAGGACCAATGTGTCAAGCGCTCTTTTCATCGTCATCCTGCTGCAGGAAAACTCTTTCGAAAGAGTTATTTCATCAGGAATTGGCTGATCGAAAGCATAGTAGGACTCTTTAATTCTTTTCTTCATTTCTGCTGAGATTGCTTCGTACTTGTTCATGATGGAACCACCTTAAAAAATAGATAGTTATATTATAAATTTATTGGTTTGAAATTGTTAGCTATCCCAGTGTTTTTTTGAAAGATGGCTTTATAGTCCAGAATGGCGAAAACACATGTAAGGGATACGCTGCAGGGATTCACTGCTCCGAGCAGCGTAAATCCTCCTGTAAGAAATTCTAGTAAAGGGCATCTTTCTTATTTCTGTCCAACTATTCTTCCAACCATTCATCAACTACATTATGATAATGAGACTGTTTCTGATTCCTCCAGATTTTCGCCGTTTGCTGCAATAACTTCTTTGTACCAGTTGAAGCTCTTCTTTTTGTAGCGTTTTAAGTCTCTTAAATCTGTCTCTCCTCTGTTGACGAATATAAAACCATAGCGCTTCTCGAATTGTCCGCCTGAGCTTATTAAGTCTGTCGAGCCCCATGTCAGGTAGCCGAACACTTCCACTCCTTCTTCCATCGCTAGCTTCATCTGTTTAATATGTTCTCGCAAATAATCGATGCGGTAATCATCTTCAACTGTGTTTTGCTCATTCAATTCTTCTCTAACGCCAATCCCGTTTTCTGTAATAAAAATCGGCAGCCTGTATCGCGCGTACATATCCTTCAGACTAACTCTAAAACCAATAGGGTCGATCGCCCAGCCCCATTCATTCGCCTTTAAGTTCGGGTTAGGCGTGATACCTGAAATGATTGCATCCTCTTTGACTTTCTCACTGCTGACAGTCTGACTTTGATAATAGCTGATACTAATATAATCAACAGTATTTTCTTTAAGAAGTTCTGCATCGCCTTCTTCAAAATGAGGCATAATGCCTTTTCGCTCAAGATTGCTTGTCACATAGCTTGGGTATTCACCGTTTGCAAACACATCTAGATAGAAATCAACCAGCAGTTCTTTTGCTTTCATGTTGGCAATAACATCTTCTGGAAGACAGCTGTTCGGGTATGTCGTCATATACGTGACCATTCCTGCCATTTGACCACCTGGCACAAGTTCATGCAGTGCTTTGACTGCTTTTGCATGTGCAATAAAGGAATTATGTGTAACTTGATAGCGCAACGCCTCTTCATTGTCTGCTTCATCAGTAGAAACGCCCCAAAATTGAAGATTTGTTAATACAAGATTCTGCTCATTAAATGTAAGCCAATATTTGACCTTTTCCCCATAACGGGCAAAGACTGTGCGTGCATATTTTTCGAACAGGTCAACAACCTTCCTTGATGCAAACCCGTTGTATTTTTGTGCAAGTTTTAGAGGAAGATCAAAATGATATAAAGTAATAACAGGCTGAATGCCGTTTGCAATCATTTCATCAAATAAATCATCATAGAATTGCAAGCCTTCCTCGTTCGGCTCTCCTTCTCCATCAGGGAAAATCCTTGCCCATGAAATGCTTGTACGATATGCATTAAAGCCCATTTCTTTAAAAAGAGCAATATCCTCCTTATAGCGGTGATAAAAATCAACTGCAGTTTTCCAATCAGACTGCCCCTCTTTCACAGGTCTTGCATCAACAATGGAAGGACCTTTTCCGCCCTCATCCCATGCACCTTCTGTCTGGAAGCTTGTCACCGCTCCACCCCATAAAAAGCCTTCAGGAATAACAGATTTCTTTGTCATATTAACCTCTCCTCTTCCTACTAGTTATTTTTATATGAAACTGCTAACTTACCAGATTGGCACAAAAGTATTGATTTCTTCCAGCACTGCTTCTATTTCCTCTAAAACAGAAGCGTTTAACTCTAGGCCGGATGCCTTCACATTTTCTTCTACCTGTCCAGGTCTGCTTGCCCCTATAATGGCTGAGCTGACATTAGGCTGTCTTAACACCCATGCTAATGCAAGCTGTGATAATTCCACTCCTAGACCATTCGCAATGGCTGAAAGTTTCTGAACACGTGTCAGCACTTCGTCATTCAAGTAGCTTGTAATCCATTTATTTGTTTCTTCATTTGCTGCACGGCTTTCAGATGGCACTTGCTCGTTCGGCTTGTATTTTCCTGTTAAAATACCTTGTGCAAGCGGGGAGAATACAACTTGGCCAATTCCCTCCTTCTCACTGACAGGAATCACTTCTTTCTCAATATAGCGGACCATCATATTGTAGATTGGCTGATTAGAGATGAGCGGTCTTAAATTCTTCTCTTTGGCAATATGTGCAGCATCGGTTATTTGCGCTGCCGTCCATTCGCTTACACCTGCATAAAGAATCTTTCCTTGTGCAGTTAGATCATCGAGTGCTCTTAAGCTCTCCTCTACCGGAGTTTCCGAGTCAAAGCGATGGAATTGATACAAATCTATATAGTCTACACCTAATCTCTTCAAGCTTGCATCACATTGCTCCATAATATGCTTTCTCGACAGTCCCCTGTCATTCGGACCATCTCCCATCGGGAAGAAAACCTTTGTTGCCAGCACGTAGCTTGAGCGGGAATAATCTTTTAATGCTTCCCCAAGGACTGTTTCTGCAGCTCCCTTATTATAAGCATTTGCCGTATCGAAAAAGTTGATGCCAAGATCATATGCCCTGTGAATACAAGCTATGGACTGCTCCTTTTCCACTGCGCTTCCATATGTAAGCCAGCTGCCTAGTCCAATTTCGCTTACTCTTAAGCCAGAGTTTCCTAGTTTTCTGTACTTCATTTCTAATCACCCAACCTATTCGTTTTTTTTAGCCATGCTTATGTGAGAATCTGCCACAAATGTGACAGCTTCCCACAAAGTTTTAGATCATCAAATTAGAAACGCTTACAATTATATTATAAAGGGTTCAAAATAAATGTCTATACTTTATATAAATTAGAATAGACATTTAAGTTTCATCCTACTTCCAAAGATGTATGCTGAGACGTATAAAGATGCCAATATTGTCCTTTTCTTTCCATTAATTCATCATGTGTGCCTTCCTCTGCAATTCGTCCCTTATCAATGAACAAAATTCTTGTTGCACTTTGAATGGTAGAAAGGCGGTGAGCAATAATGAAGGACGTTCTTTTTGCAAGCAGTGTTCCTAAGCCTTTTTGGAGAGCAAGCTCTGTTTCTGTATCAATGGAAGAAGTTGCTTCATCTAATATTAAAATTCTTGGGTCTGCCAGCAGTGCTCTTGCAAAGGAAATAAGCTGCCTTTGTCCTGCAGAAAGCCTTGTTCCTCGCTCATTTACCTCTGTTTCATAGCCATCCTTTAATGTCATAATGAAAGCATCGGCCTGAACCGCTTTTGCTGCTTCTATTACTTCCTCATCGCTTGCATCGAGACGTCCGTAGCGGATATTATCCATAATTGTTCCCGAAAAGATAAACGGATCCTGAAGCATAATGCCCATTTGCCTTCTGAGTGAAGGGATTGTTACTGTGCTGATATCCACCCCGTCTATTTTAATTTTGCCTCCATTCAAGTCATAGAAGCGGCTGATTAAACTAACAATGGATGTTTTCCCAGATCCTGTCGCCCCGACAAGCGCAATCGTCTCTCCAGGCTCAGCCCTGAAATGCACATCCTTCAAAACCCTTTCCTCTCCTTCATAACCAAACTCAACATGCTCAAACTCGACTTTTCCGTTAATTTGCTGAAGCACTTTTCCATCTGGATTATTGCGCACTGTCGGCTTTTCATCCATCATTTCAAAAATTCGCTCCAAATAAGCCATTGCATTAATGATTGCATTATAGAAGTTGCCGATATTGGAAATCGGCGTCCAGAACATCCAAATATATCCGACGAACGCTACTAAAGCACCGACGGTTACTCCTTGCCCAATCATCGAAATCCCTGCAACATAGATGAAAGATACTGTCAAAACAGAGATGTTTTCAATCGATGGCCAAAGAAGAAACTGAATATAGACAGCTTTCATCCATGACTTTTTGTAGCCTTTAGATACATCTTCAAAGATTTTCTTGTTCTCTTCCTCCCTTGCGAATGCTTGGGTTACCTTCATGCCATTGATGCTTTCATGGATATAGGCGTTCATATTAGACTGTTTATTGCTTAAGTCCTGCCAAGCCTTGCGTTGAGCATTTTTTATAAAAAAGATAACAATGGCTAACAGAGGGAAACCAACCATTGCATAAATAGCCAAACGTACGTCGATGGCAAACATAAACCCGATAATGACAATCAAGCTAAATATATCCGTAATCAAGTTGATAAGCCCATTAGAAAGAAGATCACTAAGTGAATTCACATAATTGACGACCCGCACCAATATTTTTCCGTGGGGACGATTATCATAAAAGGAAAAGGACAGTGATTGAATATGTGTAAACAAGTCCTTGCGAATGGTCTTAATAACATCCTGACCAATCTGGGCCATCATCCTGATCCGGTACTTCATACAAATTCCTGTGATAATCAGCGCTCCTAAATATATACCTGCAAGCAGCGACAGTCCGCCGATATTCCCTTCTGGAATTTCTTTATCGATTGCCTGCTTGATGAGATAAGGACCAATTAGATTAGCACCGCTTGCCACAAGCATGATAAGAATCGTGACGATGATTTTTTTCTTATATGGCTTTATATAACCAAACAAGCGCTTTAGATGAGCAAAACTAAACGGTGTTTCTAACTCCTCATCCACATCGAACTTATTTCGTGCCACTAGATCACATCCTCATCTCTGTGCTTTTGTTCGAAGTTTCCATATTGATTTTTATACACATTAAAGTAATAACCCTTCTTCCGCAGGAGTTCATCATGTGTGCCTCGCTCCATAATTGCGCCATTATTCATCACCAGTATTTGATCTGCATCTTTTACAGAAGAAATTCTATGGGCAATGATAAAGCATGTTTTGTTTTTTTGAATAGATTTCAATGTTTGCTGAATTCGGTGCTCTGTTTCCATGTCAAGGCTTGATGTTGTATCATCAAGAATCAGGATGGACGGATCTTTTAAGATAGCTCTTGCCAGTGCAATCCGCTGCCTTTGTCCGCCAGACAGTCCGACACCTCTTTCCCCGACAATGGTGTCATAGCCTTCTGGCAAATCTTTAATAAAATCATGGGCATCTGCTAATTTTGCAGCAAGTTTAACTGCTTCATTAGATGTATTGGGATCACCGTAAGCAATATTGCCTTCAATCGTATCAGAAAACAGGAAGATATCTTGCATAACCATTGCCATTCCTGTGCGGAGCTGCTGCAGCTCCCAGTCCTTCACATTTCTGCCGTCAATCTTGACCTCACCGCTTGTCGCATCATAAAAGCGGCTAAGCAAATTAACCATTGTTGACTTGCCTGCTCCTGTCGGTCCAATGATGGCTAGTGTTTGACCTGGCTTCACTTTAAAGCTGATATCCTTCAAGATGGGTTCCTCTCCATAGCTAAAGGACACCTTATTAAACTCCACGACGCCTTTATAGTCGCCAATTGGAACAACGTTATCGAGACTGGCTATTTTTGGCTTTGTCTCTAGGAGATCCTCCACCTTTTCGGCAGATGCTATAAAGCGCTGTACATCATTTAGCAGCCAGCCAGCCATTTTCATTGGGTTGCTTAACGCCCATATGAATGAATTAAACATTACTAGCTCTCCAAATGTGAGTGTGCCTTTAATAACCATCACACCACCGGCAAAAATCATCAGCACTGTCAGCACACCAGCCAAGGAATCCAAAATCGGCAAATATTTTTCCCAAATTTTTGATGATTTTAAGTTCTTATCTTTAAATCCTTCATTGGCAATCGAAAATTTAGCGATTTCATAATCTTCTTTCGCAAAAGCCTTTACTACCCTGTTTCCACTGATATTCTCTTGAACGACTGAATTTAATTTCGCAAACTGGTTGCGAATCTCCGTAAAGGTCGGCCGGACATCCCTTGTCAGCCTGAAAGCGAAGAAGCCAATCACTGGTGTTACAATCAGGAGAGTAAGCGCCAAGGGCGGATGTATATAAAACATAAAGGCAACTGCAAACAGTAAAATGGTGGCGTTTTCAAAAATCATGTAAATCGTCCATGCTGTGAAATGCCTGACCGCTTCCATATCCCCTGTCATTCTTGCCATAATATCGCCTGTTTTAGTACGGTCGTAAAAGCTGAAATCCAATCTGTGCAGGCGGTCATACAATTGTTCTCGTATATTGTAAATAACATTTTGTGAAACATTCTCAAAAATCATCTGATACGTATAGCGGATTATCGTCCTAATAAATGTTCCAGCAATCATGATACCAAGTATCGGCCACAGCAAATGAAGCTGCTTGCCATACATAACATCATCCACCATCTTCCCAGCCAAATAAGGGTTTAACACACTTAAAGCTGATACGATGACTGCGCAAAAAAGGCCGATAGCTATCTTAAGACGATAAGTATGTAGAAACCCCCATATCCATCGCAGACTATGCATCTAGTCGGCTCCCCCTTCTATCTTTTTTTCCTTTACAGCAGCATGTATTTTTTAGCTCCCTCCCTTAAAACAAACATTACCGAATAATCATATTAGCGTTACTTGCTTTCTATGTATGTCCTCCAAATAAAATCTATCATTTTTTTAATAGACCAAATTACACAGCAACCTCTGCTTTCTTTTTCTTCCATTTAAATGTAAATATAAATCTCGCACACGTCCCGTAGATGGCAGGAGCGAAGAATAGGAAAAAAATGAAATTAACATAAATCAACAAATAGATAATTAAAATCACTAAAAGCAAGATAAAGGAACGAAAGGGTTTCTTCACAACTAGAAAAAGACTGACCAGCACAGTGTTCTTTATTGGCAATTGCAGGTGCACTAAATTCCAAGCTAAATAAGTAAAGAAAATAATGGATAGCAAAAAAGCATATATGCACACAAATTTAAGGACTGCTGCCGCAAACGAGTCAATTGTTTGTGGAAACGGCAGAATGATGAAGGTTCCGATATAGATAAATAAACCAAACATAATCGCAGACAGTCTTTTATTGTTGGCATATTTAGGGCTGATCTCTTGAAACAGCTTGCGCACAGAAGTGCCGTTTCCTTTGAATATCTCATCAATAACCGCCAGTAATGTGGATGTGGAAGAAATCAATCCGCATACAAAAAAGCCTTTTCCTGCATAAAACCAAAATAATAAACTTGCCCTGACTAAACGGTATGTAATGTCCATAAAAGAAAAAAACTTGCTGTCGATGAATCGGCTTTTATACAAGATACTCCCTCCTTATAAAAAAAGGCTGCCTGAAACCAGGCCGACCAATACAAGGTTTCCCGTATTAGGTCAAAGCATTTCCAGACAGCCTCTTTATTGTTATTTCAAGCCATATTCTTTGCGGATTTGATCTGCTACTTCCTTCAGCTGTTTCTCTGCATCCTTGCTGCCATTAAGATTGATGTTATCAATGACAGGCTGGATTTTACTTACAATTTCAGCATACTCAGGAATGTAAGGAGCGTTCATAACCGTTCTGCCTTCTGCTAAAATTGTTGACAATGCTTTCGCATTTTCAGGCGCATTTGCCATTGACTCAATTTTATCTGCATTCCTTTTTACGACAGGCACTGCTGATATTGTGTCTACCTGCAGGTCTTGACCTTTTCCAGTAGTCAAGAATTCAAGAAGCTTATATGCTTCGTCAGGATGCTTCGTCTTTGAGCCAATTCCGATTGGAAGATAAGAAGCTGCTGCTACATTTCCTGCTTTTCCTGCCGGAAGTGGAACAACATCCCATTTGAAGTTAGCGTTTTTCGATGTATCAGACCAATCCCATGGTCCCATCATTTTCATTGCTGCTTGACCAGCGAGGAACATATTGGATAAACCTTGGCTTTGAGCAGAAGTTGGCTGCACATGATATTTATTGATCAAGTCTGCCCCAAATTTAATTGCCTCAATAGATTCAGGCGAATCAACGATAACTTCCTTGCCATCCTGGCTGACAAAACCTCCGCCATTTTCAACAAGCAATTCATTTGTATAGAAGTTTTCCATACCGAACTGAACTGTTTTGCCGTTTTTCTCGACTGTCAGCTTTTGAGCTGCTGCAAGGAAATCATCCCATGTCCAGTCATCCTTAGGATATTCAAGACCAGCAGCATCAAACATATCCTTGTTGTATCCAAGCATGAAGGCAGATGCATCACGAATAAGTGCATACTGTTTTCCATCCACTTGGCCTAGTGAAAGAACATTTGGCATATACTCTTCTTCATTGATTTCTTTATCAGATAAATCCATCAACACATCTTTACCCACAAATTGACCGAATGCAGAAGGCTGAAGCCAAACTAAATCAGGCTGATCGCCGCCAGCAGACATTGTCAGGAATTTATCATTGAATTTATCATATGGTGCATAGACTTGCTTTACTTTAATTCCAGGGTTCTCTTTTTCAAATTCCTTAAAAATTTCCCCTTCCAGCTTTGTTCCTTCTGGATTATTATTCCATACGAGAATACGCAGTGTTACATCTCCTGATTCCCCGCTAGCAGACTCAGAATCTGAGCCAGAACAGCCTGCTAAAAATGCAGATAGAGCTAATACAAAAGTTAACAGTAAAGCACTTAATTTCTTTTTCTTTCTCACGTGATTTACCCCCTTAGGTAATGTTTTTGTATGGATAACGGATAAATGAGATTCATTTATCCAAGTGATACCATAGATTAGCCCTTTCCGCCTGTTGTAGCAATTCCTTGGACAAAGTACTTTTGACCAACAAAGAAAATGATAATAAGCGGTAAGATAATAAAGACGCTCGCTGCCATCATCGGTCCCCATTGAATTAAGAGAGCCCCTTTAAATTGCAGAATTCCCAGTGCAAGCGTATATTTGGAATCATCATTTAAATAGATTAATGGATTAAGAAAGTCATTCCACGTCCACATAAAGCTCAACAAAGCGACAGTAATAATAGAAGGAACTGATAACGGAACGATAATTCTCCAGAAAATACCGAAAGGACCACAGCCATCGAGATAGGCACTCTCTTCTAGCTCCTTTGGGATTGTCTTAAAAAATTGACGCAGTAAAAAGATGAAGTAAGCGCTACCAAAGAAAGATGGAACAATTAGCGGCAGGAACGTATTAACCCACCCCAGCTTAGAAAAAATCATATAGACAGGAATCATCGTTACTTGTGGCGGAAGCATCATTGTTCCAAGCAAAAGCACAAACCAGAAATTCCGTCCTTTCCCTTTTATCCTTGCAAAACCGTATGCGACGATTGTAGAAGAAACAACTGTCCCAATAACTACACATACAGTGACAATAATAGAGTTCATGTAATACTGCCCAAAGTCCACTAGTGTAAATACTTCTTTATAGTTCGCTAAATCCCATTCCTTTGGCAGCAATGTCGGTGGAAATGCCATTGCTTCATTTTCCGGTTTTACAGAAGTTCCAATCAGCCACAAAAAAGGGAATAAAAAGAGAATAGAAAGTGCAATAAGTAAAAAGTAAGTAAGTGCCTTTTCCGCTTTTCTTCCTTTCTTCATGCTGCGCAGTTTCTTTGCTTTCATTGCAGCAGTCGGCTTCGCAGGTGTTATTTCCATAACTGCCCCTCACTTTCCTTATTCATCGTATTCGTAATACACCTTTTTCCCAAATACTTTAAACTGAATTAATGTGAAGATAAGAATGATAATGAATAAAATCCAGGCGAGTGCAGACGCATACCCCATCTTAAAGAACTTAAAGGCATCCTGGTATAAATAGAATACATAAAACAGAGATTTATAGTTTGGTCCGCCATTGCCGCTGCTGACAACATAGGCTTGTGTGAATATCTGAAAAGAACCAATCAGCCCCATAATCAGATTGAAGAAGATAACATTAGAAGTCATCGGGATGGTAATATTCCAGAACTTATGGAATTTGCCTGCCCCATCCAGTTCGGCTGCTTCATACAGAGATGCGGGAACACTTTGAAGTCCTGCGAGATAAATAACCATACCGCCGCCAGCACCCCATAAGCTCATAATAATCAGTGTCGGCTTTACCATACTTTCACTTAACAGCCAATTTGATGTCGGCAAATGAAAAAAGGACAGGATGCTGTTCGCAATACCGAAATCCGGCTGAAAGATTAATATCCATAGCAACGAGCTGGCAACTGTTGGCACTAAGGAAGGTAAATAAAAGATTGTCCGGAATACCCCCATAAATCTCACCTTTGTGTTCAGCAAGACAGCAAGCATGTAACCGACAACTAAACCAAGAGGAACGCCGACAATTGTATAAAAGAAGGTATTCCATAATGACTGCCAAAACAGCGGATCTTCAGTAAACAGCTTTTTATAGTTTTCTAATCCGACCCAATTCGCTGCCCCAAGTCCTGAGTAATCAGTAAAGGACATGTATAGGGAATACACCATCGGGCCAGCCGTAAAGACGAAAAAGCCGATCAGCCATGGCAAAATAAATAAGTAAAACAATAAAGTTCTCGATTTATTCATTTGCTTCACCTTCCATTTGATAAAATCACCAACTGCAATTCTTGCTTGCTAAATCACTCCCCCCCTTTTTCTTTATCTTAAAAAACGCAATACTTTAACCATCATGTAACTACTTTTTGTCAGTTATTTAACTTACAAATAAAGTTATGTAAGCCTTTTCAACTACAATTACATATTAACTTCTTAATTCAAAATTATCAATATATTTTTAAAGTATTTTACCTAAAATTTTTAAACTTATTAAGTAATTAAATTAGTTTAGTAACCTAAAATAGTCAGTACAACCCTCGTACTTCTCCAACATGCGTATTTATACCTATAACAAAAAAGCTTTTATATATAGAAGATTATCTATACACTTAAACCAATTTCTACAGTTAAGTTAATGCTACTTTCTATAAGATTACCGATTACTTAAATTAATTCAAATACTTATTGTCTTCCATATTTATAATTGATACAATCAAACATATAATGTTGTAAGGGTTTTCATTCCAAATGGCGAGGTGCAGTGATAATGGCAATCCATGTAAATCTAGAAACGAAGGAATTTCATTTGTGTAACGACAAAATCAGCTATATTTTCAGAGTGCTAGAGAAATCCAACCAGCTTGAGCATTTGTATTATGGAAAAAGAATTCGTCACCGTGCGTCTTTTAGGCATTTAATTGAAAGGGAGATACGGCCATCCTGCAATTTATTTGAACATGATCATACTTCCTCCTTCGAGCATATTAAGCAGGAATATCCGAGCTTTGGGACAACTGACTACAGGCAGCCAGCCCATATGATCACAGATAACATCGGCAGCAAGGTAACAAACTTTTGTTATGAAAGCTATAAGCTTATCAAAGGTAAACCAGCACTTGAAAACCTCCCTGCTGTGTATACAGAGGCAGAAGCCGAAGCAGACACATTAGAAATAACTCTTTACGACAGCGTGCTTCAGGCAAGTCTCATCCTCAGCTATACGATATTTCGTGATCGCAATGTTATTTGCAGAAGTGCGAGGTTCCATAATACATCTGGCAGTCCCTTCTTTCTCGATTCAGCGATGAGTGCATCTGTCGATTTGCCTGATGACCAATTCGAGATGATTGATCTTGCAGGTGCATGGGCAAGAGAGGCACATATGGAAATCCGTCCTTTATCCCCCGGGATTCAATCGGTGTACAGCTCAAGAGGTGCAAGCAGTCATGCCCATAATCCCTTTGCCGCATTTAAGCGCTTCGACACGACAGAGCATACAGGGGATGTTTATGGTTTCAGCCTTTGTTACAGCGGTAATTTCCTTGCACAAGCAGAGGTTGATACATATGGAGTTTCCCGTATTATGATGGGCATTAATCCGTTCCAATTCAGCTGGAAGCTTAATCCTGGCGAAACATTCCAGACACCAGAATGTATTATGGTATATACAGATGAAGGCTTAAATGGAATGAGCCAAACATTTCATCAGTTATATCGCGAGCGTCTGGCGAGAGGTTATTGGCGGGATCGTGCCAGACCTATTCTTATTAACAATTGGGAAGCTACTTATTTTGATTTCAATGAAGAAAAGATTCTTTCTATAGCTGAAACAGCCCAAAAGTTGGGTATTGAGCTGTTTGTCCTTGATGATGGCTGGTTTGGCAACAGGAATGACGATACCTCCTCTCTTGGTGACTGGTTTGCAAATGATCAGAAGCTTCCCGGCGGTATTAAAGGATTGTCTGAGAAAATTAACCTACTGGGAATGAAATTCGGTTTATGGTTCGAACCAGAAATGGTATGTAAAGATACTAAGCTGTTTAAAGAACATCCTGACTGGATTATTGCAACACCTGGCCGCATGTCTTCACATGGGCGCAACCAATTTATTCTAGATTTCAGCAGAGATGAAGTGGTGCAGCATATTTTCAAACTCATGGATGAGATAATTGAAAATGCTGAAATTAGCTATATCAAATGGGATATGAACAGATACATGACAGAAGCCTACTCAACTAACCTGCCAATTGATCAGCAAGGAGAAGTGAGCCATCGCTACATCCTTGGTGTATACAAACTGTACGAGATGCTTCTGGCGAAATACCCAAAAATCCTGTTTGAATCTTGTGCCGGCGGAGGCGCCCGATTTGATCCCGGTTTGCTTTATTATGCACCGCAAGCTTGGGCGAGCGATAATACAGACGCTGTCGAGCGTTTAAAAATTCAGTATGGCACAAGCTTCGTCTATCCGCTCTCTTCCATTGGCAGCCATGTGTCTACTGTTCCAAACCACCAAGTTGGACGGATGACACCATTGGACACACGGGCGAATGTCGCTTACTTTGGCACATTTGGTTACGAATTGGACATAACCAAGCTTAACGATGAAGAGAAAGAAAAAGTCAAACAGCAGACTGCTTTCATGAAAGAACACAGAGACTTTATCCAAAAGGGAAATTTCCACCGTATATTATCACCGTTTGATTCCAACGAGGTATCTTGGATGGTTGTCGCAAACGATAAGAAAAAAGCAATTGTCGGCTATTATAAAATCCTCGCTAAGCCAAACGAACGTTATCACAGGCTTAAGCTGACAGGACTTGATCCTGACAAACTATATTCCATTGAAGGCAGAAACACACAGCATTATGGGGATGAGCTCATGAATGTCGGCATTCTGCTTTCCGAGGATTATACTGACCGTGCACAAGACTACTGGCAGCGGGAGAAGCCTAGCGACTTTGCTTCCTGCTTGTTTATCTTGACTGAAGCTTAAAATAAACAACTCGATTTTTAGGAGGACATCACATGACGAATTATATGGTTTTCGACGTTGGAGGCAGTATGATTAAATTCGCTGTTATGAAGGACGATGGCGAATTTATCGAAAAAGGCGAACTGCCAGTTTCCGACTCAGATTTCAGCCTGTTCCAGGAAACAATCATTGAGACAGTGCTGGAGAACAAGGTAAAGCATCAAGTTGCAGGGATTGCCTTCAGCTGTCCAGGTGGAGTCGAAAGCGATACAGGCATTATCGGCGGTTCCAGCGCACTTCCCTGTATTCACGGACCTAATTTTAAAACCATTTTCAGTGAGGCGACAGGACTTCCTGTTGAGCTGGAAAATGATGCGAATTGCGCTGCATTAGGAGAAGTCTGGAAGGGTGCGGCAAAGGAAAACGAAAATGTGCTGTTTACAATCATTGGCACAGGGATAGGCGGAGCGATTATTAAAAACCGCCGCATTCATAAAGGCGCCAATCTCCATGGCGGAGAAATAGGCTATATGGTGCTGCAAGTAGTAAAGGAAGACGGAAAAACAGCCTTCCAAACATGGAGCCAGCTAGCTGCCACAGGCGCTTTAGTTAAAAATGTCGCCAAACGCAAAGGCATGAAGCCAAGTGAACTGAATGGAAAATTAATCTTCGAGAAAGCTGCAGAAGGGGATGAGATTTGCCTAGAAGAAATTGATGAATTTTATCTCCGCTTGGCGCAAGGTATTTATAATATCCAGTATGTGTACGATCCAGAAAAGATTATCCTCGGCGGAGCCATCAGCAATAGAGATGATTTGATTGAGCAAATCTACAAAAAAATCGATCTTCTGCTCGAATCTGTGCAGGCTGCAAAAATTAGACCAATCATTGAGTCCTGCCAATTTAAAAATGATGCTAACCTGCTTGGAGCACTATATCACTATTTGCAATGCCAAGCACCTGAATCGGTGGAAGCATAACAAAAAGAGGGGGTTTATAAGCGATAGCTTACAGACTCCCCTCTTTTTGTTTACTTAAGGCTTTTCACTGAATTGCGATGAATAATCTTGCCATTAATTAAGGTTCTGCCGTATTTTTCATTAGGATTATGAAGCTTTTCCATTATTATTTTTACAGCAGCCTTTGACATTTCTTTAATATTTACCTCAACCGTTGTGAGCAGCGGCTCCGTTAAAGCAGCGTAAATCGAATTATCAAAGCCGACAACTGAGCAGTCAT
Source organism: Niallia sp. Man26 (assembly GCF_022049065.2). Classification (NCBI taxonomy): domain Bacteria; kingdom Bacillati; phylum Bacillota; class Bacilli; order Caryophanales; family Bacillaceae; genus Niallia; species Niallia sp. Man26. The sequence goes on from NZ_CP095743.1 coordinate 3,198,559, forward strand.
CCGGTACTTGATAGCCGTTTTTTTGCAGGTTGTTAATCAGATTATAGGCAATCTCATCATTATTGCATACAAACGCTGTCGGCATGTCATCAGGAAAGCTTATATCAATATATCTGCCTCGCTCATCACGATCATTAATAATATAATCCTGCCTCAATTCAATTCGATGCTCTAACAGCGACTTGTAGTAGCCTAGAAATCTGTCTTGTATGCTGCTAGTCGCATATATGTTGCCGACATAGGCAATTTTTTTGTGGCCGTTTTCCACAAGGTAATTCGTTAATTCAAAACCGCCGAAGAAATTGTCTGTCAGCACAGAATCAATTTCGTTTTGATCTGTGTAAAAGTCTAAAAAGATTACAGGACTGTCAATCTTCTGTATCTCTTTCACATAATCGTTGCCGATCTGCCCAAGAATAATGAAGCCGTCGACCTTTTTCTCACTGTAGATTCGCGGCAATACTAGCTGGTCCTCATCCTCCTGACCCAAAATATAAAGGATGCCAGAGTAATGATAGCCATCAAGGATTCTTGTCAACATTTGATAAAATTGCAGATAGAATGATTGTGTCTTCCCTGTGAAGCGCTCTGGAATGACAATACCTAAATTGTAAGACAGCCCATCCTTGATTGACTTTGCATGTGTATTAAAACGGTAGCCCATCTCATCTGCCAATTGCTTTATTTTCTCTTTTAATTCTTCACTGACCCCATCTTTATCATTTAGCGCTTTGGAGACAGTCACACTGCTGACACCTAATTTATTGGCGATGTCACGCATCGTAACATTGCTTCTCACAAAAATTCCTCCGATATAAAATAGTTCTAACAACATAATACATTCATGGAAATACTATACTATAAGATTCGCATTTTCTACATCCAAAAGCAAATCATGCAGACTACATATCCGCAAAAAAGGCATGTACTTTGTCTCCTAATGTCCTTATATACTCATGGCCATACTCAAAATAGATCAGCATCTTCTTATCTGATTGAATTTTATTGTAGGCTGCAAATTGCGTAGAAGGCGGACAAATCTCATCCTCCATCCCTGTTGCCCACAATACATCCGCCTTGATTCTGTCAGCAAGATGCTGGATATCTATATACCCTAATTTTTCGAATACCGCTTCCTCCCGCTCATGATTAGGATCAATAAATTTGAAGTAATAATGAATTTCTTCATAAGCAGAACTCGCTATATCAAGCTCCCATGCCCTTTTAAAGTCGGAAAGAAACGGGTAGACAGCAGCTGTTTTCCTGATTCGAGGCTCAAGACTTGAACAAGCAACCGCCAGGGCTCCGCCTTGTGAGGCACCGTAAGCGCCCACTCTTGATTCATCAACCTTCTCCATCGCAAACAAAATTCTAGCTGCCTGAACCGTATCTAAATAAACATTGCGGTAATACAGTTTGGCTGTATCCTCTTCATCTATCCCTCTGATGATATGCCCTTTTAATGTTGTGCCCTTTACTTGAAGAGTATCTTCAGAAAGCCCGCCTTGTCCGCGGCAATCCATCGCCAGAATCGTATATCCTTCAGCAGCATAGCCGATTTTATCAATCCAGTCACCGCTGTTCACATGATAGCCATGAAACCAAAGCAAACCAGGACCTTTCTCTGTTTGCCCTTTTGGTCGGACAAGCTGGCAATGCACTTTCGCACCATTGATACCTGTAAAGTATAAATGATAACATTCTGCCACCCTGCTTTCGAATGCAGCTGGGATTAACTCGTATTCTAACGAGTGCTCATTTAATTCTTGCAGGCCTAAGTTCCAATAAGCATCAAAATCAGCTGGCTTTGGATTTATTCCTTTGTATTGATTCAGTGCATCCAAGGGCATATCGAATTTCATCAGGCATTCCTCCATTTTATTTTCACGATTTTATGTATGCGTTATCATTTTGTTTAACTTAAACGATAACTTAATTATAAAACGTTATGAAGTTAACCGTCAATAGAGAGAAAGTTTCCTAGAATGCAAAATAAAAAAGTGATTTCTATGTGAAATCACTTCTGACTGCCGACAAACCTAGTGTTTTTAAGTTATTTTTATTTTAAAGCGGTTGAGAGTTCTCCGAAGTCTACGCTCGCTTTCCGCGGATAAGCACCGCTTCTCGGCAAACTTTCTGCTTCAAGTGGCCTTTTTTACTTCATTGTGCATTCTATTATTTTTTCCCTTTAATTCGCTCTAAAATATCATTACCAAATAATATAGCTAGAATAAAACTACAAACATATAACTCAATATTTTTAGGCAAAAATTTCAATACCCATATAGACATCATAATAGTAGATATGGTTAGAAGATTAATTTTTTCCTCTTGTTTCAATTTTTTTAAATTTGTCACTAATACAATATAGCCAATTGGTGGCGTAAGAATGCAAATGCAATATAGAATTTTTTTTCTTAAATACCAAGGAGATTTTTCCACCATGCAAATCCTTCCAATAAACTATATTTTATTAAAAATTAAATGGGAATAACCATCGTTAACGTTTTTGCAATTGCCGTTTGCCACCCAATTAGGCATACTAGATACCAATGTATTGATTCCACGGTATGCCTTATTTTCAATAGTATCAGTAACTCCTATAAAATTATTTGTTACTTTAATTAGAAGAAATACTTTAATAGCTTTTTTCCATTTCCTTATTGACTCTTTCATATCAAATAGTTTCTTTCTCTCCCTACCCAAATCCTTTGCGTTCACAAAAAGGTCATAATGTTTCGTAAGCTTGATTTCACAAATAAGTCATATTAATTTAGACCAAGGCTGGATATAAATTAATCACTGTAACATGTTATATTTTAATACCGGTCAATAAGATTAAAAGAACTTCCATTTATGACATAATACACCTGTTTGAATTTTAGGCTTAAAGCTAAAAAGCCCCAGTCGAATGTTTAATTCGACTGGGGCTTTTCTACTATACGAGGTGATTTCTATACGAAACCACTTTTTTCAACCATATTAGAAGCCGTTATTTTCTGCGACTGTTTTAAACCATTGTCCACTCTTTTTAATTGTGCGTTCTCCGTCTTTTTCAAGATTAACAGACACAAAGCCATATCTGTTCTTGTAAGCATTTGTCCAAGACCAGTTATCCATGAATGTCCATAGATGATATCCTTTTACGTTAGAACCTTCCTCGATTGCTTGATGAACCCATTTAAGATGGCCTGAAATGAATTCAATCCGGTAATCATCCTGAATGATTCCATTAGGATCACGGAACTTTTCTTCTCCTTCAACACCCATCCCATTTTCTGAGATAAAGCATTCAATATTGCCGTAGTTATCTTTCAAATTAATAAGAATATCATATATTCCTTTTTCATAGATTTCCCAGCCGCGGTGAGGATTCATTTTTCTGCCCGGCATCACATAGTTATCAAAATAGCGATCTGGCATAAACGGAGCTTCTGGATTTGGAAGATGCTCTTTTGCTTTCACTCGTCTTGGCTGGTAGTAATTGACACCAAGCAAGTCGACTGTATTGTTGCGGATGATTTCCAAATCTCCATCCTCTATTTCAGGCATAAAGCCTTCCTCTTTAAGAATATCAACAAGCTCCTGCGGGAATTCCCCTTTCACAGACGGATCAAGAAACGATCTGTTAAAGAAGGCATCAGCAAGCACAGAGGCTTTTACATCTGCCGAATTTTGGCTGCGCGGATATGATGGTGTTAAGTTTAGAACGATACCAATTTTTCCATCTTGTCCTTGTTTTTTATAGGCTTGAATTGCTTTTGCACTTGCAAGTATTGTATGATAGCCGACTTGGACAGCCTTCTTAAAGTCTACTTCATTTGGATAGTGGAAGTCATACAAATAACCGCCTTCTACTGGAACGATTGGTTCATTATGAGTAAACCATTTTTTCACACGGTCCCCAAACAGCTCGAAGCAAGTGCCAGTATAAGCTACATATGCATCAACCACTTCTCTGTTTGCCCAACCTCCGATTTTCTGCAGTTCCATTGGCATATCGAAGTGAAACAAGCCGACAAATGGCTCTACGTCATTTTCAATGAATTCATTAATAACATTATTGTAGAATTCAACTGCTTTCGGGTTTATTTCTCCTTTACCCTCTGGGAAAAGCCTTGACCAAGAAATAGACATGCGGAAGGAGTTATGGCCAATTTCCTTCATTAGTTTAATATCTTCCTTATACTTTACATAAAATTGTGATGTATCTGATGGCCCAACTCCATCAAAAAAACGTTCTGGCTGTTGTTCGTACCAGTAATCCCATATATTTTGTCCTTTTCCGTCAACATTAGCCGCTCCCTCTGTTTGTGTTGCAGATGCAGCAGATCCCCACCAAAAATTATCTGGAAAACGATATTTCACTTCATTATTTACAGTCATTGTGTAATTCCCCTTTCAAAAACCTATCTAAGATGTATTGCTTATAGGAAAAAGCAGGAATACTGCGCTTTGCTGCCGCTAAAGCCAATACTCTGCTTCCTCCCTTCTACAATTGAGTTATATTAAGATGCTTTATTCATTTCTTCTTCTTCCTTCTTCACATTGACACGGTCAATGACTTTCAGGAATGGGAACCAGATTGCAAATACAATCGCCATATTGACAAGCTGCATCAGTCCTCCTGCAAGGGAGTTAGTAGCCATGATGCCGTTGATGAAGAATGGCACAGTCCATGGCACGGTAACGCCAGTAGGCGGCGGAACAATTCCAGTTGACATTGCAAAATAGGTTACTAATGTAACAATCATTGGCGAAATAATCCAAGGCACTACAATCAATGGGTTCATAACTATTGGCAAACCGAAGATAATCGGTTCATTTACGTTGAAAATACCAGGTCCAAGTCCAAGTTTTGCTACTTGCTTCATCTGCTTGCTCTTCATGAATACAAGGATTGCAAATACTACTGCAAGTGTCATACCTGTACCACCCATGCCGACTGTATAAATCTCCATGAACGGTTTTGAAATGATATGAGGGATTTCTTGTCCGCTCGTATATGCAGTCAAGTTTTCCACTTGAAGTGTGTTCCAAATTGGATCCATTACAGAGTTGATGATAATTTGACCATGAAGACCAAAGAACCATAGAATCTGAATGAAGAATACGGCAATAAGTGTCGGAATGATGCCGCTGCCCAAGCCTACAAGCGGTGCTTGAATTGCTTTATAAATAACATCATGCAGATTTGTATCGAAAGCTGCTGTTACAATAACATTCACAAGCAAGAAGAAAGTCAATGTAAGAACGGCAGGAATCAATGCTGCAAACGATTTTGCCACTGCTGGCGGTACACCAGGAGGCATCTTAATAGTGATATTCTTTTGCACGATTGTACGATAAATTTCACCGGCAATAAATGCTGTAATCATACCAAGGAACATGCCCTTCGCACCGAGGCGATCGACAGGAATAACCCCGGAAATAGCATCACCTGTCTCAGGCTGAACGACGAATGGCGTTAATAATAAGAAAGAAACAAGTGCGATTGCACCGCCAAACACAGCCTCCACATTATAGCTTTTGGACAGGTAATAACCGATACCAAACACGACGAACACAGACATGATGCCCATTGTTGCAGAGTTGGCAATTCCAAATAATGATTGGAAGGTTGCAATAGAATCAGCACTCATGAATTTTTTCAAGAATGGCAGGTTTGTCAGTACGACAAAAATGGACCCGAAAATTGTCAACGGAAATGACAGCATAAATGCGTCACGCAGAACAGTTAAATAACGGTTGTTATTTAATTTCCCTGCTATTGGCACCAAATATTTGCTTAATTTTTCAAACACAGGATTCTCCCCCTTTGGATATACAGTAATGTTTATAATTTCTTTTCTTTAAAAATTTCCAGCAATTCCTTAACAAGCTCCTTCATGGAAAGCGTAGACATTAAGTGGTCTTCTGCATGCATTAGAAGAAGAGCGAATTCCACCTTGTTTCCAGATGCCTCCTGCTGAACAAGCTTAAAGTGAATTTCATGAGCAACACTTAAATCTGCCTCTGCCTGTACAAGCAGCTCGTCTGCTGCTTCCGGGTTCCCAGAACGATACTCACGGAGTGCTTCAATGATTTTGCTTCTTGCATTGCCGCTGTGAAGGATAAGCATGAAATTGATTTGTTCTGCCGTTAATGTATTAACATCAATCTTTTCCATTACTTATCACCCATTAAAGCAAGTGCTTGTTCATACGCTTTTTTACCGTCTGCCAAGCCATATGCCATCATGTCGATAACATCTACTTTAATTCCATATTGATCTGCTGCTTTTTGAAGTTCACCCTTCAAGAAGCTCATTTGCGGCCCAATCAAAACTACATCTGCTTCAGCCATATCTTGCTTAGCTTTGTCCTGACCGACAGCCCAAATTTTTGCATCTTCTCCAACTGATTTTGCATGTTCTTCCATCTTTGTAACTAGTAAACTAGTAGACATTCCTGCACTGCAAGCTAGTAATATCTTTTTCATATCGATCATGCTCCTTTATCTTTTATATATTCTATTTCACTAAATCGTTTTCAAAAACCGCTTACATTTATTATTATAATCATTTAATACTATTTGTCTATACATTTAAAAAATAAAATGTAATCATTTTCATTATTTGAAAATAGACAAAAAAAAGATGCCAAGATGGCACCTTCTGTAGTTCTCTTTCTTCCTATTGTATCTGCTGCAGTCCTTTTATCATCACCCGTAAACTTAATAGGAAGTCATCCTTTGACTTCAAACCTTCATTTGGCGAAAGAAAATGGTGATAAATATATGGAGCTTCTTCTTTTGAAATTTCGGCAATAGCTTGGGAGAACTTCTCTTGGATTGCTTCAAATCCAATTTCTTCAAGCAGTCTTTGCTGTTTTTGCTCGTCGAGTACGTATGCCGTCACATATGTATTGATATTGTTAACGGCCTGAAAAATTTTGTCCTCTTGCAAGCCTGCTCGGTGAAAAATGGCGAATGTCCTGTCAATCAGCAGCAACCGCTGCCTTGTTACAGGCAATGTATCCATCATTATTTCTGCTCCATCGGGAACAGACAATAATACTCTCCTTAATTCAAGGGAGAATAACTCAATTTCTTCCTCCCAGCTTTTGCATTCTTCCGGAAATTCAAATTGGCTTGATATGTATTCAGCAAGCAGCTGCAATAGCTCCTGTTTATTTTTTATATACCAATATAAGGCTGGGGCCTTTATTTTCAGCTTAGCTGCAACATTTCGCATCGTCACATGCGATAAGCCGTTTTCATGAAGCAGCTCAAGGGCCGCATCTGTTATCGTTTCTTTGCTGACATTTTTTCTCGTCATGAAAGTCACCTCTTATACTTATATTGTATATTATTTGTGGCAATAATTCTTTACTAACCTATTTAACCATGTTAAACTGCATATTGTTCATTTAACACTGTTAAATAAGAAAAGAGGGTTATACTGTATGTCTTCTAATCAGACAAAATTAGTTCCTGTTATGATTGCTTTAATGCTTGGTATTTTTGTTGCGTCTCTTGACAACACAATCGTAGCCACTAGCATGGGTTCCATTATCGGTGACTTAGGCGGAATGGATAAATATGTTTGGGTTACTTCCGCTTATTTAGTTGCAGAGATGGCAGGTATGCCGATATTCGGGAAATTATCAGATATGTATGGCAGAAAGAAGTTTTTTGTATTTGGAATTCTCCTATTTCTAGCTGGCTCTGTCCTTTGCGGAATGGCAGACTCGATGATACAGCTATGTATTTACAGGGCAATTCAAGGAATTGGCGGAAGCGCCTTGATGCCTATCGCTTTCACTATTATCTGGGATGTCGTGCCTCGTGAGGTCCGCGGTAAAATGAGCGGTATTTTCGGAGCTGTCTTTGGGTTATCGAGCATCGCCGGTCCTTTATTAGGATCCTTTATTACAGAGCAATTCGATTGGCGCTGGATCTTCTTTATTAACATTCCAATCGGAATTATCGCATTAGCATTAATCGTTATTTTTTATAAAGAATCAAAAACACATACGAAACAATTCATTGATTGGTTCGGATTCATATTTTTGCTCGGCTTTACAATAGCTTTAATGTTTGGACTGGAACTAGGCGGAGAATCCTATTCATGGATTTCATGGCAAATCATTTCCCTGTTTTGTCTATCTGCTGTCTGCTTTATCATCTTTCTTGTAGTGGAAAGATTGGCGAAAGATCCGATTTTGCCATTCAACTTATTTAAAGAACGTCTTTATACAACAACTGTATTAACAGGCATGTTTTACGGCGGTGTATTTATGGTCTCAACTATCTATATCCCCCTTTATATCCAAGGAGTAACTGGTGGAACGGCTACCAACTCAGGGCTGCTTCTTTTGCCAATGATGGTAACATCAAGTATTGCAGCAGCACTTGGCGGATCACTTGCCAATAAATTCAGCTATCGATCCATCATGCTTACTTCCGGAATCATCATGGCTGTCGGAACATATTTGTTAAGCACCCTTGAACCAAGCACACCACGCTTAGCTGTTACTATCTATATGATGGTAATTGGACTTGGAGTAGGACCGTCATTCTCGGTGCTTGGAATGGCTGCGCTGCAGAAAGCTTTACCGCAACAACGCGGAATTGCCAGCTCGACAAGCAATTTTCTCCGGTCACTTGGCATGACACTGGGAATTACTGTTTTCGGAGTAATTCAAAGAAACAGCTTTACTGACGGACTTCCGGCAGCAATGCAGGAAGGAGCAGGCAGCGCAGAAAGCGGAAGTATTCTTTCACCTGAAGCAAGAGCACATATCCCTGCAGATATTCTGAAGCAGATTACAGATGTACTCGCAGACTCAATCAGCACAACTTTCCTGTGGACCTTTGTTCCCCTGCTGCTGTCATTTGTGTTTATCCTGTTCATGAGCAAAGAAAAAATTACCGATTCGAAATTAAATCAACAAGGCTAAAAAGCAGAAAGGGACCACTGTACAGAAACAGTGGTCCTTTTGCTGTTAAATCTTTTTCTCTCTTATTGACACTCGGTGGATATGAATCATGAAGTAGGCAAGCTCATCCTTCGTCATTTTCATGGAATATTCCTTTTCCAAGTAATCGGCAACCTTCATTGTACATTTATATGCTTCGGCATATTGTCTTTTGACTTGGTTATAAAGAGCGTCATTATGCTCATCATTTATTTCTCCGCGCAGCATACGGTAGGCAAAATAGCGCAAATGTGTAACGAACCGGCTGTAATTGACTGATTCCTCATTAAAGTCTATTCCATAATGATATTTAACGATATTCGTCACATCTTTAACGATATTTGTCATCGTTACGGTTTCTTCCAAGCCAGTATTATCTTGCCTTGCATTAAAGATATGCAGTGCGATGGAGGCAACCTCATCTTCCGGGAGCTCCATACCTGTTCTTTCCTTAATCAGTCCAAGAGCAATGCGGGCAACATGATATTCGGCTTTATAAAACTTCTTCACTTCCCACATTAATGCGTTTTTGATGGGGATGTCATTTTTAATTCTCGTAATGGCAAAGTGGATATGATCCGATAACGATAAATACAACGAATCGTTCAGCTCTGTATGCAATTCCCTCTCTGCAAGCTCAATAATGTCTTTTGAAAGTGACATAATCTCATAAGGAATTTCATTTAAAAGCTCAGAAAGCTTGGCCGCGAAGTTTTCCGAAGGCGAGACAAATACCTTTTGCACTTTCTCTTCATCTATTTCATCTCCGACCTTTTTCTGAAATGCAAGTCCCTTGCCCATCACTACCATTTCCGTAGAATTAAGGTCTCTAGTCAAAGCGACGTTATTATTAAATACTTTTAAAATTTTCATTCTAATCACTTTTCCTTCGAATTTTATCATAAAAAAACCCGAACCAAATAAACTCATAGATAAACTGCTTTGCTCCATAAGTTTAGTTGATTCAGGTTTTGCCTGCCTAACAGTAACAATCCTTACTAAACCTATTATAGATGATAACGTTTTCTATTGCAAGAATATTATGCATCAATATTACTAGAAAAAACCGCTTTTTCCCTTCTAAATTATTCCACTAATCATTTAGAAGAACGCAAAAAGAATTTCAAAAAGGTATTTCTTTTGGTGCGTCGAATAAGTTACTTAAAACAATCATTATCCTTAAAAAAAAGCAAAGTGAGGGTTTGTTTTGCTAATAAACGACCAACAAAATAAGCTTATGTTATTTCTAATAGAACACCAGTCTACATTTATCAATGAATGGATTAATATGTCCGTCTTTGAAAACGATGATCCTCATAAGGCGGAAATTGAGAAAAATGCTGTGACGATGTATGGACTTCTCATAAAGGCATTGTCAGATACTTATTCCGAAGCTGAGCTCCAAGAGTTTGCCTATAAGGTTGGCAAACAACGGCTTGAAGCCGGCATTAATATTGGCGATTTCATCTTTAACGTAAATACAGGCAGAAGCATTCTGATTAAATATTGCTTTCAAGCACAGCTGCCGCACCATGAATTAGAATCTTTCGTCAACAATCTAAACAGTCTATTTGATTCTTTCTGCTATCATGCAGTGAAAAGGTACACCCAGCTAAAAAATCGGGAACTGCATACGAAAACTAAATATATCAATGAAAACCATATGGATAAGCTTGCGATTCTTGGACAAATTTCCTCCAGCTTTGTTCATGAATTTAGAAACCCCCTTACAGCCATAATCGGGTTCAATAAAATCTTGCGCGATGAATACCCTGATTTAAAATACTTGGATATTATTCAACATGAACTGAACGAATTGAATTTCAGAATTACACAATTTCTTCATACCTCCAAAACGGAAATCGTTAAAAAAGGGAAGGAGAATGTTGCGATTGATCTGCTTTTTGATAATTTAAAGCAGCTTTGCTATGCGAGCACAGTTGATAACAAAATTAATCTGACAATCGATAAAGCGAAGCCGCTCTTCCTTTATACGTTTAAAGACGAATTAAAACAGGTGTTGCTCAACCTGATAATGAATTCAATTGATGCATTAAAGCAAAGGTCCTCCAGCAGAGAATTAAGGATAAGCACCACAAAGAATGCTAAAGAAGTAATCTTTGTTATTTCCAATAATGGCCCAATGATTGAAGAGGAAAACACAAAGACTATTTTCGAACCGTTCTACACAACAAAAGAGCTTGGGACAGGGATTGGCTTATTCGTCTGTAAACAAATTATTGAAAAAATCGGCGGCACTATTTATTGTAAGTCTGACGAGAATTGGACCTCTTTTTTCATTCATCACCCGATATCATCTTAAAGTAAGAAGCAAAAAAGTGTGCAGAGACTCTGCACACTCTTCTTTTATTATTTGTAGAATTTCACACGATCTTCTAATGGCTTGAATTCTTTTTCACCTGGTTGTGCAGTTGGTTTACCGAATGGCATTTGAGCGATAAGCTTCCATGTAGAAGGTATATTCCACTCTGCTGCAACAGCTTCGTCAATCAATGGGTTGTAGTGCTGCAAGGATGCACCAAATCCAACCTCTTCAAGCGCTGTCCAAATTACTAATTGATGCATTGCATTTGTTTGGTTTGCCCATACTGGGAAGTTTTCTGCATACAATTCAAATGCTTTTTGCAAGCCTTCAATAACTTCTTGGTCTTCGAAGAACAATACAGTTCCGTAGCCAGCCTTAAAGCTGTTCAGCTTTTCTTCTGTTGATGCAAAGTTCTCTGCAGGTACAATTTTCTTTAGCTCTGCTGCTGTAATATCCCAAACTTTATCATGATTATCGTTCAAAAGAACAACCACTCTTGTGCTTTGAGAATTGAAAGAAGAAGGAGTATGAAGTACTGCTTCATTCACAATTTGTTGGATTTTTTCATCAGATACAACCTGTTCTTTGCTGATTGCATAATAAGAACGGCGGTTTTTAATTGTTTCTAAAATACTCATTTTGATTACCCTCCAAAAGTTATTTCGTTATCCTACCTTTAACTATGTAAATGTAAATAACGGTTATCATTCATAAATACTCAGCGAGATATCTCAACATAACATATCTCTACTTCAAGATAAAATCATTATAACACTCTAGAAAATAATGTCAACTTTTTCTTCTTACAGACAGAAAAAACCTGAAAAAATTTTTCTTTCAGGTTTTTTACTCCCTTAAAAGTCTATTTCTGCCAACAGTTCATAAGATCTCACCTTATCTTCAAACTCGTAAACATTAGTCAAAACCATAAATTCCTCTGTGTTATAAAGCTCACTAAGACGAAGAAGCTCTGACCGAACAGTTTCTTTAGTACCGATAATCATTCTCCGGCGATTTTCCTTTATCGCTTTTTTATCGTCTGGTGACAGAACTTTGCGGTTAACCTGTTCCGGACTGAGAATTTCTGCATTCGCTTCCCCTTTACCAAGTGCCAGCAGCCATAAATCTAGACTCGCAGCCATTTGTTCTGCTTTTTCAGTAGTATCTGCACATATAACAAAAGTGCAAATATTGGCTTTCGGCTTGCTTGCATGAACAGACGGCTGAAAATATTTGTAATAATAATCCATTGCCCTTCTTCCATTCAATGGTGCAATGAAATGACCAAAGGTAAAAGCTAACCCCAGTTCTGCTGCTAGTCTTGCACCGCGATGGGACACTCCAAGCAGCCACATTTCAGGAAAGCTTTCATGAACAGGGTAAGCAGTAACAGTATGCTTATCCTGTTGATTGCCGACAATGAATTTCTGCAAATCCTGCACTTGCCTTGGGAATTCATTTAAGCTTTTCCGAATGCCATCCGTTAAGGCTAGCCGTGTCTCAGGAGATCCTCCTGGGGACCTGCCAATTCCTAAATCGATACGATTTGGATACAAAGCTTCGAGCACCTTAAAGTTCTCTGCTACTTTATAAGGACTGTATTGGGGCAGCAGTACACCGCCTGAGCCTACTTTAATGCGCTTTGTCTTTGCGGCTATATGGGAAATCAGCACTTCTGGTGAGGTGCCTGCAATGCCGTTCGCATTATGATGCTCTGCCACCCAAAAACGTTCAAATCCTAGTTCTTCCGTTATTTGTGCTAATGCTGCTGTATTCTTTAAGGCAGTATGAGCTGTCGACCCACTGCTGATCACGGATTGATCTAATACACTTAATCTCAATCTCCCTGCTCCTCCGATCAACTTTTATTTGCTTCTATTATTATAAACTGATTTGCAGGGATATACTTAAAACGTGCTCATGTAAAAAAAACCCTTAAGCAAGCCTGCTTAAAGGTTTAAACTTTTTCTTATTTCTTTTCGACCGCATGCCCGCCGAACTCATTGCGAAGTGCCGCTACAACTTTACCTGTAAATGTATCGTTCTCAAGTGAACGGTAGCGCATTAGAAGCGACATGGCAATAACAGGAGTTGCTGCTTGTAAATCAAGTGCTGTTTCAACTGTCCATTTTCCTTCTCCTGAAGAATGCATAATCCCTTTAATCTCATCTAATTTAGCATCTTTAGAGAATGCATTCTCTGTCAATTCCATCAGCCATGAGCGAATAACAGAACCGTTGTTCCAAACCTTTGCAACCTTTTCATAATCGTAGTCGAATTCACTTTTCTCCAGTACTTCAAATCCTTCTCCGATAGCTGCCATCATGCCGTATTCAATTCCATTATGGACCATTTTCAAGAAGTGTCCGCTGCCGGCTTTACCAGCAAAGAAATAGCCATTTTCAACAGCAGTATCACGGAATATCGGTTCAACTACATCCCATGCAGCTTGATCGCCGCCAATCATGTAGCATGCGCCGTTTCTTGCTCCTGCCATACCGCCGGATGTACCAACATCCATAAAGTGCACACCAAATTCCTTCAGCTCATTATATCTGCGGATTGATTCTTTGTAATGGGAATTTCCAGCCTCAATTACAATATCTCCTTTAGCTAATAATGGAGCCATCTCACCTATTACAGAATCGACCACATTATGAGGTACCATAATCCAAAGCACTCTCGGTGTTTCCAATGATTGAACAAGCTCTGTTAAGCTAGTCGTTCCATCCGCACCATATTCCTTCATTTCGGATACAGCGCTTGGATTTAAATCGAAGGCTGAAACTTGATGTTTATTATCCAATAAATTTTTCCCTAAATTTAGACCCATCTTCCCTAAACCAATTAAACCAACTTTCATTATTAAACCCCTCCTGATTAACTGTGAAAAAAATGTATTATTACGAAGCCTAACATATTGGCAATGTTTGAAACCTTATACGAACAATGTGAGACAGTTGATAATACCTATATCATGTTCCAATTCCAATGCCGCTATGTTATGTCATCGAAACTAATTTACTTAAGCTTTCCGGCTTGCTGTCCAACCACCATTTATATCCATTTTCGGCAAGCAGTTTATCAGATGCTTCTGGTCCATTTGAGCCAGCTGGATAGAAATGAAGCGGAACCTCATTTTGTTCAAATGCATCTAAAATCGGCTGTACCCATTCCCAAGATAATTCCACTTCATTCCAATGAGCAAAGAAAGTAGAATCTCCCTTAATTGCATCAAAAATCAACCGTTCATATGCCTCTGGAACGTCTTTTGGAACATCTGAGAGATCAATTTCAACCTGATCCATTTTTCCATTTTCGAATGGGCTCTTGCTGTTAAGTGTTAATTTAATATTTTCATTCGGGCTGATTTCAATAATCAACAGATTAGGTGCAACTTGATCCTTTTTCTCTTCATAGAGATTTTTAAGGGTATCCTTGAATTCAATGACAATACGGGTTGATTTTTCCTGCATTTTCTTCCCTGTTCTAATATAGAATGGGACCCCTTCCCACATCTCATTGTCAATCCAAATCCGCGCTGCTATAAATGTATCTGTATGAGAATTTTCTTTAATATTCGGCTCATCTCGATAGCTCACAGAAGCTTGGCCATTCACTTCGCCACTGCTGTATTGTCCCCTGACAATATTTTCGGCAATATCCTCTCCCTTGACTGGACGAAGAGCTTCCATTACTTTTCGCTTCTCTGCACGAATTTGCTCTGGACCTACCTTTTCTGGAGTATGCATAGCAGTCATCATCAGCATTTGCAGCATATGGTTTTGCACCATATCACGAAGAGCACCGACATGATCGTAATAGCCAGCCCTTTCTTCTACTCCTACCATCTCACTTGCTGTTATTTGGACATTTGCAATATGCTGTTTATTCCATAATGCCTGCAAAACAGGATTCGCAAATTCCAATGCTTCAAGATTTTGAACCATAGGCTTCCCTAAATAATGGTCAATGCGATAGATTTCTTCCTCTTGGAATGCTTTACTCAATCTCTCATTCAACTCTCTAGCTGACGCAAGGTCATGACCGAATGGCTTTTCAATAATCAATTTCTTCCATCCAGCCGTATTACCCAAACCGCTTTCCTTCAGGTTTAAGGCGATGAGATCAAAGAACTCTGGCCCAACAGACAGATAGAACATGCGATTTTGTGGTATGTTCAATTCAGCTTCCCGCTTTTCCACCTTTTCCAACAGTGTTTGATAATCCTCTATTTTCGTTGCATCCAGGATGCTGTAACGGAAGCTTTCAATAAATGCCTCCAATTGTTCTTCGTCCGCAGCTTTTCTTCTCGAAAAAGTTTCGATTGAGTTTCGCACATGCTCTTGGAAAGTAGCATCCGTGAATTCTTTTCTTCCTAATCCGAAAACGGAGATGGCCTGCGGCAGCTTATTGTCTAAATATAAATTGAAAAGTGCAGGATATATTTTTCTCTTCGCAAGATCACCTGTCGCACCAAACAACACAAATGTCATTGATTCCATCACTTAAACCTCCATATCTAAAACCATTGATTGGTTATATGAGTTACTTTTTATTACCTTAGTTATTTATCATAACAATAATAAGCCTGTTAGTTTTTCATGTCAATTACAACAACTTCGCTACGCGAAGTATTTTCCCCAAACGGACACTTCCTCATTCTTGGTAAGATATTGCTTACTTATCAAGTAATATTAACAAATAATTCCCATTAGAAATTAAAGGAAGTTTTTTTACGGCAAAATGAAGCTGCTTTCTAACATAGTTTCCGTTTAAGTCACTTTTTTAATAATGGTTATTAATAGTAACAATTTATGTACAATATAAAAGAACGGCTTTTAGGAGCCGCTCTAATCATTATTTGTCTTTACTCTTAACTTTAAATTTATTTACCTCTGCAGTTAATTCTTCTGCGAGCATTTGCAAGTCTTTTGAAGAGGCAGCAATCAGCTCTGTGGATGCTAGCTGTTCTTGACCTGAAGCAGATATTTCTTCTGTATTAGCAGCAAATTCCTCGGCTGTGTCCGTCATCTGCTGGATTTGCTCTGAAATACCTCTCGATTTGCTATTTATTGAATTTATATGAGCAGCTGTCTGCTTGAAGTTATGAACAATCCCGTCATAGGTGATTTTAATGTTAGTGAATGCTTCTTCCGTTATCTTTAATGCATCTTTTTGCTCATCAATTAAAGTATGTGCTTTATTAATATGTGAAACAGCTTCGTTTGTTTTTTCTGTTGTATCATGAATGATACCTGTAATTTCCTTCGCTGCTCTTGAGGATTCCTCGGCTAGATTTCTGATTTCCTCGGCTACCACACCAAACCCTCTGCCAGCTTCTCCTGCTCTTGCTGCTTCAATGGCTGCATTCAGTGCAAGCAAGTTCGTCTGTTCCGCAATATTCTTAATGACTGCTACGAAATTGCCAACTTGTCCAATCATTGTGCTTAATTCATGGATAGAGGATGTTGCTTCTGCTGACACAGAGATATTTTCATCCATCTTATTGCCTTGCAGTTCAACAGTGTTTTGACCTTCGACAATTGAATCAATGGATGCTGCTGCCTTATCGGCACCTGCAGAAGCCTCCGTCGTTATAGTTTCCATCAGACCGACCACCTCAAGCAATGTCGAGTTCACTTCACTTATTGTTTGAGCTTGACTATTGTTTCCAACTGCAATTTCTTCAATAGTTGCCACTACTTGATTAATATTTCTCGCATTTTCCTCTGTGTTTTTCGTAAGACTGCTCGAATGAGCTGCAACTGTTGACGAAACATACTTCAATTGAGTTGCCATTGACTTTAGCGAATTTCTGGTTTCAAGCAGGGCTCTTGCCATTTCTCCGGTTTCATCCTTTGATGCAAGTGTACGGCCAAAAATACTTTCATCCTCACTCAATTCAAGCTCTGATGTTTTTTGGGCTATTTCTGTCAGTTGGACAATTGGCTTCGAAATCAATTTCCCTAAGAAGTAAGACAAGATAACACCAAGCACGATAGAAACGGCAAGTCCTATGAGTACTTGCGTTGGCGGCAAATGGCCAAGCAGCCCGCTTTGCGCTTGCTCAGCACCTGTTCCCTCTGTATTGCTTCCTTGGCTGCTGCTCATAAAGAGTGAGGCACAAACATTGATCGCTGCCACAAACATCGAATTAATTAATGATAATATAATAATTTTTGTAGATATCTTTTTCACAGTAATTTCCCCTAATCTTTTTATTGTCGGTTTGTTATAGGACTTACTATAGAAGAGAAATCTTAAAATTCCCTTAAGCTAGTTATAAACTCCTGAATAAAAAGACCTACAACTAACTTTTTTTCTTATAATCCTGTTTTTTTGTTATAGTTAATGAAATAAACTTTTTAATAGCTTAATACAGGAGGGTAACAAATCGTGATAAGACCTATTCAAGAAAAGGATTTGCCCCAGATTCTAAACATCTATAATGATGCAATCCTTAATACAACTGCAGTGTATACATATAAACCAGATACTTTAGAAAACAGACGCATATGGTACGAACAAAAGATGAAAGACGGCTATCCGGTGATTGTGTATGAACTTGACGATAAGGCAGTTGGTTTCGCAACCTTTGGACCATTCCGAGCTTGGCCTGCTTATAAGTACTCTATCGAACATTCGGTATATGTTGACAATAATTATCGAAGAAAGGGTATTGGCGCAGCACTATTGAAGGAGATTATCTCAATTGCTACTGAAAAGGAATATGCCACATTGATTGCGGGTATAGATGCAGCGAACGAGAAAAGCATAGCATTGCATGAGCATTTCGGTTTTGTCCACTCAGGCACGATTGAGAAAGCTGGTTTTAAATTCGATAGATGGCTGGATCTTGCTTTCTATCAATTACACCTGCCAGGACCAAATAATCCAGTCGGCGAATAAGACATAATAACAGGCTTTTAGGATAAAAATTCTTAAATGGAGGTTAAGTCCATGTTAATAGGTCATATTGAAGAAATTGTCCGTCATCCTGTCAAATCCTTTCGTGGCGAAAGTGTACAAGCAACAAATGTGATGGAATACGGCTTGTATGGGGACAGGAGTCACACTTTTAGAGATGACACAAGAAACGACAAATATTTAACCATCACGCAATTTCCAGAGATGGTCCGTTATGCAGCCAAATTTGCAGGCGTGGAATCGACTCAAGAGTACCCAAAAGTGGAAATAACAACACCTGAAGGAAAAGTGTTGGAATGGGGAGACCCAGCTCTTCTCTCTGAGCTGGAGGAGAAATCCAAACGAAAGGTTTCTTTTTTATCCTATACACCTGAGAATGTCCCACTAGGAGCCATTGAAGAGGAGCATATTCAGCTTGTGACAGACGCCTCCCTTGATAAACTCCATGAGCTATGGGGAGAATCAGTTGATCAGCGCCGCTTCCGTCCTAATCTTGTACTTTCTTTGAAGGACAAGATTCCGTTCATTGAAGAAAGCTGGTTCGGCAAACAGATAAAAATCGGCTCAGAGGTCGTACTGAGATTGAACAGGCATTGTGAAAGATGCATGATTATTACAGTGGACCCTGACAGTTCAGAAAAAGCTCCTTCTCTTCTTAAAACCGTTTATAAGGAAAGAAAAAATAATTTTGGCATCTATGCTTCTGTAATTAAAACAGGGAAAATTCATGTTGGAGATGAAATATATTTGGTTGATTGAAGGCTAACAAACTGCATCTATCTAAAAGATGCGGTTTTTTTGTGTCTTTCCTTCCAATCCTGTTCATATCTTTAATTGATTATGTCTAAGGGAGGGAAATGAATGAAAGCCATTGTTTCAAACAAATATGGTACACCAGATAGTCTCCAATTATTAGAAGTAGAACGAGCTGTTCCTAAGGAAGGGGAAGTGCTTGTAAAGATTCAAGCTGCCTCTCTCAATTACGGCAATCTTGTTTTACTGAGTGGCACTCCCTTTCTTGCCCGCTTCGCCTTCGGTTTGTTTAAACCAAAATATACAATTCCTGGGGGAGATATTGCAGGGATTGTGGAAGCTGTTGGCATGGGAGTTACACAATTTAAGAAGGGAGATGAAGTATTCGGCGATCTTTCTCAAAGTGGTTGGGGCGGCTTTGCAGAATATGTCTCAGTTCCAGTCAAAGCATTGGTACATAAGCCAGCAAATATCTCCTTTGCGGAGGCTGCTGCTGTTCCGATGGCAGGAACGACCGCATTACAGGCGTTGCGACATAAGGGAGTAATTCAGCCAGGGCAAAAGGTGTTAATTAATGGGGCATCTGGCGGTGTAGGCACCTTTGCTGTGCAAATCGCCAAAGCATTTGGTGCAGAAGTTACAGGTGTATGCAGCACTGGAAATGTGGAGATACTCCAAGCAATTGGTGCGGATCATGTTATTGATTATAACAAGGAAGATTTTACTCAAAGCTCCGACAAATATGATCTTATCCTTGCAGTAAATGGATATCAGCCAATTCTTTCTTATATGCGGGCATTGAAGGACCATGGAAGATATATTATGGTCGGCGGCCAAGGGAAACAGATGAGTGAAGCCATGTTGCTTGGTCCTTGTCTTTCCGTCACAAGCAGTAAAAAGCTGGGCAATATGCTACAGCGGGCAAACCAGGAAGATTTGCATTTACTCAAGGAGCTTCTTGAAGAGGAAAAGCTGCAACCGATTATTGATAAACAATTTAAGCTGAGCGAAGTACCTGAAGCATTTCGGTATTTTGCAGAAGGTCACGCCAAGGGAAAAGTTGTTATTACAATGTCAGAAGACTAGAGAACGCCGCAAAGCGTTCTCTTTTAAAAAAAGATGGAAATAGCACTGTAAACAAGCAGCAATGCCATCACGATATTGAACTGGCTCTTATATTTGGACGAGAACCTTTGAAACATGCTGCCAAACAAACTCCAGCTGAATGTGCTTAAAAACCCAACAAATGCAAGTATCACAGCAAACAGCAGCAAACTAAGCTGAGATTGATAGTATGGAAGAATAAATGTTGCGATGACCGTTATCCCGTACAGTATCCCTTTTGGGTTAATGAACTGCAGCAGCATTCCTGCCAGGAAGCTGTTATTCTTGTCTTCTTCCTTTTCACCTCCATTATCCTTGCTGGAAACAATTTTATAGGCTAGATACAACATATAGACTGCACCAAGTATCGTCATTACAAACTCAATCTTAGGCATAAAGCTTTTCAGCATTAAATTAAAATAGCTGCAGATAAGCATAATCACAAAGAAACCGGCACTTACACCTGCACAGAAGCCAATGGTTTTCTTCAGCCCAAATTTGTTGGCAAAAGCCATTGCCATTATATTATTAGGGCCAGGAGTAAAACTAGTTACAGTCACGTACAGCAAAAACGATAACAACGGCATACTTTTTCTCCCCCTTTATATGTATGTTATAATGTACATATTAGACAATATAACGATTTACGTTTTATTGTACAATACGGTCGCTATATTGTACATATGACAGGAGTGTTTTTTATGGAAGAAATTCAGCTTATTTTGGCAAAAAACTTAAAAGCGATTCGGGAAAAGAAAAAGCTTAGTCTTGAAAAAACCGCAGACTTGACCGGAGTAAGCAAAACGATGATTGGCCAGATTGAAAGAGGGGAATCTAGTCCAACACTTAATACTATTTGGAAAATCGCCAATGGCTTAAAAATCTCCTTCACCTCTCTTATTCAGCACCAGCAGCCTGAAGCAAAGGTTGTGAAAAGAGACGAAGTGCAAGTCCTATCAGAGGATGATGGCAAGTACAACATCTATCCTTACTTTCCATTTGAAGAAGATAAACGCTTTGAGATTTACTCAGTTGAAATCAAAAAGGGCGGCTATTTAAGTGCCGAGGCACATCAGGAAGGTACGGTAGAGTATATTACCGTTTTTGATGGAGAGCTGACAGTTCGAGTAAATGACAATGATTACTTAATATCTGCCGGTGAATCCATCCAGTTTAATGCAGACAAACCTCATACGTATCATAACTCAGGAGATAAGCTGACAAAGCTCAGCATGACTATATACTATCCTGGATAACCTAGCCGCCTCCTTATTGGGATGCGGTTTTTTAACATAAAATCCATGCTTGTCCTCCTACAGCTACCCATGTCATTCTTTATTACTTGAATAAAATGATAAGTGAATAATGAAAAAGGAGGATTTCTTATGAGCAAAGTATGGTATCCAGGTGAAGGGGATAATGACCAAAGCAATAAATCCAAATCTCGTTCTGGTGACAGTGACAGCCGCTCTGATGCGAATGTGGATTTCGAAAGTGACAATCGCTTAAAATCAGACACAAATGTAGACAACGACAATGATTTAAAAAACATCGACAAAAATACGAATGTCGCTAAAGTCAGCCGTTCTGGCAATGCAAAAATTGATCTTTGCATCGATGTTGAATCTGATTCAAAAGCTCGCGTTCGTTCTCGTTCAAAAGCGAATGCTGATTCTGATCAGGATCAGGACAACGATCAAGACAACAGCCAAGATCAAGACGAAGATTAATAATTGTGAGACGAGAATGGTCAATCCCATTCTCGTTCTTTCGCAGTAAAGGAGGGGTAATCATGTATCCAAACCGCAAGCCAAGAGGCAGAGATAACATGAACTATGAGTTTCGCAACAACGGTCATACAGAGCTTGATGCGAATGCGGCGCAAATTGGGGAAAGCGGAAACTCAGATGTAGATGTTTATGTAAATGTTGAGGTTAATACAAACCCGATTGCCTACGCAATGCTATGTTCCTTATTGGCTACTAGACAAATAACAAGACCAGAATTTGATGAAGCAATAAAGCATTTAGACAGACTGATGAAAGAAACAAACAACAGCAATAACAGTACAGGAAGACTGCAAGGTCCTCCGCCGAGAAACCGCTAATGAATATCTCATAAAAAAAGAATTAACCTGTCACGAAATAACGTTAATTCTTTTTTTATTTGCTTTAGAAGTTAAATTTAGTAGCCGCGTCGATTTCCTTTTTTGACGTTCTCCCAATCTACCTCAATATTTTCTCTGACCTTTTTCAGGAGTTCATAAAGAACCTCTGTTTGTTCATGAGACAATCCAGCAAGTGCAGTTTTGTCTGAATGATCTGCCTCCCTTTTTAGAAAAGGATATACCTCCATTCCTTTTTCTGTAGGAAACAGCAGCTTGTTTTTTTTATTTGTCTCATCCTGTCTTTTTTCTATAAAGCCGTTCATTTCAAGCTTTTTAATAGCTCTGGCTGCAGTCGTGCGGTCAACTTTTATCATTTCTGCCAGCTTTTCTTGAATGATTCCCGGATTCTCGTATATTCGGACAAGGTATAAATATTGGCCCTTCGTCAAATCGTATTCCTTAAATTCAATATTGCTGATAGAATCAAGTGCTCTGGCAATCATGCCAACTTCACGAAGAATTTCCTTCATAAAAATAATAAACCTCCAATAATTGTTGTATTTACAACAATATATTTTTCCTATACACTGTTTAAAGATGATAAATAAATTATGACTTGTTTCTCATAATAAATCCAGAAAGGAATGAATAGCGATGGAAGCAAAAAAAATTACAACAACAGACGAACTAGAGCAGGCATTACATATAAGAAGGACAGTATTTGTGGAGGAACAGGGTGTTCCGTTAGACGACGAATACGATGAATTCGATAAACTTGATGGTAAATGTGAGCATATTCTTGTTTATTATCATAATGAGCCAGTCGGCACTGGACGGGTTAGATCGGTTGAAGGCTACGGCAAACTAGAAAGAATCTGTATCTTACAGGAATACCGTAAATTTGGTCTTGGGAAAGTTATTATTGCCAAGCTTGAAGAAATCGCCGCAGACCGAGGAGATTTAAAGGTAAAGCTGCATGGCCAAACACACGCAGAGGGCTTTTATAATAAGCTAGGCTACGAAACTTCTTCCGATGTATTTATGGAAGATGGCATCGCTCACGTGCTGATGGTGAAAAATATCGCAGAAAAGAGCCAGTCATCATGAACTGGCTCTTTCTTTGCTAGTTAGTTTATATTTTACAGCCTGTATGTCTGTTTTCCCGTTATACGCAAAAAAACGGATATCCTGACTGTTTTGATCTGGGAATATTCTTGCAGTGAACACTTCTGCTCCGTCGTTCACAAATACCTCAACAGAAGAAACATCCACAAATATTCGGAAGGAAATTTTGTCTGTTTCTACTAAACATTTACGGACCGCTCCATATTGTATGCCTGCTGCTTGCCCAGACTCGCTTCTGTCAAAAATCACTTTTTTCTCCTGCATGTCATATTTCAGGACTGTTTTCTCCTTGTCACTAGCTCGAAGCTCTATACCGAACTGCTCTGCCGTAAAATTGGAAAACTCTGCAGATAATTCATAGACATCACCAGCAAATCCTTCTATCCCCTTCGTCTCGTTATCTATTGTTATATGAGCTTCTGTTTCTTCCCCTCTAAGCAGCTCCAATTCCTTAACTGGATTTTGCCATAGTCGCCCGTTCTTTACAGTCAGTTCGCGCGGCAATGTTAAACAATGGGCCCAGCCGTTACTGTCTGTCGGATACTCTATTTCAGGCAGACCCATCCACCCTACTAATATTCTTCTGCCGTCAGGTGCTTCCATTGTCTGTGGTGCATAAAAGTCAAACCCTCTGTCTAATTCATGAAACCCACTGTGCACAAGCGTCCGCTCTTGAACATTCAGCCTGCTGCCGAGCACATAGCCTGATTGATAAATATTATGATAGCTGTCTCTGTCTCTCTCCAAGCCCTGTGGACAAAACAGCAGCACACCATGATTATCTAATTCGAAATAATCCGGACACTCCCACATATATCCGAATTCATTAAGGCCTATATCTACTTCGCCTTCTAAGTCCCATTCCAGCAAATTCTGCGAACGATACAGCATAATTGTACCTGTCTCGTTTTTACGCTGTGCTCCAATCACAGCAAAAAAACAATCATTATCTTTCCAAACCTTAGGATCACGGTAATGATCCGTATACCCGTTAGGAACTGCAGGAATCACTGGTTTTTCAAGCTTTTTTATTTGTCCCTCCTTATTCATGACAGCTAGTATCTGATAAGGATGTCTTACCCAGTTCTCGTCACGGTTGTTTCCAGTATACATAAGGAATAATTCGCCGTTATGCTCGATTCCGCTGCCTGAGTAAACACCGTGACTGTCAAACTCATTTGTCGGCTCAAGCGCAACGCCGACATTTTCCCAGTGAACGAGGTCCTTTGATTTAGTATGATACCAGTTCTTTAATCCATGAACAGGGCCAAGGGGAAACCATTGATAGAACAAATGATATTCACCATTATAATATGAGAAACCGTTTGGATCATTGAGAAGCCCTGTCACAGGCTGAATATGAAAGGTTTGTCTCCAGTTACACTGCTTGACGAGATTTTCAAGTTTCCTCCGTTCTGTCTTTGAGGCATCCTCCCATCTTCTGTACCGTTGTTCTCTACTCCAATTCATTGATGCTTCACTCCCTAAAAAGAAAGGAGACAAGAGTCCCCTCCTATGCTTATCGATTTTTTATGCAACGATGCCTTCTTTTTTTACACTCGCTTCCTTTTTAGCCGCTCTTTTCGCCAATACGATGGTTACCGTAAATCCGACTACAAATGCGACTGCCATTCCAATAATATAAGGCACAATTTTATCTGGACGAATGGAGATGATGCCAGGCAATCCAGCAGCACCTAATGCGACTGCCTTCACTTTAAACAAAGTAACAAAACCAGAACCAACTGCAGACCCTACGATAGCACCAATAAACGGATACCTTAATTTCAGGTTTACCCCAAACATCGCCGGCTCTGTAATACCAAGCAATGCAGAGATGCCCGCAGCAGAAGCTGTTCCCTTAACTTTTGCATCCTTTGTTAGCTTCAAGACAGCCAATGTTGCTGCACCTTGAGCGATGTTAGACATGGTAGCAATCGCAAACAAGAAGGAGCCGCCTGTTTTTGCGATATCTGCTAACAGTTGAGTTTCAACAGCAATAAAGCTGTGATGCATGCCAGTGATAACGATCGGTGCATACAAGAGGCCGAAAATTAACCCGCCGATTACTCCTGTTGTG
Source organism: Niallia sp. Man26 (assembly GCF_022049065.2). Lineage (NCBI taxonomy): Bacteria > Bacillati > Bacillota > Bacilli > Caryophanales > Bacillaceae > Niallia > Niallia sp. Man26. Next base: position 3,223,944 of record NZ_CP095743.1, read on the forward strand.
TCATACATCCAGACAATGCCATCAGTAAGAAGATTTCCAGCCGTTCTTGTTAACGGGCCGACTAACGTAAATGTCAAAAAACCAGTAATAAAAATAGATAAAAGCGGTGTCAATAAGTTATCCAAAGCCGAGGGCACAATCCTTCTGAGATATGTTTCAATCTTAGCCAAAATAAACGATGCTGCAAGTACAGGCAGCACTGTTCCTTGGTAAGCTACCTTCTCAATCTCCAAACCGAATATATTCCAGACAGGCACTTCATTTTTCAGCATGGCATCTGCATAATTATAGCCATTCAGCAAATCCGGATGAACCATCAGCATACCAAGTGCTGCTCCGAGATAAGGATTTCCGCCAAACCGCTGGGTAGCAGAAAAGCCAATCAGAATTGGCAGAAATACAAAGGCAGCGTTTGCAAAAGTATTAATAAGTGCAGCTAAATCTGCCATGTTTGGATATGCATCAACCAATGATTTGCTCTCTATAAATAAATCTTGAGCAGTCAGGACATTATTTAGTCCCATTAGTAAACCGCCGGCAACAATAGCTGGAATAATCGGCACAAAGATATCAGACAGCATTTTCACAAATCGCTGAATCGGATTAAGCTTCTTTGCTCCAGCCTCTTTTACTTCCTTCGTCGACATTTCTGAAAGACCTGTCATCCCTGCAAAATGCTTATACACTTCGTTAACAGTGCCTGATCCTAAAATAATTTGATATTGACCGCCTGTAGAGAATGTTCCCTTCACCACATCCATCTTATCAAGCACATCTTGATTAACTGCTGATTCATCATGCAGTACTAAACGAAGCCGTGTTGCACAGTGAGCTGCTGCAGACACATTCTCTTTTCCGCCGATTGCCGCGAGAATTTCTTCTGCGATTTTTTTATGGTTCATTTTACGTTCCTCCCTATTATATCCGGCAATATAGAACCGGTTCCAAAATTACACAAAAAGTAAAGCCGTTTAAGGAACCGGTTCCAAATAAAAGCTAAAAAAATATGATTCTAACGAAACCGATTATAAATTTATTATTGGAATCGGTTTCATTAGAATTATAATTCATCATGCTAGATTGTGTCAACGCTTTCTCTTTTAATTATTTCAAAATTCATTGTTGTCAGTATTTCTACTGGCCGCTCATGTACTAGCTCCACCATATTAACTGCGGCCTTTTTCCCTGCTTCTTTATAATGAAATTTTGCTGTTGTAATGCCAGGATGAATGGCTTCCGTGACATCATAACCGCCAAAGCCAGTAACAGACAAAGTATCTGGTACAGCTATCCCCAGTTTGTATGCTGCCTTCAGACAGCCAAGGGCAATATTGTCTGTAGCACAAACGACAATACTCTGGTTGGAATTTCTTAAGATTTCCATGGCGGCAGCTTGGGCAGCAGGAATATTAAATTCTGTCTCATAATAATGGACATCAATATCTTCCTTCCCCTCCAATGCTTTTGTAAAGCCTTGTTTTCGTTTTATTCCAACAGCAATATCAAGCTCTGTCACTCCTAAGTAAGCAATGTTGCGATGCCCCTTGTCCAGCACATATTGCCCTATTGCCATGCCAGCATGATAATCATCATGAATAACACTATGAATCTCTTCATGCTCTTGACCAATCAGTAAAACTGGAATATTCACATCAGCTATTGCTTGAAGATGCCTGTCCGTAATCACGGTCGCAAGCAAGATAATACCCGCCATCTTCTGGTTTGCCAGGCTGTATATACTCTCAATTTCCCTGTCTAAATCTTGGCTCGTATTGGATATTAACATCTGATAGTTCAGTTCTTTCAAGCGCTCATCGATTCCAATCAACGTCTGTGATGACGCAAAAGAATCCAGCCTTGGAACAATCGTGCCAATGATATTTGTCTTTTTTGCTTTTAAACTTTGAGCAAAAGGGTTTGGCGTGTAGCCAGTCTCTCGAATTGCCTTTTCAATCTTCTTCCTTGTTGCCTCTCCGACAGAGCCTCCATTCAGGTAGCGGGATACCGTGCTTTTGGCGACTCCGGCGATTTTAGCAATATCCGCAATGGTCCGAATCATTAGTTTACCAACCTCATAATTGTATTTATGGTTATATTATATACTACTTATTCAAGCTTTTTGGGCAGCTGTTTCAAATTTAAGCCTAGACCCCTACATTACTGCCTGTTAATTGATTCACGAAATCTTTTTATATCACTGACTGGAGGAGCTCCAAACATTCTGCTGTATTCTCTGCTGAATTGGGATGGACTTTCATAGCCGACTTGAAAAGCCGCTTCACCTGCTTCCATCGGTTCAGATAACAAAAGCTTCCGTGCTTCCTGCAGCCGAATCATCTTTTGATACTTTAATGGGCTCATTGCTGTCACTTGTTTAAAATAATGATGGAAAGAGGAAACACTCATTTTAGCTATTTTTGCAAGCATATCTATCCGCAGCGGCTGGTTATATTCCTCATTGATTATGCGGATTACCTCTTTGATTGCCTGCGCTTGACTTCCCATTACTGCAAACTCTCTCATTTGATCTCCATCTTCATTATTCCAAATTCTATAAAGAATTTCTTTTTTATAAAGAGGTGCCAGTGCTGAAATGTCTTGGGGCGTATCAAGCAAGCCTATCAGCCTGATAACTGCATCGAGTATATTGGATGTTGTCTTATTCACCATGATGGCTCTTTGTGCGGGAAATGAGTGATCTTGCTTCATCTTAATAACATCGAGAATCTCTTCTGTTGTGAAGCGGAGTTTGACTCCTAGATAGGGGCTGTCACTCGTCGCCTTCATGATTTTCCCTGTTATCGGCAGATGGACAGAGGCAATAAGGTAGTGATTGGGGTCATAATGAAAGATGTCATCCTCCAGCATCACGATTTTTGAGCCTTGGGCAATAAAGCAGACAGACGGCTCGAACAAGGAATGAAGAGGCTCTGATAAAGTCGATGAGCGGATAAAGCTCAATGTATCAATTTCCGCATCAAATGTCCCATCCCTATTTGTATGTTTTTCAATTAAAGTCACTAACTGCTGCTGCCTGTCTTTCATGCCATTCACCGCCTTTTTTATATATTTTAACGTTTATTTGGAGAAATAGGCAAAAATAATAGACGATTCAGCTATCTCGTTATTCGTAACTTTATTTATAATTTAGAGGAAAATAGAGCTTGGAGGAATAAATGATGACAAACTTACAGGATAAAGTCGCAATAATTACAGGCGCATCAAGAGGAATAGGCGCTCAAAGTGCAATAAAATTAGCAGAACTGGGAGCTAAGGTTGTTGTTAATTATGCTAACAGCCCACAAGCAGCAGAGGCAGTGACCTCATCTATCATGGAAAAGGGCGGCCAGGCGATAGCTGTTAAAGCAGATGTGAGCAGCCTTAAGGAAATAGAGTATTTATTTGAAACGACCATTAGCCATTTCGGCAAGGTCGATATCCTTGTGAATAATGCAGGTATCATGCATACCATTCCAATCAGTGAAGTGACAGAGGAACAATTTGACCAACATTTTGCGATTAATGTTAAAGGCACCTATTTCGCCTGCCAACAAGCCTTTAAGCATATGGCACCGAACGGACGAATCGTTAATTTCTCTACTTCTGTTGCAGGAGTAATGTTCCCAGGCTACAGCATTTATGCAGCTACTAAAGGGGCTGTTGAACAAATCAGCAGACAGCTGGCCAGAGAATTTGGACCAAAGAATATAACGATAAATACAATCGCCCCAGGTCCGACAAGAACAGAATTATTCTTGGAAGGAAAAACTTCTGAACAATTGCAGGCATTAAAAGGAAACAACGCCTTCGGAAGATTCGGAGAAACAAATGATATCGCCGATGCATTAGCCTTTTTAGTAAGTGACGAATCCCGCTGGATTACAGGACAAACAATCCGTGTTAATGGCGGTATGATCTAGAATATTGAAAAGAAAAGATAGAGGTAGTGCTCTATCTTTTCTTTATACAGACTTCCTCTTCTAATTGAAAACAATTCTCATTTATGATACGTTTGTTGTAAATAATTTAAAGAGAAGGTGTCTAACTTGTATTACGTTGAAACATACACAGCAACGAAAAAGGAATCTAAGGAACTTATCAGTAAACTGCATACATACTTCCATCAATATAATAGTCAGTTCTTATTCAATAGAATTTACCGGCGGAAACTGACTTTCTCCACTGAAGAAAAGAGTCAGCTATGGAATGTCCTTGTGATGATGAAAGCAGCAGATGGGAAGCAATATGAACATTTCCAAAATATTTTCAAGGACTATCAAACACAGTTAATCAGACAAGAAAACATGCTGCCAACACCAGGCTCCTTCCTCCCTTCTAACGAAAAGAACGGCTTCATACATATCGTTGAATACGTTCATGTTCAACCCGATTATCTAGCAGAATTTAAAGAAATAATGATTCACAATAATGGCCCTGCTATGGAGCATATTATCCAATCAAAAAAGTGGTGCAAGGAATTTATCGCCCTTGAAACGGCAGAAGTATTATTCCATAAGGCTGATTATCCCGCATGGAATCAAATCCATCTAATCGCAATGCTTCCATCTGGAGTTTTTCACTTCAAAAAAGACTTTAATGAAGGGTTAATAAAAGTAAACGCTCCGAACTTTGCCGAAAACTTTGAAAGACTTGGACAAATTCGGAAGTTTACTTCAAAGGTAAGTGCCGCCCGCGAGTTATAATTAATTACGTCAGCTGCCCTCCATATTTAAAATTCTCCTGTACGCTCATTAAATGCTATAATTTAATATATTGCTATTTTCATTTTGACAAGATAACAGGAGTTTTTGTATGAATGTAAACAATGTATTGCCTCATTTACATAAAGAACTGCTTCACGGAATGTATTTTGACTATGATGATACCAGCACGAAATTTCTAGACATTATTACGATTACAACCAGTCTATTCTTATTTGCGCCAGAGATAAAAAAAGGCCAAAAAGATCTTTCCATTACCATTCCCGTTTTTCATTATTCTGTTTGGGAGAAGGAAAAAGCTGCGGCAGAAGCGTTTTTTTCCTGGATGACAGACACGCATGTGTCACTTCAATTTACAAATAACATTCCGCTAGATACGGAAGAAGGATTCTTATTGTCATTGCCAGCCTATCAAAACATTGCATTGTTCTATGATGATATCGAATCAATTGCCGGCATAAATCACCAGTTAGTATGTGATTATATACGCATTCCCAACAAAAATAATGAAAAAACAAAACAGCAGAAACTAGCTGCTTTTTTAAGAAAGACAGCATCCGATTCGAGCGAAATAATAAATATAGATATTAAATTACTCAACAAAAGAAAATCCAAAACTACTCCTGCGGCCATTTCCTTAGTATTGGCGATAGCTGCTGCCAAAGCCTATTTTAACGGCGGAACAAAAGTATATTATTATCAAAGCCAAAAGATAGATGCAGATTCTCTAAACCTAGCTAAGACTGCTCATCCGAAAACATATCAACTGCTGAATGCACTTTATCAATGCATTTCTGCAGATATGCAGATTGAGACACCCCTCTTGCATAAAACAAGGGTAGTTATCCTCAAAGAAATGCCTAAAGAGCATAAATTACAAATTAAAAATACAAATGAATGTTTGAGAATGAAAAGAAAAACAGCATTAGCGGCTGCAAATACTCCTTGTGGCATTTGCACAGCTTGCTTCCAACGAAAGATTGCCTTAGCTGCAGCAAACAGTGAAGTATATGATGGTTTTTACCAATATGACTATGGCCAAAAGATAGCCGAAATAACGGACGAACACGATCAACAAATTTATCGAGACACTCTGGAATTAATGGAAACTCTCAGTCAGGAACGAAAAACCACAGAAGAAGACGAGTATTTAGCTGATGATCTTAGGTCAGCTTTTGCGTGTTTTGTTGATAGGTATAATCCGTACTGAAACCACGAAATCTAATAAACTCAAAGACCTCCTTTTTCGGAAGGTTTTATTCTAGGCTCCCTTTGCCCTTAAAAAATGTAAATCTAGCAAAAAAGAGCCGCCAAACGGCAGCTCTTTTGTTTAAAAAATGGTCGGAACCATTCCGCCATCCATACGGATTGGTGATCCTCTAAATGCAGATGCATAGGGACTGCATAGGAATGTGGCTAATCGTCCTATTTCAATCGGTCTGATAAATCGCTGTATTTCTGATTGAGGCAAATTAGTGACCATAAATTGTGTTTCTTTTTCTGTAAAGGTCATGTTTTCATCACTGTAAATACCCTCAATTATAGCTTGCACATTTTCAGAAAGTGTTGGTCCAGGCATAATGGTATTGACTGTAACTTCTGTACCTTTTGTTAGAAAAGACAAGCTTTTTGCTAATGATAGCAGCATTGATTTTGTCATACAATACTGAGGCATTTGTCCAGAAGGCATTACGGCTTCTTCACTAGCAATAAAAATGATTCGGCCATCATTTTTATTCAGCATTTTTGGAAGATAATGTTTACAAAGCCCATTTGCAGCTAATACATTCGTTTCAAAGTATTTTTGCCAGACTCCATCTGTAACATCTTCGTATTGCATGATTTCGTATATCCCCATATTGTTAACTAAAATATCGACATTAGGATATTTCCTAAATAGTTCCTCTCTTTGTTGCACATCGACAATATCAGCTGCAGCATTTTGAGGGGAAGTTAACGGGAATTCTGATTTAATTTCCTGTACAGTTCGTTCTACCTCGTCATAGTTGCGGCCATTGATGAGAACATTAACTCCTTCTTTAGCCAATTCTTTTGCTATTGCTTTCCCGATTCCTTTTGTTGAGCCTGTAACTAAAGCGGTTTTATTTACTAATTCCATTTCCAAGATACATTTCTCCTTTAAGTAGGTTATCCTTGTCGTTCGTCTATAAGTGCATGTTCAGTACGCCAATTTAAAGGAGTGTCACCTTCCCAACAACGGAAGGCACGATAGAACGAGCTATGGTCTTTATATCCAACGAGAAAAGCGACTTCTTTAATATCTAGGTCAGGATCAGCCAAGTACTGTCGTGCCTGTTCATGACGGACTTCCTTTAAGAGATCCTTAAAGCTGGTTTTTTCATCAGTAAGCCGTCGCTGTAAGGTACGTTCGCTCATGCCCAACTCACTTGCAACATCTTGTATGTCAAGTCGTTCTCCTGTTAAATTGCGTTTTAAAATCCACTTAACTATCTCCGTTATTGAGTGACTGTGGCGCTGCTCCTCCAATGTTTGCTCCAATACTGGTGTTAGTATCTGCAGTAATTCAGCATTATAGGAAGTAAAAGGACGATCAAGATCTTCTCTTTGCAATATCAGTCTATTATGTTTTGCTCCGATATGGATCGGGCAACCAAAATAATCTTCCAGTGCTTGGACTTGACCAAAAGAATGTGTAAATTCTACTAAGCTCGCTTTTATAGGATATCCGGTGCCTCTTCGTCCTAGTTCCAGTAAAAACGCAAGTGTTGTTCCGACAAGCAGGGCTGGTCCTGCTTGCTCGGTTTCCAACCATTTCAGTTCAATTACACAATTTGTATCTTGTTCCACAATGCGTAATTTTTCAGGAGGGCACATTTCTTTGTAACGCGCCATTCTGTTAAGCGCATCCCGATAATCACGGGCATGGTAAGCAGCCAGTACAGATGGGGGATACTGTGTTGTTTCAAATACCGTCGGAAGCTGCAACATGCCAGCTTCACTATCACCGATCATATCGGAATATGCTTGCCATAATGCATAATATTGTTCAACAGTGACAACTGATTCACTGATTACAGTCAGCGGCATTTTTGCTTTTCGAACTAAATCCTGCGCATTAAATCCTAGTTTTTTTAATCCAGTCCAAAGTCCATCCGGTATTCTAATACGAGTATTTGCAGTCATATTTATTTACACCTCTCTATCTATCAGCACATTACAGCTAATTCTGTTAACGGGATAGTTATTTCATTTTACTTTTATATTGTCTTACTGTAATTAGCAGGGAACGACAATCAATTAGCCAAAGACGCCAAGAGAAAAAATCTATGTTCATTATATCAATTTCGTTAAAGCTACTTTAACTAAAATTAAGCTCAAACTCAAAAAATGAAGTGTAATTTTAAACTAAATATTACATTAAACTCTAAATCAAGGATGATAAGCGGGAAAATCGTGAACATAAATTTTTGCTTGACCTCAAGAAAACTCTAAGTCATATGATTAAAAAGTACAAAAAAATCTATTATTGGAGTGAAGAACATGAAAGTAAGAAGACTTGGAAATAGTGAGTTGGAAGTATCATCCATTGGCCTAGGGTTGATGGGGATGTCACCAGGAATATATGGTCAGACAAATGATGAGGAATCAATTAGAACGATTCATAGTGCAATGGAATTGGGTGTGACATTATTAGATACGGCAGATGTTTATGGAAATGGTCATAATGAAAGTTTGCTCGGCAAGGCTTTGCAAGGTAAACGAGATAAAGCAATTGTTGCTACTAAGTTTGCTTATACAACAAATTATGAAAAAATCGTCGGTCACCCTGATTATATCCAAAAAGCTGTTGAAGACAGTCTGCGCCGATTAAATATTGACTATATTGACCTTTATTATCAACATCGTGTCGATCCAAATGTTCCGATTGAAGAGACAATCGGCGCAATGTCCGATTTAGTTACGGCAGGAAAAGTTCGAGCAATTGGATTATCCGAAGCATCAGTTGATACCATAAAACGGGCACACAACATACATCCTATTTCTGCATTACAAACAGAATACTCCTTGTGGAGCAGAGATATTGAGGAGGAAATCTTACCTGTTGTAAGAGATCTAGGAATTACACATGTAGCTTACAGTCCATTAAGCAGAGGATTTATAACCGGAGAAATAAGTAATTTCAAAGATTTTGGCGATGATGATTTGCGCAGATTTATGCCGCGGTTCCAAGGAGAGAACTTCCAAAAAAATCTTGATATAGTCAGTGAAATTCAGAATATGGCTAAAGAAAAGAATGTTACACCTTCTCAATTAGCTATCGCTTGGACAATTGCAAATGGTGCCCTGCCAATCCCTGGGACAAAGCGTCAAAAATACTTAGAGGAAAATGTCGGCGCTTTAGAAGTCGAATTAACTCCTCAAGATTTAGTACGTCTTGACAGTATAAATCCCAAAAATACGGTCTATGGAAATCGCTATGATGATAATAATATGAAGGATCTTAGTCTGTAAGTTTTTATGGGCACTACTCTTTTACGCAGTGCCCTTTTATTATGGCAGTATCTTTAAATCTTTTTCATGAATATCATAAAAAGCTAATTTATAATTTATTTTCTCCAGATAGCTATAAGTTTCTTGCAGCTGTTCTTCTACTTTTTTCTTATGCTTAAGCATCATTTCTTTTCTTTCCCTAATAGAGTCCTTGCCATACTGTGTTAATTCCACATATTTCTTCATTTCACTCAGCGGCATATTCGTTGCACGCAAACACACCATAAAGCTTAGCCACTCTAAGTGATAATCCTCATAAATTCGAATTCCATTATGATCTCTATTAACAGTAGGAACAAGTCCTTCTTTTTCATAAAAACGCAGTGTGTGCGGAGATATTCCTGTTTTTTCAGCAACCTCGCTTATCGTAAGCCCCATATGGCCCCTCCTCTTATACCTCATTCTATTTTCATGTATTTTACTTTATATCTATTTATTTCCGCAATTAAAAGCATATTCCTATAAATATGTTCATATTGAGAAAAGACCTATTAACGAATAATAGGCCTCTCCCTTTCATTCACATAATAATCTTATTACTGCATATACTTCTCCACTAATTCAAAGCATCTTTCTTCCGTAAGATTTCCTAGCACAGCCACGTATTCCAACTGTTCCATCGTACCGCCTTCATATTTTAAAGAAGCCTCTTTTGCAGTACTATCTCTGTATTCAATCCACTTACGCTGTTCATTTCTCAACTGCTCCATTTCGTCAGAAGGCAGTTGCTTCTGTAAGACACCATAAATTTCATTTACTAAGCCATCCCACGTGTCATATCTGTCACCTTCAACCTTTTTCATGGCATATGTTGAGTCATCTTCTGGATTGTTCCGTCGTTCATCCATTTCTTTTTTTGTATCATTTAATTTCTTGAGATACTCTTCCTTTTGACTCTCTGCAGTATCATTAGCAGCTGTGTTTTTTTCCGTTTTATTTGTACCAGTATTTTCTTTAGGTGCCTCACCATTTGCTGTTTGAGAACTGCTGTTATGTTCAGCTTGTTTATCTGCTGAATTGCTTGATTCTGTGGATGAGTTATTACAAGCAGCCAAAATCAGTACCGCAACTAAAGAGAAAATCACCTCAAAAGTTTTCATTATGAAAGTCCTCCTTTTATGGAAGTGAGTGACGTTCCTCCTTTTATTCCCTTTATTTAACAATATAACAATTACAATTATTGTTAATCAATTTATATGTATATTTCTCGGTTTATTTTTAGAAGCAAGACAGCAGCATAAATAAAAAAGCACCAAACCCCCAACCGGGAATTTGATGCTTCATATCTCTAAGTAGTAAAAAACCACCAAACATATGTATTTGGTGGAGACGGTGGGAGTCGAACCCACGTCCAGAAACATCGGCACTTAAGCTTCTACGAGTGTAGTCAACATATTCGCGATTCGCTCATTCTTATGCCTGCTGACGGGCGTCCGATGAGCTAGCCTGGTTGTTCTCTTCCTTCTTCCTCAGACGGTGGAATCCGGCGTAGCCCACTTAAAGTGAGTCCCTTACCCTACCACATGGGCGATGGAGGGAGGAACCGCTAAGCGCTATTAAGCAGCTAAAGCGAAGTTGTTTTGTTGTTTGCCAGTTATAGGCTTTGACGTTTTAACGAGGCCGATCCCCTCGACTCGCAACCTAAGCTCGAACTATCCCTGTCGAATCCGTAACGTCCCCATAAGGATAAAATCTAGTGATTGTTACATCACTGGATTCACGCTATTTGCGTTAACGTTAGGAAGCTCAAAAATAGGAGCTTTAAGTTATGCTTGTCTTAACGACATAATTTATTATAACATAAACATCCTAGATTTCAATTGTAAGTTTTTGGATTACATTTTTTGTCTATCTCTTAAGGCACGCTCGATGCTGCGGTTTGCTTCTTTGCGCTTTAATGTCTCACGCTTGTCATAGTTTTTCTTACCCTTACCGAGCCCGATTAAAACCTTGGCAAAGCCGTTTTTCATATAAAGCTTCAATGGAACTAATGCATAACCGATTTCCTTCGTGTCGCCAATCAGCTGGTTTATCTGCTTTTTGTGAAGCAGCAGCTTGCGTGTTCTCAGCGGCTCATGATTATAACGGTTTCCTTGTTCATATGGGCTTATATGCATGCCATACAAAAATACTTCACCGTTATGAACACGGGCATATGATTCCTTCAGGTTAACCCTGCCAGCACGGATTGCCTTAATCTCTGTTCCTTGCAGCACGATGCCTGCTTCATATGTTTCCTCAATAAAATAATCGTGGTTCGCTTTTTTGTTTTGAGCGACTACTTTCCCTTCACCTTTTGGCATTAAAATCCCCTACCTTTATAACCTAATTGTATCAAATTATCTCTGTTCGGACAATTTTGATGAAGTTTATCAAAGGGAAGCAAGATATGCTTCCCTTTCTCAAAAACATTTTAGCGTTTCTTTTTCTTTCTTTTTGCTTTTGGGGCATTTTCATAAAACTTTCTTTCTTTTTTGCCCTTGCGTTTTCCTTCCCCGTTGCTGCCATTGCCATTGCCATTGCGTCCATCTTTGCCGGCCCCAGACTTTCCTTTCCGTGGCGCGCGAGATGTGCTGCCAGTTGAAAATACTTTGCCCTCTTTTTTCGGATCTCTGCGGCGAGTTCCTTTCATGCCGACAATTTCGAAGTCAATGGCACGCTCTTCTTTATTAACATTAACAACACGAACTGTGATCTCATCACCAATACGGAATACTTTGCCTGTTCTTTCACCAATCATCGCAAAATGGCGTTCATCATAGCGATAATAGTCGTCTGTCATATAGCTGACATGTACAAGACCTTCAATTGTATTCTTAAGCTCCACAAACATTCCAAAGTTTGTGACAGAGCTGATGATGCCGTCATATTCTTCGCCGATTTTATCCAGCATATATTCTGCTTTTTTGAGTTCGTCAGTCTCACGTTCTGCTTCAACAGAGCGTCTTTCCATATTGGACGAATGCTCTGCTATGTCTGTCAGCTTGCTGTTCCATTTCTCTTGAGTAGGAGCGCTAATGTCACCTTCTACTAGATATGTGCGAATAAGTCTGTGCACAATTAAATCGGGATAGCGTCTGATTGGAGACGTGAAGTGCGTATAGAACTCTGTTGACAACCCGAAATGCCCTAGACTTTCTGGATAATATTTTGCCTGCTGCATGGAGCGGAGCATAACAGTTGAAATAACCATTTCTTCTGGTGTGCCTTGCACCTCTTCAATAATTTCCTGAAGAGCTCTCGGATGAACTTCATTCGCAGTACCTTTCACGATATAGCCGAAGTTTGTAATAAACTCAAAAAACCTGCGCAGCTTTTCTTCTTTCGGGTCTTCGTGAATACGATAAATAAACGGTACTTGCAGCCAGTGGAAATGTTCTGCTACTGTTTCATTGGCAACAAGCATGAACTCTTCAATAAGGCGTTCTGCAACAGAACGTTCACGAAGGACAACATCCTTTGGCTTTCCATTTTCTTCAACAAGAACCTTTGATTCTTTGAAATCAAAGTCGATTGCTCCTCGGCCCATCCGTTTTGTGCGAAGAATCTGCGCAAGCTCTTCCATTCTCTCAAACATTGGAACAAGCTCAGCATATCTTTCTCGCAGCTCTTCATCTTTGTCATTTAAGATTGAGTTAACATCGGCATAAGTCATTCGTTCTGTTGTCTTAATGACACTTTGGAATATCTCATGGCTAACCACTTCACCGCTCGGGCTGATTTCCATTTCACAAGACAATGTCAGACGATTTACTTTTGGATTCAAAGAGCAAATCCCATTTGACAGGCGATGTGGAATCATTGGAATAACTCGGTCTACTAAATAAACACTTGTGCCTCTGTCTTGTGCCTCTACATCAATTGGTGAATCTTCCGTCACATAATAAGAAACGTCTGCAATGTGAACCCCAAGCTTGTAGTTGCCATTTTCCAGCCTTGTAACGGTTACCGCATCGTCCAAGTCCTTTGCATCAGCACCATCAATTGTGACAATCTGCTGATCCCTTAAATCACGTCTGTTTTTGATTTCACTTTCATCAATTTCATCTGGAACACTGTCAGCCTGTGCCATCACTTCGTCAGGAAAAGCAAGCGGCAGTCCATGCTTATGAATAACAGATAGAATATCCACACCAGGATCATTTTTATGGCCCAGTATCTTGATAATCTCCCCTTCTGCATTCTTTCTTCCTTCTGGATAAGCAGTTAAGTTTACAACTACTTTATGGCCTTCTACAGCACCCTTTGTGCTGCCTTTAGGAATGAACACATCTGTGGCAATTTTTTTATCATCGGGAATAACAAACCCAAAATTCTTGCTTTCGGAATATGTACCGACAATTTGCTGCACACCTCGTTCCAGAATACGGACGATGGTTCCTTCCCGTCTTTGACCAGAGCTTTCTGAAGTGACACGGGCAAGCACGATATCGCCATTCATCGCTGTCTTCACTTCATTTGGCGGGATAAAGATATCGTCTAGACCAGGCTCCTCTGGAATAACAAAGGCAAAACCCTTTGCATGGCCGGATATCTTCCCTTTCACTAAATTCATCTTTTCAGGCAGACCGTAACGATTGCTTCTCGTTCTTACAACCAACCCTTTTTCTTCCATCTGCACTAATGCCTTGACGAACTCCTTAAAGTTAGAAGAATCCTCAATTCCAAACGCTTCCTCCAGCTCCTGTACTGTCAGGGGCTTATACGCCTCGTCCTTCATATAATGCAGCAGCTTTTCTATATGCTCTTGAATTATATCCAAACAAACAACCTCCTTTTAATTAATTAATCCAATCTAATCGATCAATAAACTGGTAGAAGTCCTCAAAAACCTCGTCCTTTTCTTTATCATGTGTAATAACATGGCCAGAATTCTCATACCATTTGATCTCTTTATCATCACTTTCCACTTCATTATAGATAATATTTGCACTATCTGTATTAATCATGTGGTCATGTCTTGCTTGTATAACAAAAACAGGGGAATAAATTAAATCCACTGATTGACGGACATCTGCAATCAAGCCTTGCAGCTCTTTTAACGTATTCATCGGGGCGAATTCTGCCATTTCTTGTTCAATGACTTCCTCCGATTTTCCTTCCCTAACCTTATAGTTACGAGCATATTCAAGGACGCCCTCATACATGACTTCTTCGCTTTTAATATACATTGGAGAACACATTGTTACGATACCCTTTACAGGTACAGTGTAACCTAACTTAAGAGAAAATACCCCGCCTAGAGAAAGTCCGCCCACTGCAATTTCTTCATAACCTTTTTCTTTCAAGAAATTATAGCCTGCCTGAACATCTTTCCACCAATCTTCTGGCCCATACTGCACAAGGTCCTCTGGCGGCACTCCATGGCCTTTATACAACGGAATATAGCAGCTGTATCCTTTAGTATTCAAATAGCGTCCAAGCATTCTTACATCTGATGTGTTGCCTGTGAAGCCGTGCAGCAGCAATACAGCACGTTTATTACTTCCTTCAAAATACAACGGCTTTTGTTCCACTAATTTCATTTTAAAAACACTCCTTGCCTTATCTTTTCCCATTTCCATCGGATTAACATATGTATAGCTGATTTTCTTTTTAGTAAATCTCATCCTATTTTAGGCAGAAAAAAGGATAAGAATCCAGCAAAAAGATTCCAAAACCCCTCTTGCAGAAAAAAAACCTGACCGCATCCGGCCAGGTTTTTCATCTATACCGTTCAGCTATTAAATATCGAAATAGCTGACTGCAATCGTTAAAGCAAAGAACAAAATTGACAGTACGATTGTTGTATTATGAAGTATTAAGTCTAAACCGCGAGCTTTTTGTTTACCGAAAAGCTGTTCTGCCCCACCTGAAATGGCCCCGGATAGACCTGCACTTTTTCCTGATTGCAGAAGCACTACTACAATAAGAGCAAGAGCAACAATAATCAGTAATGTTAATAAGATTGTGTGTAACATACAAGCACCTCCATTAAAACGAACATACATTACTCTTAATGTACCATAATTTATCTTGTCCCACAATAGCATTACAACGGTTTTATCCAAGTTGTGGCAACAAAAAAGCACCTGACACAAAAATGTCAGGTGCTTGAAGTTCAAACCTTATTTAGTAAGGTTGTAGAAAGATTTAAGACCATCGTATACAGCTAGGTCGCCAAGCTCGTCTTCAATGCGAAGAAGTTGGTTGTACTTAGCAATACGGTCTGTACGAGAAAGTGAACCAGTTTTGATTTGGCCAGCGTTAGTAGCAACAGCGATGTCAGCGATTGTTGCATCTTCTGTTTCACCAGAACGGTGAGATACTACTGCAGTGTAACCTGCACGTTTAGCCATTTCGATAGCTTCGAAAGTTTCAGTCAAAGTACCGATTTGGTTAACTTTGATAAGGATTGAGTTAGCAATTCCTTTTTCGATACCTTCAGCCAATTTTTTAGTGTTTGTAACGAATAGATCGTCACCAACCAATTGTACTTTAGAACCGATGCGGTCAGTCAACAATTTGTGACCTTCCCAGTCGTTTTCGTCAAGACCATCTTCAATAGAGATGATTGGGAATTCGTTAACTAGCTCTTCGTAGAAAGATACTAGCTCTTCAGAAGTTAAGCCAGTGCGGCCTTCTCCAGCAAGATCGTATTTACCAGTTTCTTTGTTGTAGAACTCAGAAGAAGCAACGTCCATTCCAAGCAAGATGTCTTTACCAGGCTCATAGCCAGCTTTTTTGATTGCTTCGATGATAACTTCAAGAGCTTCACGGTTTGAACCAAGGTTTGGAGCGAATCCACCTTCGTCACCTACAGCTGTGTTCAAGCCTTTTGCAGATAGAACTGATTTAAGTGCATGGAACACTTCAGCACCATAACGCAATGCTTCTTTGAATGTTGGAGCACCTACTGGCAAGATCATGAACTCTTGGAAGTCCACGTTGTTGTCAGCGTGAGAACCACCGTTGATGATGTTCATCATTGGAGTTGGCAATTGCTTAGCATTGAATCCGCCAAGGTAACGGTACAATGGAAGACCAACAACTTCAGAAGCAGCGTGAGCTGCAGCCATAGATACACCAAGGATAGCGTTAGCACCTAATTTACCTTTGTTTTCAGTTCCGTCAAGCTCGATCATAGTTCTGTCGATTCCAGCTTGGTCAGTAACGTCCATACCGATGATTGCTTCAGCGATAACTTCGTTTACGTTTTCTACTGCTTTAAGAACACCTTTGCCAAGGTAGCGTGATTTGTCGCCGTCACGCAATTCTACTGCTTCGTATTCACCAGTTGATGCACCAGATGGAACAAGTGCACGACCGAAGAAACCTGATTCTGTTAAAACTTCTACTTCTACTGTTGGGTTACCGCGTGAGTCTAATACTTCGCGAGCATATACATGTTGAATGTATGGCATAATAAATTCTCTCCTTTTAATAAATCAATTATTTTTTAATGATAGATGTACCAGTCATTTCTGCTGGTTGTTCAAGTCCTAATAACTCAAGCATAGTTGGAGCCAAATCTCCAAGCTTTCCTTCTTGAAGCTCGACACCAGGCACTGTCACAATGACAGGCACAGGGTTTGTTGTATGTGCAGTCATTGGTTTTCCATCAAGTGTTACCACTTCATCTGAGTTACCATGGTCTGCTGTAATGATAGCTTTGCCGCCTTTTTCTTCAATCAGTGTGATGATTTTGCCTAAGCATTCATCAACAGTCTCGATAGCCTTGATAGTAGGTTCAAGCATTCCGGAGTGCCCAACCATATCAGGGTTTGCAAAGTTTAAGATGATAGCATCAAAATTATCTGCTTCAATCTCTTTTAGAAGTGCATCTGTCACTTCATAAGCGCTCATTTCTGGCTGCAAGTCGTATGTTGCAACTTTAGGAGAGTTGATCAAAATACGCTTTTCACCAGGGAATTCCGCTTCACGTCCACCGCTCATGAAGAACGTTACGTGTGGGTATTTTTCCGTTTCCGCAATGCGGAGCTGAGTTAATCCATTTTGGGAAATAACTTCACCTAATGTGTTATCCAAGTTTGTTGGCTTGAAAGCAACATACCCTTTTACTGTTTCACTGAAATGAGTTAAGCATACGAAATATAAATCTTTCGGATGATTTTCTCCGCGATCGAATGAACGGAAGTCCTCATTTGTGAATACATTAGAGATTTGGATTGCACGGTCTGGACGGAAGTTATAGAAAATTACTGCATCTTCGTCTTGAATGGTTGCAACCGGCTTACCGTCTTCTTTAGTAATAACAGACGGAAGTACGAATTCGTCAAAGATACCATTTCTGTAGTTATCTTCTACAACATCCAATGGGTTGGAGTAGCTAGGTCCTTCACCATAGGCCATTGCACGGTAGGATTTTTCAACACGGTCCCAGCGCTTATCTCTATCCATAGAATAGTAGCGTCCTGAGATTGTCGCAAATTCACCTACACCGTATTCTTCTATTTTTTCTTGTGTAGCCTTAATGTATTTTTCCGCAGTCTTTTGACCGACGTCTCGGCCGTCTAGAATTCCGTGAATATAT